>CAZLVY010000064.1:0-10373 GCA_964563125.1 uncultured Syntrophomonas sp. | reverse complement strand
TTTTAATGATGCAAAAAGAAGTAGCAGGAAGAATATTGGCTGCTCCGGGAGGAAAAGATTATGGCTTATTAACTTTGACAGTAGCCTATCATGCCAAGGCAAAATTTTTGATGAATGTTTCACCCACCTGTTTCTATCCTCGACCTGAAGTGGAATCAACCGTAATAATGATTACCCCGTTAGCCACTAAAAGAGTTCAAGTAAACCAGGCAGATCAATTTATAAAGTTAATGAAAGTTTCGTTTCAAAAGCGTAGGAAGACTATGCTCAATATTGTCACCTCTTTTTTTGCTTGTGACAAGAAATATGCGGAAAGTTTATTTGAGCAAGTTAATATTCAGTCCGCCAGACGCCCTGAGACCTTAACTATTGAGGAATTTGCCTGCTTGGCCGACGCATTTAATATGGGAATATAATTATATATAACAATTTGTAAGATTAAATGCAACTGCCACTTTGTAAAAGTAAACGCAACCATTCTCCTCTGCTAGGGTTGCATTTACTTTATCTTTTGACCGCAATTCTTAAAACGCGTTAATATTCAAATATGTAGTTGACACGGCCTACGTTATTTTATATACTATTTATTTCGCTATTGACATGGCTGTGGATTTAAGATAAAATTACAATGATATAATGAATAAAGAAGGTGGTTGAGTGAATTCTCCAAGAGCTTTATCAGATATTAAAAAGGATTTGGAGTCTTTTGTTGGTAGCAAGATTAGATTGAAAGCTAACCGGGGAAGAAACCGTATAATAGAAAAAGAAGGTGTGCTTGAATCTATATACCCCAATATATTCGTTGTAAAGCTGGATGAAAGAAGAGTGGAACGAAGAGTTTCCTACTCTTATGCTGATGTTCTAACCGAAACAGTGGAGTTGTTTGTTTACGATAATCAGGATGCTGAGATTAAGATTGCGTCAGCCAACAACTAAATAATCACTAACTGAGCTGTATTATAAAATGCAGCTTTTTCTTTGTCTAAAAACAGGGTTAAGGACATACTGAGGAGTAGTTATTAATATAAATAAAACAGCAGTAATTTCAATTAAAGAGGTGGAATATGGATAAACCGCTATTAATATGGTCACCGGTAATAAGTGCGCAATTAAGTAAACTGCACAGAATAAAAGGATCCAGTAAATACGAGTTAGATAAAAAGTATAACTCCATTGAAGATGTCAAAATAAAAGTGCGGCAGAGTGAAGCAATAATCCAAGGCTACTCTGTGCAAGTCAATCTTATACTTGAAATACTTTGTCTGCTAGAAGATAAACAGGAAGGTATGCAACTGGTTACATGGTATGAGCAATGCAAGGAAAGAGTTTCCTTAACGGACTTTGACAGTACTATTGACAACCGAAAGCAGGTTTATATGCGGCTCGACTTCACAGATTGTTCGGGCTTTGGTGAGTTAAACGGGCAGGAAATTAATATTGATTACTATGTGGATTATTCTCTTATAGCTACGCAAGAACAGATTATTGAAATATCGCCGGCCAGTCAGGGAGAAGCAGCAGTTGTTTCCTTAAGAACAGCCCTGGAAAAACTAGAATATGAGGTTGAACAGGTCGAAAATGAAAATGGTCAGCTAAGGCGCCAGTTATTTTTTTATGAGCGCGATATATCAAGTCTTAAAAGGGGTTTATGGAAAGCCGAAAACCGTAATGCCATACTTAATCGCGAAAAGAAGGAACACCAAGCATTAATTGGAAAATTGCAGGGAGCCTTAAAACAGGATGTGAATGCTTATAAGACAGAGCAAAATTATTTTACTGGTGATGTAAAGCTAAATCAGCCGACAGCGGATGCAAACGTAAATTTGGGAAGTCGCCTTAAAAGAATGTTTATGAATAGTCTCTAGTCCGGGGAACCTGCCCCCCTATTTGCGCATAAAATACTAGCAATAATAAGTAAAAGGGGTAGGTTTTGTGAAAATACTATTTACTAATAATGCTCCGGTAATAAAGCATGGCATCGGGCAGGCTTTTGCGGATTTCGGCATAGACGTTCGTTATACCCAGATAGTTCATGACCCGAACTGGATAAATGTCTTTGAAGAATTCAACCCGGATTATGTTTTTAATGACGGCGGGTGGGATACCTATGATATTCTTTTTCCTTTCCTTACCGAAAGGAATACCCCCCATATATTTTGGGCAATTGAGGACCCTATTTTCTATCAATTCCTGTCATTACCACATGCCCTAAAATCAGAATTTGTTTTCACCACCTGTCAGGAATCAATTGCTAATTACGAGGCAGATGGCGTCCAGGCTTATTTACTGCCTTTTGCTTGTCATCCGAGCTTTCATAAAAGGGGAGGTCCTGACCCGCGATTTAATCATGACATAGCCTTTGTAGGCAATAATTATTACGAATTCAAGGAACGCATAGCAGGAGCTAATCGCATTTTAAGACCACTCATAGATGCTAATTATAATATAAAAATCTATGGTAATGAATGGTGGTTGGACCCGACCCGCCCTTTTCAAATTGATCCTCGTTTTTATGGGGGGTATCTGGGCAGTGAAGACCTTCCCGCGCTTTGTGCCAGTGTACCAATAATATTAGGATTGCATTCAGTGACAAACTCCTCTACTATGATGAGTATGAGGACCTTTGAGGTACTGGGCTGTGGCGGTTTTCATCTGACACAGTGGACACCGGCCATAGAAAGTATGTTTAAAAACCACCATCATTTAGTATGGTCTAATAGTGCTGAGGAGACAATTGACTTGGTCAATTACTACCTGGCCCATCCCGAACTGCGGGAGAAAATTGCCCTACAGGGTCAGCGCGAAGTGTATGAAAAGCACACTTATCATAAGAGAATTGAAGAATTTTTACCCATGCTTACGGAAAGGCTTTGCGGACCACTGGTAGCACCTACTATACAAAACCCAATCGGGATCAGATTTAGTAACCGCTTCAGAAGAATAGCCTTAAAATACTCCGGAATTATTAGCCCAGATCTGATTAGAAGTCAGAGTTCTAATACCAAGATTGTTACAGGTGGACCAAATAAATTAAATATTAGAGTAGGACGACGCAGTATTAGGATAGAGCATCATCTTTAAAAGGTAAATAAGCCATTCCTCCAAGGCCAGGTTACGTTGAAAGCAACCTGGCCATAATATTGCTTTTAAGTATCTAAATTTTGACACCTTATAACTACTGTTGGCATAGCATATTAAAGCAGAATTCAAATAAATAACTATCCAGATTAGGGGGATACTAGATGTCCAATATTAGTTGTATCTTATACCCGCCCACACTTGACTTTGATTATCTTGTCCAGCGTCCTCAACAAATTATGAAAGGATTTTCGCAACTGGGGACACCTTCCTATTACATCAATTGGCCCGGACCTAATATGAAAAGAAATAAAGGTATTGAACAAGTAAGTCCTAACTTATTCCTATTTAATAATGTTGATCCTAATCCGTATTTAGCAAAAATAAATCCTGTTGTCTATTATACGTCCGCGGCTCATTCGGATATGGTAAACAACTACCGGCCATCGTTGATTGTATTTGACAGTGTAGATGAACCCAGTGGTGAGTTTGAAGGATGGAAGCCTTTCTACGACCATGCTGTAAAGACGGCCGATGTAGTTTTAGCTACCTCGCAAAAATTATATCATATGGCCAAAGCTTTAAATGCTAACACTTACCTGATTCCAAATGGTTGTGATTATGACTACTTTTCGCAGGCCAGTTCCCGGACTCTGCCGGTTCCTCAGGAAATGCAAAATTTACCGCGGCCAATAATAGGTTATATAGGAGTTTTAGCTACCTGGTGTGATTTTGATCTGGTTGATCAAATGGCCCGCAATTTTCCCAATTTTAGTTTTGTAATGATTGGGCCCAAGTACAATGTCAGTGAAGTGCCTCAACATCCTAACCTGCATTGGTTAGGTTTTAAACCTTATACTGAACTTGCCTATTATGCGCAAATGTTTGATGTCGGCATAATTCCCTTTAAAATCAGTAGTATGATCGAAGCCGTAAACCCCATAAAAATGTGGGAATACATGGCAGTAGGCATGCCGGTTGTTACTACTGCTCTGCCGGAAGCTAAACAATATGAAGGACTTATCTATTATTCCGGCAATTACAACGAATTTTTCAGCAATATTACCCGGGCAATTGCCGATACCTCACCTGAACGCTGTGAGCAGCGCATGGAGTTAGCCAGAAGCAATTCCTGGAGGGAAAGAGCTCAGCAAATTTTAACTATTATCCAGAACCATTTAGCCGCTAAAGGAATCGATAAAGCCAAGCCTTTACCAGAGCTGAATGCCAGCAAAGATAATGCATCAAAAGCATTTGGATCATATCGGATTAATCTGAGCCCTTCACGGCAGTTAATAATCTCCCGCGGGGCGTCGTTTAAGTTTAGGGTTGGCTCAACACCCAATATCGTATTTGGCAGAAGAGCAGGTAGTACACAGACTACAGCCTCACGAGGAAATATGATTATTCATAACCGGGTGGCTTTTCGTTACCAAACTGAAAGGTTCAGAAGGAGTGCATAACAGTGCAGTATAAATCGGTTTTAATAGGCTGTCCTATTCGTAATCGTGCATGGATATTGCCAGAGTATCTGCAAAATTTGGAAAACATCGATTATCCGTCAGATATGATTAGATTTTGCTTCATTGTAAATGACTCTGTTGATGATACAGAAGCTATTTTAAAAGAATTTTCACGTCGCAGCCGCTCACCGGTGCAAATAATCAAGGCTGCGAACAGCAGGAATAACGGGCATAGAAGAGGCTCATACCGCCTGGATCAGTTAGCTAAACTGCGTAACTTGCTGTTGGAAAATTTTTTTCAGTCTGATTGTGAATATTTGCTGTCAGTCGATAGTGATATATTAGTGCCTCCTCATATTATTACCCAGTTGCTGAGCAGAAACTGCCAGATAATATCTGCTTTAGTATGCAATGGTCATCATATAAATGATGCGTCGATCTATAATGTTATGCAAAAAACACCTGATGGTTCCTATCAGCATATGAAAGATTTTCCGCGGGATAACATTTTCAGAACGGATATCACCGGAGCTGCTTATCTCATCCACCGTAGTGTCATCGCAACTTATAAGGTTTATTATTCAGCTAAACTGGGTGCCGAAGATATCGGCTTCTGCGAAGAAGCTAGGGCGAGAGGGATACCAATTTTTTGTGATGGTACCATCGAATGCCGACATATAATGAATGAGCCAGGAGGTTAGTGAAAGCTGCCTCCTTTTCTTATTCAAAAGATGAAGGTGAAAAAAAGCTATCAAGTGCGCACATTTAGTAACCGTGTATCATAGGATATCCTAGAAATTTAAAAGACAAATTTCTACCGATACTTGCCTCGATGCAAGTAAGAAGATTAGAGATAAAGGGAGGGAAAGTAAGAAAGATGAATAATAATGGATTGAAATGCGAATTTCCGGATGGTTGTATGTTAGATTTATTTGCCAAAGTAATTAAAGCCAAGTTCATCCAAAGACAGGTTAAAGTATTAGACACCTTATTTTGTGTGCCCGATGAACAAGTAGGCGGAAAAGTATCGTTTGTTGAGGATATCAAAGTAAAGGTTCTCCAGGCAGGAGAAGACCTGGCTTTCAATCGGGTAAAAATTTTCATTGATTTTGAAGTCATTTTGTTTGTAGTGGTTGACAATGAATTTCAGATAATTACCATATCTGACCGTTTTGAACAATCTATTGAATTAGACGAATTCGATCCGCCGCTGACTATTGAAGAATTCCGGGCGGAAATTGAAACTTCTGAAGTAATTCTTAAAAACTGGAGCTTTGATTTTGCAATTAAAGGCAACTGTGAAGATTCCAGCAATCCGTGCAACTTGGTTACTCCGATTAACGGAACCTGTATTGCACTGAGTGTATTTGTAGACATTACTGTTAAACTGGGCAAAATGCATGATGTAATCGTATTTGGTGAAATAGAACCGGAAGCAGAATTTGATAAATAGATATGAAACTATAATGCCTGGCTTTTTAGAGCCGGGCATTTACCTTCTTTTTAAGCGGCGCAGGGAAATGCCCATAAAAGGCAAAAGGGTGAAAATATGAAGATGCAAATAAAAAAGGCGGAACTGAAAAAGGATTACCGCGGAGTTACGCAGTCTACTGATAGAAAGTCTCCTGATATATATATAAGTCCGGTTGAAGCCAAACCCAGGGAGCATGTTGACCCCTCATTCCGCAATAAAGATATTATAGGTACCTGTAATCGTTGATATAGCAGCTAAACAGCTGGAAGCTGTATAAAAAGAAAAATCTGTAAATTGTAAAATACCTGGTGGTCAAAAGCGGAGGGTTTATCTTTTGAAAAAGCTGGGATTGGTTTTAGGTGGCGGAGGCTTAAAGGGATTAGCTCACATAGGTGTTTTACAAGTATTGGCCGAAAACAATATTCCTGTTGCCAGTCTTTCAGGAACTAGTTCAGGCAGCATTATTGCCGCTTTATTAGCAGCTGGCATGTCTCCATATGAAATGGAAAGAGTTGTGTTAAACCTCAGGCCTTGTGATTATCTGGATTACAATATCAGTGGACTTATCAAGTATGGCTTAAGTCTGATGCTGCCCGGGAAAGATGCTACCTTGGATGGCCTGATAAAAGGGGAAAAATTAGAAGCACTGGTTGCTGATTTAACCAAATATAAAAGATTGCGGGATGTCAAAATTCCCCTGGCCATAATCACCTGTAATATCAATACAGGTAATGAAGTGATTTTCAGCAATAACTTTTATCCTGTCGCAAATAGCCAAGCAGTTATTGTTCATGATGCATTGTTAAGTGAAGCAGTAAGAAGCAGCACCGCCATACCGGGTTTATTTGTCCCCCGAGATTTTGAAGGAATGCAATTGGTTGACGGAGGCTTAAAAGCAGTAGTTCCAGTATCAATTCAGTTAGCAATGGGAGCAGAATATATTGTAACCGTAAATCTCGGGAAGGAAAGCTACAGGGAAAACATTGCCGGGATACTCCAAATAATTAACAGAACAATTGAAATTCTGGTGTATGAAACATCTGATACGGCTGAGACCCTTTATGCTGACTTAATTATTAATCCCTTAATACCTGAAGTTCGCCTGGATGAATTAGATAAGGCCAGCGCAATTATACGGGCTGGCCGCAGAGCAATGCTTGCTCAGTTGAGAAAGTTGCAAAGAGGGCTGCGGTAGCAGTTAGTAACCGAACAATATTAATTTGCATATAATATCCACAAAAGACTAATTGGCCAAACAAAGCTACCGTGGCGGGAGGGGGGCAAAAATGGCTACTGATAAGTTTGAACACGCAACCTTTTACTTGACTTTGCAACAAGTCGAAGATATAAAAAAATTGGCCAGAGAGCAGCAGATTTCTCGAAGTGCATTGGTAAGAATGATAATCCGCGAATACTTGGCCCGCGGGGAAAAAAATCAAAATAAGTAATAATTGATTAGGTGACGGTAAACCTTTTATTTAAGGTATACAGCTACCTGTTAGTAAAAATTAATAATATTCTGGTAAAAAACCAGCCTGCAGTTCACAGGGCTGGTTTTTACTGTTTATATATAACTCCCACTGTTAACCTTTTATCCAACCGTATTGAAAATTTTTTAAAATAGTCTTGACATATGAAAACGACTGACCTACATTAATAGTGCACTAGGCAACTAGTGTACCACGAAAAACTGACAAAGGTGGTGAGAAGAAATGGAGTTCGATACAACACAGCCAATTTATAAGCAGATTATGGAAGATTTTAAAAAGAAAATGATTCGCGGAGAATTAAAAACCGGAGATAAGATTTTATCTCAAAGAGAATACGCCTGGCATGCCACAATTAATCCTAATACAGTGCAAAGAGCATACAGGGAGATGGAAAATATACAATTGGTAGAAACTTTACGCGGACAGGGAACCTTTGTTAGTGTAAGTGAACAAATGCTGGATGATATAAAAAGGGAAATGGCTAGAAAGTTACTTAATACGTTTATTTATGAAATGAAATCGCTCGGATTTAGCAGTGATGAAATATGTAAGATGATTACCGGGCAAATCAAGGAGGGGAATAATAATGATTGAATTTAAACAAGTAAGCAAACATTTTGGCCGCACTACAGCGTTAGATAATCTTTCCATTAGTTTTGGAAATGGCAGGATAATTGGTCTCTTTGGCCCAAATGGAGCAGGGAAATCAACCAGTATGAAAATGATAGCTGGACTTAGCCGACCGGACAAAGGTCAGGTTATAGTAGATGAACAAAATCCTCAATATACGAAACATAAAATAGCTTATCTGGCGGAAATTGATTATTTATATTCCTGGATGACTATTGGGCAGGCGGCTGATTTTGTGAAGGCCTTTTACGGTGACTGGGATGAAGATAAATATAAGGAACTCTTAGGTTTCCTAAGGCTTGATGAGAATATGAAGATCGGCAAGATCTCAAAAGGACAAAGGGCCAAAACCAAGCTATTGCTAACAGTCTCACGCCGAGCGCCTTACTTATTACTGGATGAACCGTTGTCAGGGATTGATATTCTAACCAGGGAAGAGATAATTAATACCTTGATTAGAGATTATCGTGAGGGAGAACAAACGATCATTATATCTACACACGAGATTGCTGAAATTGAATGCCTGGTTGAGGAAGTAATTTTTCTTTCCTCAGGACAGGTTAAGCTGCGGGGCAATGCTGAGGAGCTTCGCATGCAAAAAGGAAAGTCGCTAGTTGAGCTGATGAAGGAGTTGTTTAAAAATGAATGCTAACCGACTAAACATGTTCATAAAGCTATATCAGAAAGAACTGCAGGAACTAAAGACGGAAATTATATTAACCATATTTGCCGTGGTAGCAGCTTCTATTGTAGTTTATATAAGCGGACCGCAAATCAGATGGACAACATTACTGTTTGTAATGGTAGCCGGTTTGGCAGGGTTGCTTCCCGTTATTTCAGCTGGAGGAATATTTACTAAGGAATTCAATCATAACACCATCTATTTAGTTATGTCTTTACCTGTACGGGGCGGTATGATATTAGGCTCCAAATTGGCAGCAGTTGTTAGCCAATATTTAATAGGTACCTTAACCGTAATGATAAGCGGAACAATTTTATCATACGCCTTGTTTGCTGAGGAAATTACTGTAATAATTCGTGAGATTAACGGTATACCATGGAATCTCGGCTTAGCAGTTTATTTTGTAACTATAGTATTTGGAATATATTTAGTTTCGCTGATTTTCTTTAGCCAGATTATCGCTAAGTTAGTAAATAAGTTTAACTATGTAGTCACATTTGGAACCCTTTTTGGGTTGTTATGGCTAACTAACAAAGTTGCTATGTCCTTAATTGAATCTATGAATTATGCTCAAGTAGCAGGTTTACCGTCGGTGCAGCCTATTCTCTACACAGCACTTATATATTTAGGAGTATCGGCAGTGATATTTATAAGCTCAGTCTTAATTTATAATCGGCGGATAGAGCTATAAGAAATTAATTCCTGGGTTTTAGTTTTAATGCTTAGTAATTGGGGAAAGCTGGAGCTTTCCCTTTTTTGTCAAGCGGGTGGAGATTTAAGCTTCTATCTTTTTAATAAACTCAATAATTGCCTTGTTGACTGCGGCAGGATTTTCCAGCATGGCAAAATGCCCGGCTGCTGTTATTATTTCTAATGAGGCATTAGATAAATGCGTATATAGATATTCAGCATATTTTACCGGTGTCAGCACATCATCTCTGCCGACGATTAGCAGAGCGGGAAGGTTGATAAATGCTAATTCATCAGTCAAATTAAATTCATTACAGGCATTAAGATCAGCATAAAGAACCGCGGGAGAGTTTTGCATATAGACATTTACTTCTGCTTCGACTAAAGCGGGATCGCTCTTAGAGGAAAAAGTTATTCGGGCAAAAGCATCATTCATTTGCCCTTTGGCCAGACCTTCTAATACTTGCGGCAATACTTTTAACTTCGATCCTCCTCCGACCAGAATAAACCCATTCAGGTCCTCGGCAAAATAGCGGGCATAGTGCAATGCTATTGCAGCGCCCAGCGAATGACCGACCAGATAGAGAGGCCTTTGTATAGATAGGTTGGCTATAAAACTTTTTAATAAGGAGGCTGCTTCGCTTACACTGGAACAGACCGGCGGTGCTGAATTACCGTGGCCGGGTAAATCGATGCTTATGCAGTCTCGATCCTGACTTAATCCCTTCATCTGTTCGCGCCAGACTTGTGCAGTGCCACCACTTCCATGAATCAAGATGATAGTCCCTTTTGATTTAATAGCGGGTTGCTTTTCATAATTGAATTGCCTGGCGGCTAATCTGATTTCAGGCATAGGTAATCCTCCT
>CAZLVY010000063.1:0-10548 GCA_964563125.1 uncultured Syntrophomonas sp. | reverse complement strand
TATCAGAACTTTGCTGCCTGAGTATCTCTCTCGGGCGCAAGAAATATACTACCATCGCCTGTTTCAAATGTCAACAAATTATTCTAATTAACTTTTCCCTTCATATTATATAAATTAAATTACTTTGTTTAAAAACTTATTGAGATAGTATTTGCTATTTTTAATTAATTTACTTTTCTTTTACTGGGTATAATAAAAATAATCAGTAATAAAGGCGTATTAAGATCGGTTCGTTCCTTTTTGCTGTATTCCTGAACTCCGAGAATTTAAGTTTATATTTTTCTTGTAACTTCTGCTTTAGGTTGAGCATACATCTCATACCAGGTTCTTTTTTTAAATTCTGCGACTTCGCTTTTAATCAAAATCTTCAATTGTCTTATGTTATTACCATTGTTTCCATTGCCACTTTCCTCGCATCCATAATGTTTCCTGCGGTCTTTATTGTCAAATAATAAGAAAGCCTGTTATAATAGGATGTTGCGAAGGAAACACTTAGTAAAGTTATTTTAGAAGGGAACTAAATTTTATGATTCCATCCATTAATATTAGAAATATCGCTATAGTAGCTCATGTTGATCATGGCAAAACAACACTGGTTGATAAACTACTCAGGCAGAATGGCTGTTTCCATATAAACCAGAACGTGCCGGATCGGGTCATGGATAATAATGATCTGGAACGTGAGCGCGGTATTACAATTTTGTCTAAAAACACCAGCATCCGCTATGGTGATACTAAAATTAATATTATAGACACTCCTGGGCATGCTGATTTTGGCGGTGAAGTAGAAAGAATAGTAAACATGGTTGATGGTGTACTGCTTTTGGTAGATGCTTTTGAGGGTCCTATGCCACAGACCCGCTTCGTTTTGAAGAAAGCGTTAGCAGCCGGACTAAAACCGATAGTTGTTATAAATAAAATTGACAGGCCAGATGCCCGTCCTCATGAAGTAATTGATAAAGTACTTGATTTATTCATCGATCTGGATGCCAATGAGCATCAGTTGGACTTTCCAATTGTGTATGCATCAGCCAAGTGGGGTATTGCCAAACATTCTTTAGATGGCAGTTCGGACAATATGGATCCTTTGCTGGAAGCTATTTTGACTAATATTCCATCGCCATCCGGTGACAGAAATGAACCTTTTCAAATTGCAATTTCTTCTATAGATTATGATAACTATGTAGGCAGAATAGGTATAGGTAAAATAGCTCGGGGAGAAATTCATAAAGGCCAGGAAGTAGTTCTTTGTAATAATAATGATAAACAAGTTAAGGTAAAAATAACCAATCTTAGTGTTTTTGAGGGTTTGAGCCGCGTTGAGGTTCAAACTGCAGGTGCAGGTGAAATTATTGCCTTATCTGGAATTGAAGATATTAATATCGGAGAAACTTTATGCTCTCCAGATAGAATTGAACCCATTTTCTTTGTGCAAATAGACCAGCCTACAATTTCCATGAATTTTATCGTTAATGATAGCCCTATGGCTGGACGCGAGGGTAATTATGTTACCAGCCGCCATCTGAAAGACAGACTGCAAAGAGAATTGCTCTCTAATGTATCTATGCAGATTGAAGAACTGAGCCCTGATGCTTTCAAAGTATCAGGTCGAGGAGAACTTCATCTATCTATTTTGATTGAAACAATGCGCCGTGAGGGTTATGAGTTCGCTGTTACACGTCCTGAAGTAATCTTAAAAGAAATCAACGGTGCTGTTCACGAACCGATTGAAACACTATTTATTGAAGTACCCGAAGAATTCATGGGTACTGTAATTGAATATAGTTCTAAACGTAAGGGAGAACTAATGAGTATAGAAAACACTTCTTCCAGCATTGTAAATTTAACTTTTTCCATGCCGGCGCGAGGTCTAATTGGCTACCGCTCGGGATTTTTAACTCAAACTAGAGGTACTGGACTTATGAATCATATTTTTGATAGCTATGAACCCTTTAAGGGCGAAATTAATAACCGTAACAGAGGTTCATTAGTTGCATCAGAAACTGGCACAGCAGTTGCTTATGGTCTCTTTAATTCTCAGGAACGGGGCATACTTTTCATTGGCCCTGGTACTGAAGTCTATGAAGGTATGATTGTAGGAGAAAATGCCCGCGGTGGAGATATTACTATTAATGTCTGTAAAAAGAAACAGATGACTAATACCAGGGCATCAGGTTCTGATGATTCATTAAGACTGGTTCCGCCGCTTGAAATGTCATTGGAGAATTTTTTGGAGTTTTTGGCTGATGATGAATTATTGGAAGTAACACCACTTAGCCTTCGTTTGCGCAAGGTAACTCTGGACAAAACCACCAGGGAAAGAGCCGCCAGGAACAAAGTCAAAGTCTCCTGATATAAAAATATACTGTATACCAGATTATGTTTCTGTAAAATAAGCAGGAAAATTCAAAATTATTATCGAAATATATTTTTTTGTGTAACTACTTCTGTACTCTTTCGGAAGATAATTGATAAAATTGTCTTCCGTGAGTTTACAGTGTAGTTAATTTTTTATCGGAGGTGTTTTATGGAAGCGTTCAGTAATGGAATATCAGTTGTAAATAGTTTTGTCTGGGGCCCATGGATGCTGGTTTTATTAGTAGGAACTGGCATATTTTTGACTTTTCGTCTGGGATTTTTACAGTTTACTAATCTGCCCTATGCACTCAAATTAGCATTTTCGCCACGTTCACAGGACAAGAAATCCGAAGGAGACATTTCTCACTTTCAAGCCTTAATGACCGCACTGGCAGCAACAATAGGTACCGGGAATATAGTCGGGGTTGCTACTGCCGTAGTTCTGGGAGGTCCCGGGGCAGTCTTCTGGATGTGGATAACTGCTATTTTTGGCATGGCCACCAAATACGGTGAAGCTGTACTGGCTATAAAATATCGCATCACAGACGAAAACGGAGAAATGGCTGGCGGACCTATGTATTATATTGAACGCGGCTTAGGTTGGAAATGGTTAGCATGGATCTTCGCTTTATTTGGTGCCGTAGCTGCCTTTGGAATAGGCAATCTGGTTCAAACTAATGCGGTTGCTGGTAATATGTTAGATACTTTCAATATTAGCCCTATTATAACTGGTGCGATTCTGGCAGTCTTTACCGCCTTAGTTATATTGGGTGGCATAAAAAGTATAGGTAAAGCTTCTTCTATAATCGTTCCTTTTATGGCAGTCTTCTACATAATAGCTGGTTTGGCAATTATATTTATGAATCTTGAGCTCTTTCCTCATGCTATATCTCTTATTTTCACTCAAGCGTTTACAGCTGAAGCTGGTTTTGGAGCTCTTATCGGTACTACCATCAGATATGGTGTAGCTAGAGGTGTGTTTTCCAATGAAGCCGGCTTAGGCTCAGCACCAATTGCAGCTGCAGCAGCCAAAACCGACCACCCGGTAAGACAAGGTTTAGTTTCCATGACCGGTACTTTTTTAGATACTATTATTGTTTGCAGCATTACCGGAATTTCACTGGTAATGGCACAGCTTTATATGAGTGCTGATAAAGCCCAGGCCGCTGCACTTACCAGCAGATCTTTTGAATTCTTTTTACCCAACATTGGCGGTATGCTGGTTACTATTGCTTTGATATTTTTTGCTTATTCAACTGTTTTAGGTTGGTCATACTATGGTGAAAAATGCTTTTATTATTTGGTAGGTAAGAAAGGTATCGTTCTATATAGAGTTGCCTTTTGTATAACTGCATTTATCGGCGCCAATTTGAAGCTTGGCCTGGTATGGGATATCGCAGACACCTTTAATGGAGCTATGGCTATACCAAATCTTATTGCTTTACTGGCATTATCAGGAGTAATTGTTGCTGAGACAAATGATTTTAAGAAATTAAGACTTAAAGAGGTCCAGGAAGAAAAAGCCAAACGTAGTGCCTAAATAAAGTAAAATGGGGCTGTGCTGAAACTTTAGCTTCGGACATAGCCCCATTTTTTTGTTTTTTACCATGACCATTAGATTATTGAGACTCTGTCTCCTGTTAAAACTCCGGCGCTGCATACTTGTCCGGCCGCTAATTCTAGTACGCAACGGGCTTTTTTGACATGGGGGCTGAAACGATTCGGGGGCATCGCTTCTATCACATGAATTATTTCCCCCGCCTCGTCAATAAATAAGACATCAATATTAATTTTCATTCCTATGGTGTGTACCATGTTACATGGCATTATAATTATCCCTTGCCCGGGATTAAGCTTTTTCACTCCCAACAGACCTTTAAGGCGGGTAAAAAAATTATCCGCTTTCTTAACCTGGTCTGCCAGCAGCCGACCATTATTGATATTGGTAATAGTAACTATCTTCATTATAACCTCTGCTTACACTTTAAAATTATAGGGTATCCATAATTGAAATAATAGCCGGTCCCAATAATACTATTAATATGGTAGGGAAAACAAAAAGGACCAGTGGAATTAAGATTTTAACCGGTGCCTGCTGGGCCTTTTCTTCAGCTCTCATCCTGCGGTTAGCTCTTACCTGTCCTGATTGCAGTCTTAATACATTGGTAATACTAACCCCTAATTGATCAGCCTGGATAACTGCCCCGATAAATACTGTTACATCATTTACATCAACCCGCTCAGCCAAATCCCGAAGAGCTTCCCGGCGCTGTTTGCCGATATTTATTTCCTGCAGGGTCTGCTCAAATTCTTCGGCTAATGGTCCTTTGGTTTTTTCAACCACTTTTTGCAGGGCAGCATCAAAGCCCAAACCTGCTTCTACACTGACACTAAGCAGGTCAAGCACGTCCGGTAGTCCTTTTAAAATCATATCTTTACGTTGTCTTTCCTTACTGTTAAGCAGCATGTCCGGCAGCAGATATCCTATTATAGCGATGATGAGGAAATAACCGGCATTACGTGTCAAGATACCTAGCAGTATTGCGATGATTAGAACTGTATATTTAAAAGCAAAAAATGATTCCACATTAAATCCGTAAGGATAACCAGCTTTTCTAACTTTTTCCCCGTACTCTGTCTTTTTATCGCCGGTAACCATACGACTGGATATCTTATTCATCATTTGACTCCACCAACTGCCAAACCGCTTACTGAGAGGAATCTGTAATTCAGGCGGTAAATCGTGCTTATCGCGGCTGGCAGTATATGTACTTAAGCGATTAGCAATACTTATTTTTTCCCGATTCAAAAAAGCGCTGACAGCCAGAATAATAGCAGAGATAGTAAGAAATATAAGTACACTTATTAATATTTCCACTCAACAAACCTCCCGGAAATTTATAATTACAACTCAATATCTGTTATTTTGCGTATCACAAGCATACCTATTACTTCTAAAACCGCTCCTGCTCCCAGAAAAATTAATCCTCGTGAGTCATAGAGCATCGCATTAAAATAATCAGGATTTATGGCTAACATCGCGAAGATGAGCACTATCGGCAGGACCCCGATTATTAATCCTGATAGTCGCCCTTGGGCGGTGAGAACTTTTATTTCTTTTTTAATTCGTGCTCTTTCTCGAATAGTGCCAGCGATGTTTTCCAGTATTTCTGCTAAATTACCGCCTACTTGTTTTTGAATAATTATCCCGGTTATTATCAAATCCAAGTCATCACTTTTAACCCTTTTGCCCATATTCAAAAGAGACTCTTCCTGGCTGATGCCTAAATTCATTTCCCTTAGTGTCCAGGTAAACTCGGTTGCCAGTGGTGCAGACATTTCCTTTCTGACTGAATCCATAGCCTGTTGAAAACCAAATCCTGCCCGTAAGGCATTGGCCATAACTACCAGAGCATCACCTAATTGATTGTTAAATGTCTGTAAGCGTTTATCTTTTTTCATTGCTAAATATATCTTGGGAATAAATAATCCAATCAGCAGCGCAATGATAGGAATCATAGTATTCTTTACCAGCAGCGCCAGCAGCAAAGGAATAAACAGAATACAAAACAGACAGATAGCAATAAATTCTTCACTTCGGAGCGGCACCCCTGCACTGATTAGTTGAGCTTGGATATTATCTTTTAAAGTTTGGGAGGCAAATATTCTTAATATTATTTGACCGGCTTTTTTGGTTATAGGTGGATCTGCTTCCACTTCCTTTTCACCAAATGTTTCATTGAGCATATCTAGTCGTTCTTGATATATTTCCTTTTTAGAAATGGTTTTAATTAGCCCCATAACGGCAAACAAAATAAAACCAAATACAGCTAATGAAACAGCAAAATCCACTAAAATACAACTCCCTATATAGACCTTAGCCAGCACATACTAATTAGAGAAATATTCATCCAGGACAGTAATGCCCGAAGCTTTTAATTTTTCCAAACATCGGGGTGACAAACCAGTTGCGCGGTGACTCCCAATAACTTTGCCACGCTCATCGAGACCCCTTTTTTCAAAAACAAAAATATCCTGCAGAGTAATTATATCCCCTTCCATGCCTAGTACTTCAGTTATATTAGTTATTTTACGAGTGCCGTCCTGCATGCGACTCTGATGTACTATTATGTCAATGGCCGAGGCTATCTGTTCTCGAATTGCTCTTATTGGCAAATCTATTCCCGCCATTAAAACCATAGTTTCCAAGCGGGATATCATATCCCGGGGTGAATTGGAATGTCCGGTTGTAAGTGAACCATCATGACCGGTATTCATCGCCTGCAGCATATCTAAGGCTTCTCCTCCGCGGACTTCTCCTACTACCAGCCGGTCAGGTCTCATTCTAAGCGAGTTGCGGACCAGATCGCGAATTGCAACTTCCCCGCGATTATCAATATTTGCAGGTCTGGTCTCCAGAGTGATAACATGCTCCTGTTTTAGATCCAGTTCAGCCGAATCCTCGATAGTTATTATCCGGTCATCATTAGGGATAAACGAAGATATAATATTAAGTGTACTGGTTTTACCAGCACCAGTACCACCGGATACAACAATATTAAGCCTTCCCTTGACACAAGCCTCTAGAAATTTTGCCATACCCGAAGTCATGGTATTATTTCGGATCAAATCATCAACCTTCAAAAGCTGGGAAGAAAACTTCCGAATGGTTAAAACACAGCCATTCAAAGCCAGCGGGGGGATAATAGCATTAACACGTGAGCCATCCGGGAGACGCGCATCAACCATAGGAGAGGTTTCATCTATTCGCCTTCCCAAAGGTGATATAATACGTTCAATAATGGTATACAGATGGTCATTATCGCGAAAGGTTACAGGGTTTTTTTGTATTTTTCCCATTCTTTCAACGTAAACCTGGAAAGGTCCGTTTACCATTACTTCAGATATCGATGGATCTTCCAACAACGGAGTTATCGGACCATAACCAAAAATTTCATCCATGACTGCCTTAACTATTTCTTCCCGGTCACTGCGAGTAAAAAATTCAAACTCTTTTTCTAAAACCTGGTCAGCAACTTTACCAACCTGCTTTTCAATTTCCTTAGTTTTACCTTCTTCCCCTTTAGGGTCAAAAAAGTCATAGCCGATTTCTTTTACTACTACCCGGTGAATAGTGTTAACTATACTCTGCAAGCGGCTTGCGGCATTACTATCTTTTACGCTAGTATTATCCTTTATGGTCGCTTCCTGGTTTTCACTATCGCTACTGATATTGGTTTGCAATCTTTTCAGCAAAGACAAGTTAATCCCTCCTTTGAGTGCAAACTATCATGCTTCCGCAACATGTTGAACATTATGCATACTTTTAGATATAGGTGCTTTAGGGCTTATTTTAATAAAAGGAATCCCCTGATTAATCGAAGATAACACTAGCTTGCCATCACTGGGGACTTCCGCCATTATTTTCATATCCAGTACTCTTTCCACATCATGGGGCTCAATACCGCCCACACCTGAGGAACGGTTAAGAATTAACCTGGCCTTGGGCAGTAAACTTAAAGAACGAAGTATCTCTATACCTTTTTTAACATTTTTAATAGTTGGTAAATCGAGTGTAATCATTAATAAGATAACCTGCGACATTTCCAGTGCAGTAATAGAAATATCATCTATAAAAGAAGGAGTATCAACAAAAGTTAACTCGTGCATATCCTGGCATAATTCTAGAATCCTGCGCACCCCAAGCGGGGTTACTAGTTCGGCTAGTTCTGGTTTATTTGGTGATGGCAAAATGTTTACTCCATACCTTTCATATAAAAAACCTTCGAAAAGCTCACGGTTAAGATTTTCACCTTCCTGCATCAATTCAGAAATAGTTTTGCGCGGATTAATATTCATCATTACACTAATATCACCGAATTGAATATCAAGGTCAACAATAGATATTTTCCCTGCTCTGCCCTTTTCTGCTGCTGATACAGCTACATTAGCACATATAGTACTTTTGCCGACTCCGCCCTTGGTACCAAAAACAGTAATAATGCGGTTTTCCTTAAGCGGAACTTTAGGACCCGGCGGTTCAACTTGGTTTCTCCCTATATTTTTTTTACCTAACTCTGCCACTTTTTTCACGGTATCATTTAACTCATGCGGAGAAAGTGGTTTAATTAGATATTCTTTGGCACCTGCCATCATAGCCTTTTTAAAATTCTGTATATTATCATCAACTGATATCATGACAACATAAATATTAGGATGATTTAGAGTTATATATTCAGTAGCCTCAATGCCATCTATTCCAGGCATATTGACATCCATTATAACTATTTCAGGCTTTATGGTTTGTATCTTTTCCAGCACATCTTTTCCATCAACTGCTTCGGCAATGACATCAATTTCTCCATCAAGCTCTAATAAGCCTCGTACACTCTGCCTGATATTTTCATTATCATCAGCCAGAACTACTTTTATCTTCTTCATACATCGGCCTCCACAAAGTTTACTTTAAATTCCCTGTCCCAGATTAAGAAAGTTTCCTAAGCCATAAGGTGCAAGATTTTCCGTGGAATTGTCGACAGCGGGACGCAGGAGCAATCGGAGCGAACCTCTTTCAGATGCTAAAACCAGCGGGCGGGCATCACTTAGTGAGACTGCCAGAGTCAGTGTTTTAGCACCTGCTTCTTTGCCAACTTCAGCTTTATTGCCTACAGCCAAAACTTCTATATTTTGCAGGGTGACAACACTGAAGGTAAGTTCTTCACCAGTTTCTACTACTTTTAAATCCAGCGTGGCTATAATATCAACATGATTACCGACCTCGATGTAACCGGCAACGCCGCTAACACTATCTATCGGTATGGATACTGCTCGTTTAGAAGCAGGTATAGAATAAGCCAGGCCTTCACCATTGGTGGTATTTTTATCAGCCAGTTTGTGTGGTAATATTTCTTCATCAACAGCAATATCAGTTATGGCAATTTTACCGACTACATCAGCTTTTTCCCCAATAGCCTTCGGATGAATGTATTTAGCGGGAGTTTTAATTACCTTAACATGTTCATCAAGGATAATCGTATCTTTGCTAATTGGAACCGTTGCTTTTACAACCGCTATTAAATCATCCGGCTGGTAGCGAGTCTTTACAATCTGCATATATTGATAAAACAGTGCAGCTGCCAGCAAACCGCAGATAACTGCAATTATCCAGTACTTTTTGTTCCCCGTAAACATTCTAATTTCCCCCTATTTTCATCTGCATAATTGAGCTGAATAAACCCCGTAATCTGTATTCAAAATACTATCAGCCTTTCCCGGTACTACATAGCGGATAAAAGTACCTTTAACTTCACTTTCATTGCCACTGCCGACATAACTATCGACAAAAAAGGCTCCAAATCCTAATACTTCTCCACCGGTAGGGTTAGTTCCTTCTACTTTTAACAATGGAACAATTGCAATTCTCGGGCAATCATCCTTATATAATTGAAAGGTGCATTGGGGAACATGCTTGCACAAATCGATCAGGTCTTTTACACCCTGTTTGGTAGGTCCAGACATGTTACCTTCTTCAAAAGGAAGAAATTGTCCAATTTTAATAGCACCCGTATAACCCTCAGCAATATTTTTACGATATGCATCAGCCCCTGTTCCTCCCAGAGACAAAGCATTAAACCAACCCGGAAATAGATTATTAGCCGGTCCACTCTTTAATATTATTTCCTCGCCGTAAGTATACGTCTGCGCCAGAACTCCAAAAGGAACTACCCCTTCTACTTCAGATAATGAAGTAATGCGCGCTTTGGATTGAGCTGAAACATCGGTATCATTAAAACCGAGTATGCGGGCAAAGAACAAATTCACATTACGCGTTGCTTGACCGGTAAGTACATAATCATCCAGGTTTAAATCAAAGGTTACTTCACTGGGGTCCAAACCGTTTTGAACAGCATAATCATAAGCGATTTCGATAGCTAACTCAGAATGTTCCGGCAGTTCCTGAACACCGGCCAAAACTGCACTATCAAGAGCATTGGTCATTTTAGTCTGATTGAGATAAAGCAACCCGGCATCAGTAACTAAAGCCATCATGCCTGCCAGAGCAACCATAGCTGCAGCCATTATTATGGTAATCGCGCCTTTTTCACTCTTTACTAATTCGGCTAGTTTCATCTTAATCCCCCATATAACCATTTATTCTACCCGCATCAGACACTGTGCTGACACCGGCCA
>CAZLVY010000062.1:0-10757 GCA_964563125.1 uncultured Syntrophomonas sp. | reverse complement strand
ATAGATTTAAGTCCGTGGATGGGCAACAGGAACATACAACCATATTTAGAAATTATCAAAACAGCTTTACAGGAAAGCAAGCTGCTTTCGTTTGAATATACAGACCGCTACGGAAATAAAACCGCACGAACAGCCGAGCCGTATCAGCTTGTATTGAAAAGTAGTCATTGGTATTGGCAAGGGTATTGCCATAAAAGAAATGATTTTCGCTTATTCAAACTATCCCGCACATCAAACCTACAAATACAAGAGGAATTTTTTACGCCACGAGATTATCAAAAACCGCAGTTAGATTTTACTGATATTTTGGCAACTATGCAAACAAAAATCAAAATTCGTATTCATAAATCTGTCATGGACAGGGTACTTGATTATTGCACTTATGAACACTTTTCGCCAGACGGTGATGAGCATTACATTGTTAGTTTTCCTTTCATAGAGAACGAATACTACTACAATATTCTTTTCAGTTTTGGGGATAAATGCGAGTGTTTAGAGCCGTTACATATCCGCACAGAAATGAAGCGTAGAATACATGATATAGCTACCTTATACGAAAAAACGTACTGTCATTTTTAGCCATGCATGGCAATGTACCCATAAGGAGAACCCTTCGAGTACAAATGCAGCGGATGCAAGACAGATATACTTTTTGTAAACTGTCGATTTTCCATTGAGGCCGCAGTTATAAAATCTGTTGGCAAGTTTACTTAATATAGAATTATAGTAAGTTTATATATAAGAGATTATAATATTTTTGGAGGCACCCATGAGCATTTTGAATGTAGAAAATGTATCCTGTGGATTTGGTTCACGGAAAATTTTAGAAAAAGTATCATTTCGATTATTAAATGGTGAGCACGTAGGCCTGGTTGGAGCAAACGGCGAGGGAAAGTCCACCTTTCTTAATATAATAATCGGCAACCAAATCCCTGATGAGGGAAAGGTGAGTTGGTGCAAACGCATTACGACAGGCTACCTTGACCAAAGCAGCACCCTAACCAAAGGGAAAACAATTCGTGACGTGCTGCGTGAGGCATTTAGTGATATGTACCTGAAAGAACAGGAAATGCTTTCCATGTACGATCAAATGTCAAATTGCAGTGAGGAGGAAATGACTGCAATGCTCGAGGACGTTGGAGAAATACAGGAAATGCTGGAGCACAGCGGCTTTTATATGCTCGATGCCCGTATAGAAGAGTACGCCAATGGTCTGGGCCTTCGCGATATCGGCCTGGACAAAGATGTAGGAGACCTCAGCGGAGGTCAGCGCACCAAAGTATTGTTAACCAAGCTTTTATTAGAGAATCCTATGATTTTGATTTTAGATGAACCCACCAATTTCCTGGATGAAAATCATATTGCATGGCTGACTAACCTTCTGCAAAATTACGAAAACGCCTTTATTTTAGTCTCCCATGATATTCCTTTTCTCAATTCAGTAGTCAATGTTGTGTATCATTTTGATAATGCAATAGTGACTCGCTATAAAGGTGATTACGATAACTTTTTAGTTATGAGTGCGCTGAAAAAACACCAGCTTGAACTGGCCTATGATAAGCAGCAAAAAGAGATTTCACACCTTGAGGATTTCATTTCCCGCAACAAAGCGAGAGTTGCCACCAGCAATATGGCCAAGAGCCGTCAAAAGAAGCTCGACAAGATGGATATCATTGAGCTGGGCAAGGAAAAGATAAAGCCGATTTTTTCGTTTTCTTCAGCCCGGACCACTGGGAAAGTAGTTATTGATGCCAAAGATCTTGTACTCGGTTATGAGGAACCGCTCACCGCTCCGCTTAATTTGCGGCTGGAGAGAGGACAAAAAATTGCCGTCAAGGGTGTCAACGGCTTGGGGAAATCTACTTTGCTGAAAACGTTACTGGGCATTCAACCGCCCATAGCGGGAACGGTTGAGCTTGATACGTTTGTTGAAACCGGTTATTTTGAGCAGGAGAAAGCCGCCGGAAGCCACACTGCGCATGAGGAAATATGGCAGGAATTTCCTTCCATGACAAACGCTCAAGTGCGCGGTGCTTTAGCTAAATGCGGCCTGACTGCCGAACACATAGGAAGTCAGATGAAAGTGCTCAGCGGTGGTGAAAATGCAAAGGTAAGGTTATGCAAACTCATGCTTCAAAATATGAATTTATTGGTTCTTGATGAGCCGACAAATCATCTTGACGCGAATGCCAAGGAAGCACTGAAAACTGCGTTGTCAGAATTCCGCGGCACTATGCTGTTAGTGAGTCATGAGCCTGATTTTTATCAAGATATCGTATCGGGTATCTGGAATCTAGAGGAATGGACAACAAAAATTGTGTGAAGTCAATCAGATAATGCAATGACACTCTGCTTAAGTTATCTTACGTTGAAGCTTGTACGTTATTTCCCGCACCCAACTTCGCGGTGCAAATCTAATACTGAAAATAAGCAGCTTATTAGCTAAGCCATGAATCATTACCGGCGTACCCTTCATGAGTGCATGGTAACCATATGCTGCCACTTCTTCGGCGTTAGCCAACTTAAGGCTGTTTAAAAGATTTGAATTTTCCATTGAGGCCGTAGTTATAAAATCTGTTTGTGTGGGTCCCGGACAAAGGGCTGTAACCGTCACACCGCTGCCTTTTAGCTCTCTTGTCAGAGCTTCCGAAAAAGAGAGTACAAATGCCTTAGTCGCGTAATATACAGACATAAATGGGCCGGGCTGAAAAGATGCTGCGGATGCCACGTTCAAGATCCTGCCATATCCCTGTTCCAACATAGGGTTTAAGAACAATCTCGTCAAATGTACCAAAGCAGTAATATTTAGCTGTATCATGTTATATTGCTTGTTCCAGTCTGTTTGTGCAAATTCGCCAAAATCGCCTAAACCCGCATTATTGACCAATATGTCGATGTGTTTGTTATTGCTTGAAAGAGTCCTGTAGATTTCCTCAGCAGCGTCCTTTACGGAGAGATCTTTTGCGATCACATCAACCGATATGCGGTATTGTGTTTCCAAGTAGCTTTTAATTTCCAAAAGCTTTTCCTCGCTTCTAGCCACAAGAACTTGGTCAAATCCCTCCTGAGCAAATTTTTTCGCTAGCTCGAAGCCAATTCCCCTTGATGCTCCGGTAATCAAAACAATTTTACTCATCTTTTTTCCCCGCTTTCCGCTTATAACAAAGGTCAACTAAGCATATATTTTATTCAGCATAGCTTAATCGTATATTTAATTAATATTTTATGGTTATTGTGCTTTTTTTCCTGCATCAGGTCCGGGACTGGTTATATATATGGAGTCGAGGTTCACAATAACAACTCCTTTGGGTTTAAGTTCGGTACTGCCTTTTGTGACCATTTGTACACCGGAATCGAAATTAGGGCCCGATGTTTCAATAAAAGCTTTGCCCTTAAACTGATAACCTATTTTCCCTTTCCATACAGATACAGACACATTGGGATTTGAACTTATATTTTCTGTGGTTTTTTTCATAAAATTATCGACCAGCATAAGTTTGCTGTCACTTAAAACAACCCCCCAATGAATAGGTACTGCATTAGGAATACCATTACTGTTTGCAGTTGCCAGTACCCACATACTGCCCTTTAATGTGTTTTTCATTTCTTCGCTTAATTTTACCATCTATAGCACACTCCTTTATAATTTCAATAAATATTAAGCTTGTTATTTGATTTTTTACCCATCCCAGTCAGTATATCACTGGTTAATATTATAACGCCATCCTTCTTATCCCAATATTACCCACGATATTATAATTTGCATAAATAAAGCCGTTACCATAGTAGATTTAAGTGAAATCCAACTTGACTGTTGTAGCAGATGGAACTGACCGGCAGACCCTTATCTACAATATGGGCATGATTAAATCGACTATAAGAAATTCACCATCCTGCCGTAAAATAATCCTTATAGCCAGCTATTATCCAATATTATATATATACGAAAAAATCTAATGATATTATATACATTATCCCTTGCTTAGTGCGGTGCCTTTACCAACTTATCACCCTCAACACTTCCAAAACCAATATATAAATTCTTCAAAACAGTAACCGATGTTACTGTTTGTTTTTTTTTGTTTTAATATACTGATTTCAATGAAACAATTTACAACAAAGCAATCGACCGGGAAGAATATTGAAAATACAGGCAAATAGAAAGGTGGGAAAATGATTTTGAGGAATTTTGTGCAGGGTGTGTTTCTGGTGATTTTTATTTTCTTGATATTGCAGGGGAAACAACAGCTATGGATGATCGTATTCTTGTTGGGCGTTTTAGGAGCGCTGTGTTTGGGGCGCTTCTACTGCGCCTGGCTTTGTCCTATCAATACATGTATGGAGATCGTGGATAGAATTTATAATAAGCTTGGCATTCAAAGGCTTGCGGTACCAAACTGGGCTAAAAGCAAATGGGTGAGGGGGATTATGCTGGGGCTATTTCTTCTTACCATGGTGATGATTCTGGCGAGCGGACAAAAAATTCCTGTAATGCTTATCCTAACAATTGCAGGGGTAATGCTGAGTCTGTTTTATGTACCAGCCTTCTGGCATCGCTATCTTTGTCCTTATGGAACCATACTGAATTTTACCGGAAAGTGGGCACGTAATTTCTACACTGTGGATCAGGAAAACTGCGTTCGCTGCGGCAAATGCAAACAGGCTTGTCCGGCAGAAGCGATTATCATGAAAGATCCCCAAGACTACCCGATCATTGACAAAGGGCTATGCCTGGAATGTACACAATGTGTTCAGGCATGTCAGAAGGATGCTATTCACTATACGAATCAGTTTTAGATGGCTAAATAGTTTAATTGCCCTGAACGAGGCATGGACGATGTGAAATAACATTCCCCATGCCTCATAATAGCAGATCCTCCAGGGCAGTCAGATTATAAATGGTAATTTTTCTGCCGGACATGGCGATGTATCCTTCATCACACAATCTGCCAAGCTCTCGTGACAGGGAAGGGCGGGTTATATTCATGTGCTCTGACAAAATCTTTTTGGAAAAAGGCAGGGTGATCTGTTCCGGGGATTGCTGTTTTTTTATTTCTTTAATAAGAAAATGAGCGATCTTTTGCCGGACTGATTCCAGTGACAACAATTCTATTTTCCGGTTTAACAGAATAATGCGATTGGCGAAAATCTCCAGAAGTCTTTCCGTGAGGCTGGAATCGCGGGAAAAGAGAGTGAACAGATCCTCGCGGGAGATGAACAGAATATCGCTCTCTTCGGTGGCAACGATATTGGCATGATGAACGTTGGGACTGGCAAAAATAGCAGCTTCAGCGATGGACTCATGTTTTCCGAATCGGGCGATGGTGACTGTTTTCCCAGAGGGAAAGAGTTTCTGGGCTTCCACTTTGCCGGAAAGGACAATCCCCATACGAGAGGCAGGCTCCCCGTCGGCTATGATTTCTTTGCCGGCGGGATAACTTGACACAACAATATGTAAATCCTGAAAGAGTGTTGACAGCTCTTGGGGGGTTTTTTCTTTGAAAAGAGGAATTTTGTGAAGGGTTGATGTCAATATGTTCATTGTTAATAAAACTCCTTCGTTCGGTAACTAATGTTACCGAATCTTTTTTCTTATTCTAATATACTGATCCCATGAAGACAACACGACAAAACAGATGGGAGTGAATAGATGTGATTCGTCAATCAGATAAGAATAAAACCGAGCTGCCATTAAAACCGACGGCTATCACTAATTATAAAACCATTGATGTGGAACTGGCAAAAATCGTGGGGAATTTCTGGAAATACACCTGGAACAATGAAGATTCTGCACTTGCACCCAAAGACAAGTATTTGCTGTCACTTGCTAATGCAGCGGGTGCTCTCCGTTTTCGTCAGGCAACTCGTGAATTGCTGAAGGCCTATGCCACTGGGGTAACCATTCAGGAATTGGATGAAATATTTGCACTCTTGGCATGGAATCAGGGTATCGGTACTTTTTCGTCTGAAATCGGACCTTCGACGCTGTTTCAGGCCTACAAGATGATGAAGGAAATGGAAGCAAACGGACAAAGCAGGGAATCAGTTCTGCAGAAATTGATGGAGCATTTTGGCGAAGAAAATCCGCTCGTCAGTACCCTGCCGGAAAAATGATAGCAGGATCATTGTATGTGTTCTGCAAAGGAGCAGATGGCATAAATGGGACTAAGCCGAACCAAATTTAGATATAAATCAAAGAGGAGGAATGGTGGAGAATGAGTATGTTTTGTTATCAATGTCAGGAGACAGCCAAAAACACTGGATGTACCGTCAGAGGAGTTTGTGGCAAGAAGGAAGACCTTGCTAATCTGCAGGATCTTTTAATTTATGTCCTGAAGGGATTATCCTTTTACGGGGTCAAAGCACGGGCGCATGCTATTGAGGATCACAAGGTGAATACCTTTATCTTTGAAGGGTTGTTTATGACGATTACCAATGCCAATTTTGACAATTCCCGTTTTACCGAAAAGATCAGAGAAGGCCTGGCTTTGCGTGCAGGACTTGAGCAAAAAATTGAAGCCGCCGGTGTTTCCATTGAAGCGGTTCCTGAAGCAGCCAGTTGGAAGGCAGACACTGAAGAAGCTTTTGCAAAGAAGGCGAAAGAGGTCGGGATACTGGCTACAAAGGATGAAGATATTCGTTCCCTGCGGGAGTTGCTGATTTATGGGCTGAAAGGAATAGGCGCTTACGCAGAGCATGCCTATAACCTGGGCTATGAAGACGATAATCTGTATATGTTTATGCAAAAAGGTCTCGCAGCCACCCTGGACGATTCATTGACTGCAGAGGATCTGATTGGACTGGTAATGGAATGTGGAAAATATGGCGTGGATGCCATGGCTTTGCTGGATAAAGCCAACACTTTAACTTATGGAAACCCGGAAATCTCCAAGGTGAACATTGGAGTGCGCAATAATCCTGGCATACTGATCAGCGGTCATGATCTTAGAGACCTGGACGAGCTTCTTCAGCAAACGGAAGGAACCGGTATAGATGTCTATACACACGGTGAAATGCTGCCGGCAAATTCTTATCCTGCATTTAAGAAATACCCACATTTTGTGGGGAACTATGGTAATGCCTGGTGGCAGCAGAATGAAGAGTTTGAAAAATTCAACGGACCGATCCTGATGACCACGAACTGTGTTATTCCTCCCCGGGATAGTTATAAGGATAGGCTCTTTACAACAGGTTCTACCGGCTACGAAGGAATCAAGCACTTTGCCGATAGAAAAGGAGCAGAACCCAAAGATTTTTCTGTTATCATTGAAATGGCTCAAAAATGTGCTTCTCCTGAGGAACTCGAGAAAGGTGAAATCTTTGGCGGATTTGCGCATGAAGCTGTGCTTGCAATTGCAGATAAAGTTGTAGAAGCTGTAAAAGCAGGAGCGATCAAACGCTTCTTCGTTATGGCAGGCTGTGACGGAAGAATGAAAAGCAGATCTTATTACACAGAATTTGCTGAAAAATTGCCGCAGGATACTGTGATTTTAACAGCCGGCTGTGCCAAATACAGATACAACAAACTGGATCTGGGTGACATCGGAGGAATCCCAAGAGTCCTGGATGCCGGTCAGTGCAACGATTCCTATTCATTGGTGCTGATCGCGATGGCATTAAAGGATGCCTTTGGGCTGGAGGATCTCAATGATCTGCCCATCTCCTATAATATTTCATGGTATGAACAAAAAGCGGTTATTGTTTTACTTGCGCTCCTTTACCTGGGGGTTAAGAACATTCATCTGGGCCCTACATTACCCGCTTTCCTATCGCCGAATGTGGCGGACGTTCTGGTGAAAAACTTCGGAATTGCTGGTATCGGAACAGTAGAGGACGATATGGCATTGTTTATGGGAGAATAAACCACAAGAACAAGCAAAAGAAGACTTCTTTTGCTTGTTCGCCTTCCTTGGTATTTCTGTGTCGGAATCTGTTCTTTAATTTAAGCTTGGTATGTATTGAATCATAAAAGAAACGTAATTTTTCAGTATTCGAAACCATTTTTATCCACAATTCATCTTGTTGGCTAAATAGTATAATTTTCTTTATTTCTTCTGGATGTCTTGATCAAAGGTGATCATATTGTCTATTACATATGACCATACTTGTAAATCAGGTTTTTCAGAACCTTTATTTTGTTCAGGTCTATGATCTGACAGTAATTTTGATAATGAGTAATAGACCCCTTCTGAAAAAATGTTTTTTGAGTGGAAATTTACTTAAACAAGAGAATTGAGAACTAATCCACCTAGCAGATTAGTTCATATTCAGTTAGAATAGAAATAAGTATTTTACAAATAAAAATAATCAACAGAAACATTTAAGGGGAGACAAGAATGGAATATAACGGGAATGGGAAAATTTTGATTGCCCAAAGCGGAGGGCCGACTGCAGTAATAAATCAGACCTTAGCCGGGATAGTTCTGGAAGCCAGAAAGTTTAACCGAGTATCCAGAGTATATGGATCCTTAAGAGGGGTGGAGGGAATAGTCAATGAGGATTTTCTCGACCTGACCCAAGAAACCACTCATAATTTGGAACAGGTTGCATTAACACCGTCCTCAGCTTTATTTTCCACCAGAATAAAACCGGATAAAAAATATTGTCAAGAAATATTTAAAGTCTTAAAAGTCCATGATATAAGATATTTCTTTTATATAGGCGGCAATGATTCCGCGGATACAGCCCGTATTGTCAATGAAGAAGCCAATCTGGCCAAATATGATCTGAAGGTAATCCATGTGCCTAAAACTATAGACAATGATTTAATGCTGAATGACCATACTCCCGGTTTTGGTTCGGCGGCCAGATTTGTAACCCAGGCTTTTATGGGGATCAACCTGGATGTAAGGGCTTTAAACGGAGTATATATTGGCGTGGTAATGGGTCGTCATGCAGGATTCTTAACCGCATCTTCGGCCATTGCCCGAAAAAATGAAGCAGACGGACCTCATCTCATATATCTGCCGGAAAGAGTCTTCGACATGAACCAATTCATCTTAGATGTAAAAGAGGTTTATGATAAATATGGGATCTGTATAATTGCCGTTTCCGAAGGGATCAAGGATGCTTCCGGGGTACCCATTGTAACCACGATAAGCAAGGAGATCGAGCAGGATGCTCACGGTAATGTGAGGCTTTCCGGCACCGGCGCCCTGGGCGACTTGTTAACGAATCAGATCAAAGAGAAGTTAAACATTCCCCGGGTACGCTGCGACACCTTTGGCTACTTGCAGCGTTCGTTCTTCGGTTGCGTGTCCGACATTGATCAGCAGGAAGCCAGGGAAGTCGGAGAACGGGCTGTCCAGCTGGCTATGTGGAACGATTTGGACGGTTCGGTCACCATCAAGCGGACCGGCAATTATTCCGTTGATTATATATTGGAAAGTTTTGATGATATCGCTGGTCAGACTAGACAAATGCCTGATGAATTCATCAACCAGGCCGGGAATAATGTCACTGACGCCTTTAAGTTCTACGTCAGACCTCTATTAGGCTCCGGCCTGCCTCAGCCTTCTTGGGTACGGGCTCCCCGAGTGCCTAAACTGATAAATTGTGATTAACTTAGGGCAACAAGCTATGACGAAGCGGTTAAATTAAGAAATTACCCCAAGCTTAAAGGTAAGCTTGGGGTAATATTTTCTATTGAGATTCTTTTAATGAAAGCATCTGCCTAACCGCATTAATAATATTAGGAAAACTAAATTTTAAAGATCAAATATTTTTCCGGGATTAAGTATGTTGTTGGGGTCAAGAGTTTTTTTAATAGCCTTCATGGTTTTTAGTGCTATGGGATCAACAAACTGAGACAGCGCCTCCTTACGCTTGGCGCCTATCCCGTGCTCGCCCGAAATCTTTCCGCCACGCGTGTAGACCTCTTTATAAAGCTCATTTAACAGTTTGTCTTTTCCTTGATGCCACTTTTGATCATCAAGCTGGTCTTTTAGAAGGGTAGCATGAATATTTCCATCGCCGGCATGACCAAAATTAGCTATTCTGATTCCATACTTTTCAGCTAACCGGTTGATTGACATAAGCATACCCGGAATTTCACTGATGGGAACTACAATATCCTCCATGGAATAAACCGGGCTGATCACACGCAAGGCTTCAGCCAGTACCCGGCGCGGTTTCCAGATTTTTTCCCGGGTAGCCGCATTATCACCTACTAATACATCCAAGGCCTTATTTTGGTCTAATTGTTCAGCCACCATCTCCATCTCGGCTGTTAGCTGGGTCTCACTATTTCCATCCAGTTCTATGATCAGAAATGCTGCGGCATCACTGAACATAAGCTGGCGATTTAGAAATTGTTCGGCTGCTTTGATGCACATATTGTCCATGAATTCGATGGAAGTTGGTATGATACCGCTTTTAGTTATCATTCTGGGTACCAGGTCTATAGCTGATTTAACATCGGCAAAAGGAGCCAGGATAACCCCATAAAATTTTGGGCGGGGCAGCAACCGCAAATATATCTTGGTCACTATCCCCAGGGTTCCCTCCGAACCGATCATCAAATGGATCAAATCATAGCCGGATACTTCTTTAATGATCTTCCCGCCCAGGAGAGCCACTTCTCCTGAAGCCAGCACTACTTCCAGGCCGAAAACATGGTGGCCGGTAACTCCATATCTTATGGCTTTATTGCCACCCGCATTAGTAGCAATATTGCCGCCAATGAACGAACTGTCGGCGCTGCAGGGATCACCGGCATAAAGCAGGCCGGCTTCCTGGGCGCATCTTTGCACCTCAGC
>CAZLVY010000061.1:0-11086 GCA_964563125.1 uncultured Syntrophomonas sp. | reverse complement strand
CGTACAATCCGGTCAATTCGGTTTAAATGACCATCATAATGCATCATGTAGGGCCTTTTTTCAGGCCAGGCGATTGCTTCAGCCATTTTGTTCCAGCGAAAAGATGCTTTTTGGGAAATTTCCCTGGCCACCTGGTCAATTTCCTGCCAATCTTCTCCCACAAAATGTTTTATGGTTTTTTGTATAAAAGGATCATCTGCATAAAAGTCCACTTGGTTACGCCAATCTAAAAAGTCTTTAAAACTATAGGGATTAAACCTGTCTGGGTAAGACAAAACATCCACCTCCAAAATTTAAAATGAATTATTGCTGATTTTACACCTCCTGCAATTACAATCTTCGACAATATTTTTTACATTTTGTTATATTTATTACGTTCTGTTAAAAACAATATATTGTACTACAAACAAAAAGTCAATTGCAAATTATCAGATAACTAGTATTATTTAGCCTGATTTGATCCGCTTCAATCTTGTATTAGAGAATAGAGGCAAAAATGTAATCGTTATAAATATTTATTTATGTTAATTAAATGGCTATACTTAATCTAGTCCAAGCTAAATAAAAAGGAGCTAAACAGTGAATTACAAAGAAATCGGATACCGCATACAAATAGCCCGGGAAGAGGCTGGCTTTAATCAGAAAGAACTAGCAGAAATACTTGGCATTTCGCAGGCAAGTTTATCAAATTACGAAAAAGGAAAACGCCGGGTTTATTATCCCCAACTACAAAAAATTGCCGATACCCTGGGGCGATCACTTGATTATTTCATGCAGCCTATAGAATGGGATAGCAGGAATGCAAGTTATAACAATCATGATGAATTTGGTGAAATCCTGCAATTATTAATGGAATTAAAAGATTTACCTCGCGAAGACCGCAAATCAGTATTTGATTATATTAAGTGGCTTAAATCTAAAAGAAAGGGAGATGAGCATGATCAGTTTTCAGATGAGTAAAGAGCAAAGTCGCCTGGTAACCCAGGTCAGGCAATTAGCGCAGGAAGAAATAGCTCCTTTAGCCCTGGAGATGGATCAGGCACAGGGCGATTTTAACTGGCATTATATAAATCTGCTGGCAAAACACAACCTGATTGCGCCCATTATCCCAATCGAATATGGCGGTCGCGGACTAAATTATCTTACACTGGCTATGTTCATCGAGGAAATAGCCGCTGCCTGCGCCGGTCTGGCCGCTGCAATGGTTGGAACCATGCATGCTGTGCTGCCCATTATGATCGGCGGCACCACCAGCCAAAAAGAAGAATTTCTGCCCCTTTTAACCAGCAAACAAGCAACACTGGCAGCCTTAGCCCTGACAGAACCCCGCGGCGGTTCTGATATCGAAACTTTGCAGACTACTGCCAGCTATGAGGGCGAAAATATTCTCCTTAACGGTGTTAAAGATTATGTTATTAACGGTGCAGCGGCGAAATTCGTAACCGTATGCGCCAACAGTAATCCAGCCGTCAAAAGAGCCTTTCAGCTTTTCATAGTTCCCGCTGATAAAATCAAGGTCAATCTTATAAGAAATACCATGGGTATAAAATATGCTAACACTGCTCAGATTGCTATCGATAATGTGCAGCTTGACAAGCAGTATGCGATTGGAAACCGTGATAGCGGTTACCTGCTGTTAAGTCAGACATTAGATATCGGCCGCACTTTGATTGCCGCTATCGAAGTTGGCATCGCCCGAGCGGCCTATCAGCTGGTTTTAAACTATGCACGTGAGCGCCATCAATTCGGAAGACCTATTTATACCAATCAGGGTATCTCCTTCCCCTTGACCACAATGGCTACCTCCATCGACGCTGCACGGCTTATGGTCTGGCGGGCATGTGATTTGATAGATAAAGAAGAAGATTTCACCCAGGCTTCCTCCATGGCCAAGATGTTTGCCAGTGAAGTAGCCCAATCCGTGACCGCGGGGGCGATAGACATCATAGGTGCTGCTGCTTACGATACAAACAGCATAGCCAACGTTTATTTCAGAGATGCCAAGGTTTGCAGCATTGTCGGCGGTACCAACAATATTCAAAAAATGATCATTTCTTCGTTATTATAACAAAGAGAAGAATTAAGAAAAGAATAACATGAACATTGTCTGAATATTCTGGAAAAACCAATTAAATCATGTAATAATATAATAAAGAGAGGAAGAATCATACAAACCTTCCCTATTAATTCTACTCGTCTTAAGCTGCAAAGGTGTCCTTCGAATCGAAAGGAGGTTAAAGCATGATTGTAACTACAACCCACAAAGTTGAAAACCGTTCTATCATTGAGTACCTTGGTCTGGTGGCCGGTGAATGCATCCTGGATGAACAGGCTGCCCAAAAAATCCTAACAGGCATACCGGAAGAAGCTAACGAATCTTATACCAGCTATAAAAACAAAATGACCGAGTGCCGTCTCGCAATCGTTGAGCAAATGAAAGTTAAAGCCGTAAAAATGGGGGCTGATGCTATAGTAGCTGTGAATTTCAACTATATTGTACTGCATGACGATATGTTGATGATCGCCGCAATAGGTACAGCAGTTCAATTAGCCGAGTCAGCACTTAGTATGTAAAATATTAATCTAATCCCTGCCGATTTATTTCGGCAGTTTTTTTTGTTATTATTTCTTCTATAAAATTACCGGGTGCAAAATAAAAGGAAAAAGCAGTAATAATAAACTAACAAATATAAATAGCACAGTTACCAGCAAACGTTTACCAGCATCAGGAATCCATCTACGGTAAACAGCAATAATCTGTTTCCAGTGCAAAATTATGTGTAACAAGAGAAGTGCAAGTAAAAAATAGCCCAGATAAAGATGAATCTGCGCCCATCCATCCCTGTCAATTCCCATAAGAGTCATATGTGTCTTGTAACCATATACCATCTTGGAAGCAGACCCGCTCAAAAGGATATACTTGCGTACAAAACCAGTTCCAGCGAGAGCCATCATCCCAAGAAACATGATGCCATCAATTATAAAATTAGTTTTTGCCTTCGCCATATTATTTACCTCCCACAAAAGCATGACTGCTTATAATGCTTTTACTGCTTCCACCAGACTCATAAAAGCCGCCTGCAGGTTTTGCTGACTAAGTTCCCAGACAGTCCGTCCCCCCAGGGGCAAATCATGAATTCTCTCACAGTATGGAATAGGATCAGCTATTTTCTCATAACCAAAGTATTCAGCCAGCGAAAATAACTGCTGACTGTTATGCTCCCATTCCTTAGTATTAATTTTATTCGGCACTATCAGGCTGATACTACTTTTTTGTGAGTCAGTCAAAGATTTCTCCAGTGATATTATATCTGCCACTTCATCGGCATGGCTTAAGTCAGTACAGACAATCAGATAATCAGACAGTTCATTTAGCCAAGAAAAATCTGATTTGGCTGCAGGCAGCAGCAACAGATAATCATAATCAAATTGTTTCAGGTCAGATAAAAACTCAATTACACTAACAGAACTTTCATCAGCAAGATTAAGATTTAGCACGTCCAATCCCATGCGGGAAATTTTTATATCTTTGTGCCCCGGCATATCTTTCGCATCATCAATCCCCAACCAGATAGCAAGTTTTTTATTATCATTCATACTGGCGATTAGAACCCTATTTCCTGCCCGAGATAATCCACAGGCCAAATTAACTGAAATGGTTGTCTGTCCAGAACCTGGATAAATTGAGACTACAGAAATAATTTTCAGCGAAAGCACCCCTTTTTAACAGGTTACATTTATTTTCTTGTATTTTACCATGTAAAAGGGAATATCAGGAATATTCTTACAGCCTGTGCAACCAGAAAACAGACTGTGCAGGCAGTGACGAGTGGGATGATAAAGGATAATAAGGTCCATTTAAAGCTTTTAGTCTCACGGTAAATAGTCAGCAAAGTTGTTGCACAGGGATAATGGAGCAGAGAAAAGAGCATTACACAAATTGCGGTTATATATGTCCAGCCATGTTGATCAACCAGCATGGTTTTGAGTGCTGCCAGGCTTTGCACATCTTGCAGTGAACCAGTTGCCATGTAGCCCATTATCATCAGGGGTATCACTAATTCATTAGCCGGTAGTCCTAAAATAAATGCCATTAGTATGATTCCATCCAATCCTATCAAACGGGCAAATGGGTCTAAAAAGGAGGCTGCATGAGCAAGCATGCTCATATCGCCAATACTGATATTAGCCAGGATCCAAATGATTCCACCGGCAGGAGCAGCAACTATAATGGCGCGTGATAGCACAAACATAGTTCGATCCAATATGGATCTGACTATAATTTGCCCGAACATCGGTTTACGGTAGGAAGGCATTTCCAGGGCAAAAAATGAAGGAATGCCTTTCAGCAAGGTCTTAGAAAGCAGAGAAGAAACAAGCAGTGTAACCATAATACCAATTAATACTGCCGCGACTACTGCCAAAGTAGCAGTTATATTAGCGGCATTCCAGATCATACCTCCTAGAAAAATTACTGCCATGGTAATAAGCAAGGGGAACCTGCCATTACAGGGCACGAAACTATTGGTTAAAATAGCGATCAATCGTTCTCGCGGTGATTCAATTATACGGCAGGCTATTACACCAGCAGCATTACAGCCAAATCCCATGCACATGGTGAGCGCCTGTTTACCGCAAGCCCCTGCCCGGCAGAAAAGATTATCCATGTTGAAAGCTACCCGGGGTAAGTATCCCAAGTCTTCAAGTATAGTAAAGAGCGGGAAAAATATTGCCATAGGCGGTAGCATTACTGATACTACCCATGCCAGCGAGCGGTAGACTCCCTGTACCAAAAATCCATATAACCAGTCGGGGGCACCTATAAATGAAAATATCGTCCCAATGACCTTTTCAATTCGAAACAGCAAATCGCTCAGAACTTGTGAGGGGTAATTGGCTCCACTTATAGTTAGCCATAGAATTATGCCCAGTATCAATATCATAATGGGATAACCAAAAAGCCGTGAAGTCAAAATGTCGTCTAAGCGGCGGTCCAAATCTACTGACTGTTCACTTCTATTGACTACTTTACTGGCGATGAGCTCGGCTTCATTGTAAATAACTTTAACAATTTTATCACTTATTTCATGGTTGTCCGGCACAATGGTCCTTATGCCGGAAAGCTTCATCTCTATAACTTCAGCAGGCTTTGCGCCCATACTTTATCCTCCAAATTATAATAATCTGCCAACCTTTCGAGAATGCTGCCATCTCCATCGAGCAATCTTAAGGCCAGCCAGCGGCTATTAATACTATCGTCTTTTACCACACTGGCCAGGCGCTTTTCGATTTCTTTTATTGCCCTTTCCATATCTGACTCATAAATTATAGGCCGCGGTTTGACAGCAGTAGTTCCTTCTACCATATCCTTAATCGCCGCCTGTAAATCGATTATTCCTTTGCCTTTACTTGCCACAGTTGCAATAACCGGTACACCCAATTCAACTTCCAGAGCTTTTATATCAACGAAAATATTCTTACGTCGTGCTTCATCAAGAAGATTCAAAGATACTATTAATCTGGGGGTTATCTCTAGAACTTGCAGGACCAGGTTTAAATTGCGCTCCAGACAGGTAGCATCAGTCACAACTACTGTAGCTTCAGGTTTCGCAAAGCATATAAAATCGCGGGCAGTCTGTTCATCAGGTGAATTTGCCAACAGTGAGTAAGTACCGGGTAAATCAACAATAGTGTATTCTCGTTGTTTAAAACAATACGAACCACGCGACTGCAATACGGTTTTGCCGGGCCAATTACCCGTATGCTGTTTAAGCCCGGTCAGGAGGTTAAATATCGTGCTTTTACCGGTATTGGGATTGCCTGCCAAAGCAATTATCGGGGTATTCTTCTCTTCTGGCAGATACTCCTTATGCAGCTTGATCAATTGTGCCTTGCCCAGCTTTTTTCACCCCGTTTCACTCTACCCAGATATTATCAGATTGCTCTTTTCTCAAAGCTATCATTGTGCCCCTGACTAGATAGACAGCTGGACTACCGGCCGGGCTCCTCCTCACCATTTCTACAACTGTCCCGGGTACAAATCCCAAATCCAGCAATCTCCTGCGCAGTGGCCCGGCAGCATTTACAAAACTAATCTTCCCCTTGGAGTTTAATGGCAGTTGTGTAAGTTTTAACAATACAACACCCCAATAAAATGCTATAAGTAACTACTTTATAATAAGCAGAACAAGGCTAAGATGTTACGCACAAAAATCACTTTCACTTCTATCACTGGCTGATCAGCGGCGAATCCCCTTCCAATTGATAAGGAAAGTTATTAATTCTTTAAAAAGAGCCCCTCATGTTTTTCCCAAAGTGGTAGTATTAAGGTAAGTACAGCCTGCAGGCAATGAATAGGAGGAAATAATTTATGAAATCACAACCGGATAAAGGATATGAGCAGTTGCAGGATTTAAGTCAGGAAGATTTGGCTCGTTACATTATGGATATGTCGCACCGAATGGCAGTCCACCACACTCTTTGGTTGCGAGAGGCTGAGCACCAACTGGGAATGAAGCGCGCCTTGGATATGTTTGAAGAAGTTTATGCGAAATCCACTCGTATAGAAGTGGAACGTATGGGTAAAGTACTGGGCTTTGAGGTAAATGAAGGCATCCCCCAACCCCTGCTTGATCTGCCGCGCGAGAAACTGCTGGAACTAACCGGGGAAATGGGAAAGAACTGGTTGGCTATGGATGGCATCTGGTTTCAGACCATCGAACAGACTTATGGCATGAATGATGCCAAGCGCTGCAACGATTCCTGTTGGAACCGTTTCTCTCCGGTAGAAGCTCGTATGATTAAAAATTTCCTGGGATTACCTGAACAGGCAGGCCTGGAAGGTTTGAAAAGAGCTCTGGGATTTAGAATGTACTCACGGATCAATGTGCAATCTATTATAGAAGAAAGCCCCACTAGCATTGTTTTTCAAATGAATGACTGCCGCGTACAATCTGCCCGTAAACGTAAGGGTCTGGCTGATTATCCCTGCAAATCAGCAGGGCTGGTGGAATACAGCCGCTTTGCCTGGGAGATTGATGAGCGTATCAAGACCGAATGCATAGGATGTCCCCCTGATGATCATCCCTCAGAATGGTTCTGTGCCTGGCGTTTCACATTGCACGAATAATTGCTTCATTACTATTCTCGGCAACTTTGGTGCCTGACCCCGAAGGAAACACCGGGGGCAATAAGTTTGCCCCCGTTTTCCGATGCCAAAAATAATTGATAAATGATAAGATATGTAAAAAGGACTTCGAGGGGGGAGTATTGTGCTAAAAAAACAGGATGTTATTGCTGAAGCGCTAAGACTTGGTTTTGCTGATATTGGTTTTACAACAGCTGAACCTTTTGAAAAACAAAAGGAAATTTTGCTGGAGCGTCAGGAACTATATGCATGGGCACCTGATAAGGGACTGGACCTGCTCGAAGGAACCAGCCCACAGGATATATTTCCGGAAGCAAAAAGTATTATAGTGCTGATTGAAAATTATTTTCAGGAAGCTTTCCCGCCTTCCATGGTTGGCAAATTTGGCCGCTGTTATATGAATGATGACCGGGTTACCAAAGACAATCTAAGTAAAAAATCTAAAGCATTCCGTAATTTTCTGCGCGATAATGGCATAAACTCCAAATCAGGAGCCAATATTCCCCAGCGTTTAGCGGCAGCCCGTGCCGGGTTAGGTACTTTCGGTAAGAATTGCCTGTTTTATTCCAATAAAACCGCCCGGCATAGCTCCTGGGTATTTCCTGTAGTTTATCTGGTTGATCAGGAATTTGCTCCGGATAATCCATCTGTAGGAAATTCCTGCCCAAAATGGTGTAAAAACGCTTGCATTGCTGCTTGTCCGACTGGTGCATTACTTGGTTCCAACAAAATTGATCCTCGTAAATGCATTTCCTATTTAAGCTATTACAGTGAAGACATAACGCCTTTGGAATACCGTGAAGCAATGGGCATGAGAATATACGGCTGTGACCGCTGTCAGGAAGTATGCCCGCGCAATGAATCCTGGATGGCACAGGAACTGCCGGTAAATAATAAGATATCCGCTTGGGCTGAGGATTTTGATTTGCCCAAATTACTGCATATGGATAAGGAATATTATAACAGTCGTGTCTGGCCGCATATGTTTTACATGCCTGCCGAAGAAATATGGCGGTTTCAGATGAATGTCGCCCGCGCAATGGGCAACAGCCTCGACCCCAAATATATAGAAGATCTTAAAAGATGTTTAGCAGAAAACAGTGATAAAAGAGTTACCGAAATGGCGGCCTGGGCTCTGGAAAAGATTAGTTAATCTGTGAAGTAAGAATTTTTCTCTGCTTCATTTATGGAGGAATAAATGGATTTAAAATATGGTGTTGACGATCGCCCCGGGTGGGCAGAACTACTTCTTTTAGGTCTGCAGTGGCTGGCAGTTACTATCCCGTCGATTTTAATCGCCGGTAAAGTTATTGCCGGTTTTCATTTTGATGATATGAACGGTCAAATTATCTACTTGCAAAAAATATTTTTCATCACTGGATTACTATTTATTGCTCAGGTTATTGGCGGTCACCGTCTGCCCGTAATTACTGGTCCGGCAACGGTTCTATTGATAGGCATTTTAGCCAGTCAGGGCGCATCATTAAACACCATATATACGTCAGTTTTTATAGGCGGACTGCTGCTGACTATGCTTAGTTTAAGCAGTTTATTTAATTACCTGAAACTACTGTTTACCCCCCGGGTAATTGTGGTGGTCTTAATCCTGATTGCCTTTACCTTGACGCCAACCATTTTAAATATGTTAATCGACGGAGGCGGCAACGTTTCTCCTGCTGCCAATCTGATCTTTGGCCTCCTTGTCACCTTGCTGATGTTTATTGCCTCCAAATACTTACAAGGTATTTTCAAATCTCTTATAATAGTTTTTGCTATGCTAATCGGCAGCCTGGCATATATTTTTATTTTTGCAGTGCCCCTTGAACCAGGTATGCATGAATTGCCTAAGTTGGCTACTTTTTTCAGCGGTTTTATAACTACTCCTTCGGTTGATATAGGGGTTCTGTCAGCTTTTTTGATTTGTTATCTGGCCCTGGCTATTAATGACATAGCCTCCCTGCAATCAGTAGGCGAAGTTTTAAATCTCAAAGATATGCCGAGCCGCGTAAAGCGCGGTGTAGCTTTTACCGGTCTGGGCAATATGCTGTCCGGGTTTTTTGGAATTATCGGCCCCGTCAATTACTCCATCGGCCCCGGCTTTATTGTCTCCACCGGCAGTGCCTCACGTTTTACCCTATTACCTGCCGGGCTTGGTTTGTTTTTATTAGCATTTTCTCCCCTGGTAATTGGTTTTTTTGGCAGTATTCCATCGGTTATGGTAGGCAGTATCCTTATATATTTGATGAGTTCTCAAATCGGAGCCGGCTTAATGTTAGCTCAGCAAAGTAATTGCTTAACCAGTTTTGAAGATGCCCTGGTTCTGGCTTTACCAGTCCTGTTAGGAACTATCATTGCTTTTTTGCCGGCAGAAGTATTGGCAGCTATTCCGCCTCTCTTAAAACCCCTGCTGGGAAATGGCTTTGTAGTCGGGTTACTGGCCGTTCTTTTTATGGAGCATATGGTATACACCCATTGACCGTTGCCCATAGTAAGAATATACTTATCAGTGAAAAAGAAAAGAGGGAGCCGGGATGGAACAAAATCGCAGTCTAATGCGCACTACTCTTATCGTAGTAATGACAACTTCTTTCATGATCACATTTATGGGCAGTTCTATTAATCTGGCAATTCCTTCTATTGCGGTTGATTTTCCCAGTAGTGCTGTTCTGATCAGTTGGATTGTAACCAGTTATCTGCTGGCTTCCGCCGCCTTGCTATTGCCCTTTGGCAGTCTGGCAGATATGATCGGCCGCAAAAGAGTATACGTAATAGGCATCTTTCTGTTTGCAATTGCTACCTTATTATGTGCATTAGCCACCTCAGCCAAAATTTTAATTATAATGCGCATATGTCAGGGCCTGGCCAGTTCTATGATATTTGGTACCGGCATGGCCATTTTGACCTCAGTATATCCTGCCAGGGAAAGAGGCCGCGTCCTGGGTTTAAGTTCATCTGCAACCTATATAGGTCTATCTGTAGGTCCGTTTTTAGGCGGTTGGATGAGTGGAAATCTGGGCTGGCGCAGCATTTTTATGGCAGTTTTTATATTAAGTCTTATAGCCTGCAGTCTGGCTTTTTTTAAACTAAAAGGCGACTTTAAAGGCATGGAAGGGCAAAAGTTTGATACAACCGGCAGTTTTTTATATGCCATCGGCCTGACTGCATTTTTGTTTGGTCTGTCGTCACTAACCAGTTCCATTATCGCCCCCCTGGCTGCCTTAATCGGTATTATTCTTCTGGTATTTTTTGTTATATATGAACTGAGGACTCTTAATCCCCTTTTAAATATTCGGATTTATGTAGAAAACCGCACTTTTGCTTTTACCAATCTGGCCGCCATGATAAATTACAGTGCCATGTTTGCTGTCAGCTTTATCATGTCATTATATCTACAGTTAATTTTAGGCTATCCCCCCCAGACAGCAGGTCTTATACTACTGGCGCAACCAGTCTTTATGGCCCTTTTCTCGCCTTTAGCGGGTCGAACCTCAGACCGTATACCTCCGAGGATTGTATCAGCCTTTGGTATGGGGCTCAGCGCAATAGGTCTGGGGATATTTATTTTCTTATCAGAGCAGTTTCCAACCTGGCTCATTATAGCCAATTTAATCATAATTGGAATCGGAGTAGCCTTTTTCGCTTCCCCCAATAGTAATGCCATAATGGGCTCAGTTAGTAAGCAGTTTTATGGAGTTGCTTCATCCTCACTGGGAACTGCCCGCTTAATCGGGCAGGCAGTTAGTATGGCATTAGTAACCTTGCTCACTGCCTACTATATCGGCGATATGACTCTTGCCGCTGCTCCTGCCCAGCAATTGCTGCTAAGCTTTAAGACCGCCTTTGCTATTTTTACCGCTTTAAGCCTTCTAGGCATCTGGGTCTCGAAACACGGGGACGGTTCTCGCGTTTCACTTTGGTAAATAAATCTCCCTAGCATAA
>CAZLVY010000060.1:0-11217 GCA_964563125.1 uncultured Syntrophomonas sp. | reverse complement strand
TTTCAGCGATATCTCTCAAGATGTTGTTTCCTTCCACTTTCCTTTATCCCTCCCTCTGATTTAGACTTTAAAAGGCAATCCTTCGAAATAATGAATACCCTTTAAGCAAAAATATTCTAAGGTTATAACACTATAAATATATTTATCAATTTTCGGTAATATAACCAGAAAACAAAAAAAGTGTGGTTGTCTCCACACTTTCTTACCATCCCTGTATATTTTCAACTATTTCTTCCAATTCATGTTTTTTTCGCCTGGTCATCAGAAGCTCTACTTCTTCTTTAGGTGGTCTGCCTTCATATAAAACATAATAACAAGCCTTAACAATTGGCATTTCTACATTTATGCTTTTGGCCAGTTTATGTACGACTTTAGCCGTATAATAACCTTCTACTACCATTCCGGTTTCCTCTAGTGCGGCTTCCGGGCTTCGACCTCTGCCAATTAAATGTCCGGCTTGACGATTTCTGGAGTGTCTGCTGCCACATGTTACTATTAGGTCACCCAACCCGCTTAGACCATATAAGGTTCGCGGATCTGCACCCATTTTTCCTGCCATTTTAACCATCTCATTTAACCCCCGCGTAACGATGGCAGCAAGTGTGTTATCACCATAACCTAATCCCTGTGCTATGCCGGTAGCAATTGCCACTATATTTTTAAGCGCGCCTCCCAATTCCACTCCTGCAACATCAGGGTTGGTATAGACTCTAAAATTAGGTGACATGTATGTATCCTGGATGTCAAAAGCGGTTTCCTTTTTATAAGCTGCAACAGTCACTGCGCTGGGAAGTTCCAAAGCAACTTCTTCAGCATGACTGGGACCTGATAAAACAGCATAACGGTTTTTAATCCCGCTTCCCAACACATCTTCTGCAATCTGGCTCATTCTCATACCGGTATTTAGCTCTAACCCTTTGGCCGTATTAACAATGTACATTTCCTTATGCAAAATGGGTTTTAATTTACCCAGTGTTTCTCTAATTGCTTGCGAAGGAACTGCTAAAATAACAATACTCGAATTCTCAACAGCTTCTTCTAATTCAACTGTTATTGTAACATTATCCGGAATTGTAACTCCCGCAAGATATTTTTTATTCTCTCTGGTGGCCATAAAATTATCAAGGTTTTCTTCAGGTTTACTCCAAAGATAAATCTGCTTACAATTTTTACTGAGTAATACTGACTGAGCAGTTCCCCAGCTTCCCGCACCAAGTATGCAAACTTTTTCCATAAAATACTCCCCTTTTTTATCTTACCTGCTAATCTTGCTGCTGATTCTTGATTCAGTTCCATTTCTAAGTCTGTTAATATTTTCTTTATGTTTGTAGATAACTAATGAAGCTGCAAAAAAGAATAGTATAATAATTTCAATATTAAGATCAAAGAACAAGGCTAATATTGGTAATAACACCGCTACGATCAAAGAACCTAATGAAACATAACGAGAGAAAAGGACTACGGCCGAAAAAATTAATATTAGAATAACAAAGATTAAAGGACTAATATATAAGGCGATACCACCAGCAGTGGCAACTGCCTTGCCTCCTTTAAATTTGAGAAATATCGGATAGCAATGTCCAATCATGGCTGCTGCAGGACATAAGAAAACTAAAAGCGGCCCTCCCCAGGTAAAAGCAATCCAAGTAGTAATAAACCCTTTAAATAGGTCTCCAATAAAAGCTAATATAGCAGCTTTAACGCCCAGATTTCTCAGAACATTGGTGGCCCCTACATTTCCACTCCCTTTGCTTCTTATATCAACACCGCCCAACAGACGGCTGAATATATAAGAAAAAGGAACAGAGCCAATCAGATAACAAAGAATCACCAGCAAAATTTCCTGCAAAAGTTCTCCTCCTAACTTTTATTATTCAATGGAAGTTTTTTGTCGCAAAATTAATCTGATGGGAGTACCTTCAAAGCCAAAGTTTTTGCGCATAACATTTTCCAAATAGCGCAGGTAAGAAAAATGCACTTCATCAGGATGATTGGCAAACAGAACAAAAGTTGGAGGAGATGTCGCTACTTGAGTTGAATACATTATTTTTATTTTTTTGTTGCCACCACCTGGTAAGGGGTTTATCAACATAGCATCATTTAAGACTTGATTAAGTTCTGAGGTAGAGATCCTGCGGTTATTTTGTTCAGCAACAAAATCAACTAACTCTATTACCTTGAAAATACGCCTTTTAGTTAAAGCTGAAATATACATTATCGGTGAATAGGCTAAAAATTTTAATTCCCGTCTTATGTCTTCGTCAAATTCATTCATAGTGCGGCCATCTTTTTCAATAAGGTCCCATTTATTAACCACAATGATATTTGGCTTAAATTGTTCATGTACATAGCCGGCAATACGCTGATCCTGTTCAGTAACACCAATAGTTGCATCAATTAGAATTAAAGCTACATCAGCCCGTTCAACACTTTTCAAGGTTCTAATAATACTATATTTTTCGGTTGGTTCTTTCACCCGTGATTTTTTTCTAACTCCGGCAGTATCTATTAGCACATACTTGTTTTCGTGATATTGAAAAATTGAATCAATAGAATCCCGAGTTGTGCCTGCCACATCGCTGACAATTACTCTGGTCTCTCCCAGCAGTGAATTAACTAATGAAGATTTACCTACATTAGGTCTGCCTACTATAGCAATTTTAATAGCATCAGGATCTTCACGGTAGTCTTCAAGTGGACCAAATTTTTCTACAACCGCGTCCAACAAATCATTAGTGTTTAGTCCATGCATAGCGGAGATAGGGATCGGGTCCCCCAGTCCAAGTTGGTAAAACTCATAATATTCGAACTGCCTGTCAAAGTTCTCAACTTTATTGGCGGCAATGATCACTGGTTTAGTGGACCTGCGCAGCAATTCAGCTACCTGCTGGTCTTCATGGGTTATACCATCTTGGGCATTAACCACAAAAAGCAATACATCTGCTTCTTCAATTGCCAGTTCAGCCTGCCATTTTACTTCACGGGTAAATATATCTCCTTCGTCAAAACGAATTCCGCCTGTATCAATAACTATAAATTCCCGCCCAATCCAATCTGTGGTGTCATAAAGTCTATCTCTGGTAACCCCAGAAATATCAGCTACTATTGCTTTACGCGCTCCTACCAGGCGGTTAAAAAGCGTTGATTTCCCTACATTTGGCCTGCCAACAATAGCCACTATCGGTTTTGCCATTTTAGGCTCCTTTCAGTATTGCATTCACTAATTCTTGAGCACTGCCATCAACTATCTGAATAACAGCACCCGTTTGTCTGCTGATTTCTTCGATGCTCACATCGTCTAATAAAACATCATAACCGTCTTTTAAAACTATATCCGGGATTATTACATTTTCACCTTTATATTTTATGCCTAAATAATTAATTATATCGCTGCCGGTTAATAAACCTGTAACAGAAACATTGCCGCCAAATAAATGGTTTTCAACTGGCAGTACCACCACTCTCAATCCTTTTATTCCATTTAATCGGCTGATAATATAGTTCATGACAGGTAAGGCAGAAAATCCTGTAAGCAGGTAAACTATATGAGGCTCAACTTCTTGCGGTAATTCCGGTTCTAATAAATCAAATTGATCAATAAAAATTCTGGTGAGGCCTATTCCGTTTTCAATCTGACTGTAGTCATCATAGTATTCATCATCAGGAACAGGCATGTCAACTTCAATATAAAATTCATCAGCTAAATAAACTAAACCATATCCAAGGCTTTCTCTAAACCGGGCTTGATACATATTGATTAAGTTAATAACCTCTTTTGCTTCTGAGGAGGTGAATACGCGTAAAGCCGGCAAATTATCACGGTGACCCGTAAGACCTACCGGAACAATGCCAATCGATTGCACTGATGGATGTAACTTGGCAAGTTGATCAATAGTATCTTTTAAAACTGCACCGTCATTAATACCCGGGCATAAAACAATCTGAGTGTGTATCATAATATCTGCGTCTTTTAATCGTTCAAGTTGTTTTTTTATCCCGGCAGCTTCTGGATTATTCAGCATCTGAACCCTTATGGCAGGATCCATGCAATGAACAGATATATATAAGGGACTAAGGTGCATGGTTATAATTTTACTCCAATCACTTTCACTCAGGTTAGTCAGAGTAATAAAATTGCCATATAAAAACGAATAGCGGTAATCGTCATCTTTGTCGTACAAAGTTGTGCGCATTTTAGCAGGCAGTTGGTCTATGAAGCAAAAAAGGCACTTGTTTTTACATCTTTTCATCTTATCAAAAATAACCCCATCAAAAATAAGGCCCAAATCTTCATCAAAGTCTTTTTCTATTTCTATATCCCAATTATCTCCATCAGGTTTTTCTATGGATAACATGATTTGACTGTCACTGGTATAGAATTGATAATCAAGCATATCGTTTACAATTTGTCCATTGATAGAAAGCAAAATATCACCTGCAGTTATACCAACTTGTTGGGCTATACTCTCTTCAATAACTTTCTCAATTGCTACCATTACAACCTCCATATTCAGGCTAAGCTCGTAAACATTATCTATCAAATGTATAAAAGGCGCAAGATTAAAAAAAACGGCAGCTAAATGCATACCGTTATTAATGATTTATTCTAATTTTTACTGGCAGCGCTAGTATGTATTTTTGCCTGTGTAAAAATATGCGAGAGATTCCTTTTGATAATAAACCTGCATAAAAAGGAGTACCAATTACCCGCGCCGGTTAATATTGCTATTTTGGTAAGCATCATAAGTAACTTTTCACCTGGAATAGAAATCGGCAGTACTATTATCTGATCACGTTCACTACCTAATATATCAGCCAGTTCTTTAATAGTTTTTTTTACCATTAGAATATCGGTTTCGCAACCTAAAGCATATACCATGTTTTTAAATTGATCATTCCCTACATAAATCGGATAACCGCTAATTTCCTGATCTAAATCTGCAAATCCGGAAATATTTATAAAATCGTTTTCAGGTTCATAACCTAAATAATAATAGGCGGCTATTAGAGTTTGATGTATCCCAGTTAGTCCTAAAAAAATTATTTTCATTAATTTTACGCCTTGTTTAATATTTTTAAACGGGTCATTTCAACCAGATCGACAAGATCCCAAAAAGCCTTTATGGTCCCCTGAGCTACTAAAGGACGACCGAGACTGGCCAAGCCAATTCTTCGCGAGGTATAACCACCTAATTTCATACTCCAATTTACTCTGCCCATCGTATTTACTGCTACTACCTCTTCCTTTTTGCCTAATAATTCTGCAATCCCCAGCAGTACATTACTGAATCGATCCGACTGGCTTTTTTTGCCCAGCACATAAACGCCATTATTATACTCATCAACCCCAATCAGGCGAATTGAACCGAAGTCATCATTGGTGGTTTTATCAAAATAAGGCAAAGCCATTAGCTCATCCGCTGTAGGAGGTTTTTCGCTGCTTAATAATCCCAGATGAATCGCGGCAGCAGTTACAGATGAATGCGAACCACCAAAACAATGATAAATAACAATCATATACCCTCCTAGTCTAATGTTTACATACAATTAAAACTCCGTTTTCTAAATCATGCACAACACCACCCATAATTTTAGCTAGATAAAGGCTGATTTTCTGCTGCTCTTTTTCATCAACGGCTAAGAATACTGGGCAACCTCCACCACTAATTAATTTTTGGTCTGTAGTTATTATTGCCAAAAGAAAATCGCTTATTTTAATTTCCATTAATCCGCTGCCTTTCTACCAAAAAAACTATTTAATGCGGAGCCCTGTGATGACTCAATTACAGGCACCCGTTTTATTACTTCAATTAAATACTCGATATCTGGCTCATTAGCAACTAGATAGAATGCTAAATAACCTTTGTCAATTTGTTTACGAGCTGATGGTGTTAATTCAGGTTCATTTATATCTACTTTGGACCCTAAAATAGATACAACATCATGAATAATTGCCATCCGCTGTCCTGGTGAGTGAAGTGTCAGACGAGCGTTATCATCTTTTGGTTTAATTAAGACTCCCATACCTTCCTGAATAATTTTCTCCCTGGTCTGAGGTAAGCCGACATTCATTATATATACGTCTTCGACTTTAAGCATAGCTCCTTCAAAGGAAAGCTTGGCTTCTTGTATTTCAGCTATTTGTCCAATAAATTTGCCACTCATCAGTTTGTTAGAAGCAACTATTAAAACTGCCGCAACAATAACTGCATACGGCCAACCATAAATTTGCACTACTGCTCCAGTTACTAAAGAGGTAAAAATAACCAGATAATTTCTGGCTTCAAATACTCGGGCAATTCCTTCTATATAATCGGTGCCGCGGGAAATAAGTTTATTCTCTTCCAATTTACCCAATGTCTCTCGTTCCATATTTCTTATTTCTCTAAATTGTTGAGCTGCAAGTACCAGGAACGTAACTGCTACAAAGTCTGGTTTGGCAATTGCAACTACCGCAACTGCCCCCAGACTGGCAGCTATAAAACCAAGCGACAAATGGACCAAATATCCATGCGGATAAGTGGGGTATTGCCGATAATCGATTCTCAATAAAAGTATTCTATTTAATAATCCAGCTGTTGTGCCTACAAGCAATACAATTAAATATTCCTGCATTAGTGGTTCGCATTGCCTTTGTTAAGGAAGTAGAACCCGCCTATAGCTGCTGCAACTACCGCTAAAATAATTGCTATTGTGGTTCCTGCTCCCTGGTTGTCACCTGTTTGTGGTTTTCTGGCAATACCGTCACCACTGTCACCACTGTCATTAGCTACACCTAAAGCTGCAGGTAATGTTGTAGCAAATAATTCTACACCTTTTTGCGCTTCATCTTTTTTATTAGTGTGGGCTCCAACTTCTATTAAAACCGAGCGTGGATGCAAGTCCTGATTGAAGGTAGATTTGCCCATAAAGATTCCATTTGATAGTCCGGGCTCCTTTTTATCCATAAGAGCTTTTATCTTTTTGGCAAATTCTAAATTGGTTTTCATGTTGGGATTTTGACGACCTATTACTAATTTAATCTTGGTTACTGCTTCACCTTCAACATTAGCTTCGTATTGTTCAGCTGGTGTAGCATCACGGTGTACATCCAAAACTACATCCGGGTCTTTCTTTAATAGTGTTGTTGCTGTTCTGCGAGAACGCGTGTAAGCATTTATATCGTGAGGATTATGATTATTGTCACTGTAATCAACATTAAATCCTAACCCTTTTAGCTGTTTGGCTAATGTTTCGCCTATATCATGGATTCCACCCCGTCCGTCAATGCTCTCTGTTCCATCACCAGGTATATAGGATTCATCATTATGTGTATGATATACGGCAATAGTTGGCTTATTGGCTGAGACTGCGGGTATTTCCTGAGATTCGAAAATCCACGCTTTACGCTGCGGACTATATTCTAAAACAGGCATCGTCTCTTCACCAAGATATACACAACTGGCTGTTGTACCGTTTATCGCCTTCACTTTGTAGCGGGAGTTATCGGCAGTAATATATTCGTCTCCAATATTTACCACCATTCCGGTTTGATGAATGGTTTGATTGTTTTCGTTAATCAAGGTGAAATACTGACCGGATGGTAATTCATTTGCATAAATTAAGCCACTGTTTATAGCCAGAAAAATAATCGTCAGTGTAAGGATTAAGCAAATTCTATTTTTCTTCATTTTCGTTACCTCCCTCTTCATCATCATTTGCAATAGGTTTGCGGGCAGGTTCCGGTTCACGCAAATTAACTAACAGCTCTTCAGGCCGATTCTCCGTTTGTGGCCCGCCACTGATTCTTTCCAGTACTTCGCCTACTGTTTCAGCTAAAAGAACGGCTAATATTCCTGCAACCACCAATGAATCGAAGGCACCTCCCCCACCAACTGCAACTGTTCCCCTTAGTCCGGTTTGACTTAACCATATAAATTGGGCTATATCAACGGATAAAACTCCTATTATGGCAGCAAAAAATGCACCTCTGCGCGAACGACCTGCCAGATAACCAATTACTCCTGCGACCAGTGGATATATATAGATAGGGTCAATAAATATATTTTCCGGTTCAGCGCCCAGAAATCTTGCCGCCAGAAATAAAACCATGGCTGTTACAGCAGCAGCAATAAGTGCCCGAGTTTTCTCCATCCAAGTTCCGGCTTTTATAAAAACATAAATAGCCAGCCCAATTACTACTAGTGCTCCTAGATTAACTGTTACCCTGGTTCCTAATGGCACATCGAAAAAACTGCCAATTATTATTGCCGCTATTACTGCCAAAGCTCCTTTATCAGTTAATCGCATACGATCCAAGACCCGATGTGCAACACCGAAATATATAAGTATTGAAACTACAATGAGAGCTATCAAACCAAAGGGGAAATTTGTCATATAGGTTCCTTCCTTTCTTTTTTCTGTTTTTAAATATCTTACCCAGTCTAAAAAAAGAATATGTAAAACGATAAAAGCTACCTATACAGGTAGCTTCAGAACGTCAAAAAAGGCTAATAGCTTCATTATTAGTATCGCATGCGATACATTGTAGTGCCCTTGGGTGCCTTTTTTGCTCGCTCTGTCAGGATGTCGACTTTATCGACACCTACTTATTCATAATTTTTTATTTTTATTATCGTCCAGACCAGGTTTCCGTACTAATTCCCCTGGCTTTGAGCCACTCTGCAGTTTGATTCATGATTATGAGAGGTTTTAAAGATAATTCCTCAATGTTTTTAGCCCCTGTCATCAAAAATGCAGCTTTTAGGTTAAATAGGAAATCATTTAAGTACTTATCTGCAGATTCCGGCCCTTCATTAAGGATATTTTTTAATAGAGGTCCGGCAATGCCTGCCAGGTCTGCTCCCATGGCTATTGCCTTAACCGCATCAATTGCAGTTCTGATCCCGCCTGAGGCGATTAAGGTGACCGGTAAATTTAAAGCAACAATCTCAGCTAAACTCCAGGCAGTAGGTATACCCCAATCATCAAATTCATTATTAAAGTTTCCTTCTCTATGCTTCTCGATTACTATAAAGTTGGTTCCACCTTTGCCACCATTATCAAAAATTTTGACCCCGCAATTAAATAATTTCTCCACCGCTTCCCGGGAAAACCCGAAGCCAACTTCTTTGGCAATAACCGGTACCGGACTTAGGTCTACTATTTTTTTAACATTAGCCAGAACATGTTTGAAATGCCTGTCACCTTCCCGCATAGCAAGTTCCTGAGGAACATTAAAATGTAATTGTAAGGCGTCAGCAGCAATTATTTCTATTACTTTTAAAGCCTTATCGGCTGATTCGTTAGCACCAATATTGGCAAATATTAAGCCATCAGGGTTTATCTGTCGAACTATTTCGAAAGAACTTCTCGCCTCCGGTTGCAAAATTGCTACATTACCGGACCCCACAGCCATTGGCAGATCATATTTTGCGGCCATGGTTGCCAGACAGCGATTTATATTAATGGCTCTATCAGTTCCCCCGGTAATAGCATTTATTATAATTGGATAAGAAATACGTTTGCTCAAAAAAGTCAGACTTAAATCTATTTCTTCAAAATCTAATCCAGGTACCGAGTTATTGAGCAAAAAAGTATCTTCAAAACCGTTTGTTGAAGGTCCGTCAACAGTTTTGACAGCAATACTCATATGTTCATCTTTACGCTGCTTTCTAATGATTTTACCTCCCTGCGATTAATATTGCTCTTTGCAAAGCACTCTGATCATTCACATTTAAAAAAAGTTCGTCCAGATTGCCGAAACATTTTAACTCTTCTTCTTCAATAATTATAGAATTTAATTCTTCAAATAATTTCGTCAGTTTTAAGAGATCGTTTTCTAAATTATATTTTAAACGCGGCAAACACTTTTTGCTATAAGCAGCTGACATAGGTTGCATATAACCATTTATTTTGGGGACTACGCTATCTTTATCAGCTAGTTTTCCCAACATAAACTCGGCAATACGCATATCCATAAATGGCATATCACAGCCCAGTATAAATATCTGGTCGTAGGCTGCATAGTTGAGTGCTGTATGTATTCCTCCTACCGGTCCTTTGTCAGGATAAATATCAGTATAAACCTTATAACCTAAGTCCTTATATAAATCAGGTTGATTACTAATGATGATAATTTCTGGAAATAAAGGAGTAAACTTATCAATTATAATTTTTATTATCGGTGTACCATTAATTTCAGCAAAAGCTTTGTTAAACTTCATTCTTGTACTTTTGCCACCTGCATTTATTACTCCGCTGGCTTTCATATCACACCTCATTTTTAATAATAAAAAAGGCTGCCAAACGGCAGCCTCTTAACTACTAAATATCTTCCTGTCGCTGGTATCTTTATTATTCTGGTTGATTCTGTTCGGTTGGTTCGACAGGTTCTTCTATTTCCTCAGGTTCATTAAGTTCTGTTACATCTTCCACTTCACTAATTTCTGCCGGTACTTCCGGTTCAGTTTGTTCTTCTGATCCGACAGACTGTTCTTGTTTTTCCATGAATTCTTCAACAGCTTGAGCATCAACATCATCCTGTGCTTCTTTAATAGACAGACTAATTCTTTTTTGTTCACTATCTATACTTAAGATTTTAACTTTAACTACTTGATTTACTGATACTACGCTTTCCGGTTTATCTACACGGTAGTTAGCAAGCTGCGATATGTGTACCAGTCCGTCAACACCTGGTTCAATTTCAACGAAAGCTCCAAATGCAGCAATCCTGACAACTGTACCATCGATGATGTCGCCTTCATGATACTTATCCAGAACTATTTCCCAGGGACTTTTCAATAGTCTTTTGCGGCTTAATGATACCCGGTCTTTTTCCCGGTCAACACCTAGAATAAATACGTCAATTTCTTCGCCCTCGGTTAATATGTCAGAAGGATGAGGTATTCTTTTATAATCTAATTCAGAAATATGCAATAGTCCTTCGTAGCCACCTAAGTCTAGAAATGCTCCGTAATCAATTATACGTTTTACTATACCCTTGCGGATTTGTTCGGGTTCTATAGTTGACCAGAAAGCTTCTCTCTGTTTAGATCTTTCTTCATTGGCCAGTTCTTTTCTGGAAACTACTACTTGAGAACCTCTGCGTTTATTACGGTTAAATTCGATTATTTTAAATTCCATTTCACGGCCAATATAATCGTCCAGATTTTTAACAAATCCATCTCCAATATGGGACGCGGGTAAAAAGCTGGTTATACCTATATCAACTAATAA
>CAZLVY010000059.1:0-13125 GCA_964563125.1 uncultured Syntrophomonas sp. | reverse complement strand
GATCTCCGGCGTGACAGGCCGGCATGTTAACCGCTACACCACGGCTCCGCAACGATGTTTATTATAGCATCGGTTTTTTAAATAGTCAACAGGATTGTTTAACTTAAAATAACCAGTAAAATAACCCCGACTATCTGCTCATATTCTAGCAAATATCTGGTGCTATGCCTATCCCCCTTTATTTCTTTTTTAGTTTTGAGACGTATTTACTGGCATTTAACCCTGCCACTTGACCTTCTCCTACCGATTTAGCTACCTGATAGGGCTGCCCGGTACAATCACCTGCTGCAAATACTCCGGGGAGGTTGGTCTCCTGCTGCCGGTTCACTTTAATATGATTATCTTCTATCTCCAGACCCGGGATCAAACGGTCAGGTGCTGTTTCACCACCCAGGACAAAAACTCCGTCCGCTTTAATTTCAGTACCGTCCTGCAATCTTATTCCTTCTACAAATTGATTGGTTATCAGTTCCAGCGGTTTTTTATTGATTATTTCTATTCTCTTATCAATTGCTCCCGGGTTTTTATATAGAGGAATATAATAAACCTTTTGACAAATCTCAGCCATGAAATTGGCTTCGGTTTCTCCTTCACTGCTGTGCGCTGCTATGATAACATCCTTGCCTTTATAAATGGGACCATCACAGGTAGCACAATAACCCAGACCTTTGCCTAAAAACTCATCTTCAGCCGGGAAAATTGCTTTATAGGGGATACCGGTAGAAATGATTATGCTGCGTGCCTGGAGAACCTCCTCGCCGACTAATATGCTGTACAGTCCATCCATTTCATTTATTACTTCTGCTTTGCTGCTGATAAGCTCAATCTCGGTACTTTTAAAATGCTGCTGGAATTTTTCTAACAGTTCTTCCCCGCTTATACCCGCAAAGCCTAAATAATTATTTATCTTTTGTGCCTTGTGCAGAGGAGGACTGCAAATATCTGAACCGATTACAATTACTGTTTTATTGCGGATAAAGGCATTTATGGCAGCAGAAAAGCCTGCCGGTCCACAGCCCAGTACAGCCAGATCATAAATATCATACTTCATAACATACGTCCTTTCATTTTTAGGTATATTTGTCTTCATTAATTATCATTATTATCCAAAACAATGTTTATTAAGCAATGGTAAATTACCTTCAATTATCGCCTATTTAATTCTCTTGCTGACTTTTACGTTAAATTATTATAAGATTTACTATAAGTTGCGATACTAATTACAGGTAAACTTTGGTTTTGTTTGCTATAAAATTTTTAAGCAGAGGAAGTTTGAATGTTTAAGTTTAATTATAAACAAAGATTATACATAACTGGTAAGCCTATTAAATCTTTGCCGGCCTTATTTGGTATTTTATTGCTATCTTTCCTGTTATTATTGACCCTTCCTGATAATAGTTATGCTCAGAATACCAGCAATGATTCCAATGCCCAGAAGAAAGCTTATATAATTTTAATCGATAAACTCTCTATTCAGGATATCTCACCTTCTATTACTCCTAATATATATAATATGGTTCAAAATGGCGCTATTGGTCTTGCTAGCAGTCGCACTTTAAGAGGGCAAACTATTATGGACAGCAGTATAACAATTGGCTCCGGCAATATTGCCCGAGTTTATGGCAACGGTATTGCCGCCTATAACAGTAATGAGCTTATAATCAGTGAAGGTAAAACGGCAGCCCAGCACTACCGTAATCTCACCGGCTATAATCCGGGTATTAGTTCCGTACTACTGGTAAATCTGCCCGAAATAGTGGTCGGTCTTAGTAAAGAGACGGTTGCTACCATCCCCGGTGCATTAGGAGAAAACCTGCATCTTAATAACCTTAAAGTAGCTGTTTTAGGTAATGGTGATTATGATGGAAAATTACAGCGAACAGCAGTTACTATAGGTATGGATGCTTCCGGCCAAGTAGCATATGGAGATGTAGGTCCTGATACTGTCATGTATTTGCCGGACCGCTTATTAAATCATGGTACTGATTATTCTTATCTGCAAGAGAAACTGCCCATGATGATAAACGCGGCAGATTTAATTATTATCGAACTCTCTGATTTAGCTCGCTTGGAAAAAGCTGACCAGGCCTTTCCCTATTTAGCGGCTAATGAGAAAATCACTTGTTTGAGCCAAATTGACCAAATGGTAGGAAGTGTAATGGCAGAAGTAGTGGCAGATCAAGATCTGGTTTTGTTACTCTCACCTTCTCCTACCTCAGCGCAACTAGCTCTCAAAAATAATTTTATACCGGTAATTGCATATGGAGATGGCATCTCTCCCGGTTCGCTTTCTTCAGGCTCTACACGCCGTGACTTTATTATTGCCAATACCGATATAGCTCCGACTATTTTGGACTTTTTTGGTGCCAAAGATGAACTGGGTTCCATGATTGGAGTGCCGATCAGAGTTACGCCCTTTCAGGGTGATACATTGCACACTGCTGCAAGTATAAGTGACTCTACCAGTACTACTACCCGTTTACGAAGTTTACTGGTTAAATCATATGTTGTAATGCAAATAATTTTTATACTTTTAGCCGTTATGGCTATATTCTGGATTAAATCAATGCGTAAGATTGTACAACCATTAGTTTTATCAATGGTCACAGTACCACTAGTCTTTTTATTTCTGGGCAAATTACCTTTTTCAATGGATATATATTATATTATTGCGGCGCCAGTACTTGTTATACTACTAACTGCTCTTTTCGCAATGCTTTTTAAGAGTAAAATGTTTTATGCTTTTGTCGCTATAAGCGGTTTGACATTGTTAGCGCTAAATATCGATGTTTTAACCGGCACAACTCTTATTCAAAGTTCAGTCCTGGGTTATGATCCTATGGCAGGGGCGCGGTATTATGGGATAGGCAACGAATACATGGGCATAATGTTAGGCTCATCGATTGCAGTTGCTGTGACAATTTTTGAACGATATTCTTCTAAACTGGTGTTGGCTTTTATAGCGGTATTTTTCTTATTCCAATGTTTTATTATTGGCAGTCCGACTATGGGAGCACAATCAGACGGAATTATTACTGCACCTGCTGCCTTTTTGATCACTTTAGTCCTGCTTTTTAATCTTAGACTGCACTGGGGAGTAATTTTAGCAATTATCATCGTTATTCTTACTGCAATAGCAGGCTTATTTGGCTATGAAATGCAAAAACCGGCAGAATTACAAACCCATCTCGGCCGCGCCTTTAGTCATGTAGTCGATGGAGACTGGGAGCAGATTTGGACTATTATAACCCGCAAAGTAAATATGAATATTAAGCTGATTAAATATACTATCTGGAGCCGTGTCTTTTTAGTTATGTTTGTAGTTTTAGCACTCCTGGTTTTCAGACCTGTAGGTGCTCTGAAACAATTGCTTAAAGAAAGACCGATCCTGGTTAAAGGTTTTATAGGTATTATTACCGGTGCTGTAATCGGTTTAATTATTAATGATTCAGGTATTGTAGCAACATCAACTACTTGTATCTATTTGGTAATTCCACTATTATTGTTAATGCTGGAAATGCAGCAAGAATCAGCAGAGAATTTACCCCAGATAGAAGAAAATAATTAATAGGAAGTATGTGCGATGAAATATCTAGTAATACTAACAGACGGAATGGCCGATTATCCGATTGATGAATTGGGAGGTAAAACGCCTCTGCAATCTGCTAAGACTCCGAATCTGGACAAATTAGCCAGGCATTCTATTATTGGTAAAGTGGCAACTATTCCGGAGGGTTTCCCACCCGGCAGTGATGTGGCCAATTTATCAGTTATGGGTTATGATCCTGCTATTTATTATACTGGCCGTTCTCCTTTGGAAGCAGTTAGCATGGGGATAGACCTGCAGGATGTCGATATGGCAATTCGCTGTAACCTGGTCACTTTGTCGACTGAAGATGATTACAGTGCCAAGACTATGCTGGACTACAGTGCAGAAGAGATTCCTACTGATATAGCTCATCAGTTGATGTCAGCAATTCAATCCGGCCTAAATGATGATCAGTTTACCTTTTATTCAGGTATCAGTTACCGTCATCTATTAGTATGGAAAGCAGGTTATGATAAAGAGGTAATCTTAACACCACCTCATGACATTTCGGAACAAAAAATCACTGCTAATCTGCCCCAGGGTCGTGATGGCAATTATCTGCAAAATTTGATGCTAAAAAGTTGGGATATATTAAAAGACCATCCTGTTAATCTAAGTTTAATTGCGTCAGGTCGCAAACCAGCCAATTCCATATGGTTTTGGGGAGAAGGCAGGAAACCTGCTTTGCCCAGCTTCGCTGAAAAGTATTCTCTCAACGGTTCAGTTGTTTGTGCAGTGGATTTAGTTAGGGGTCTGGGTATTTGTGCTGGTCTTACTCCCATTTCTGTGGCAGGCGCAACCGGCAGCGTAAAAACTAATTTTAAAGGCAAGGCTCAGGCGGCTATTAACGAACTTAAGTCAGGGAAGGATTTCGTATTCGTTCATATAGAATCACCTGATGAATCAGGTCACCAGGGTAGTCTCAAAAATAAAATCTGGAGCATCGAGCAAATAGACAGCCAAGTAATCGGAACTATTATGGAAGCAATAGATAGTATTGCAGATGATATTAGAATAATGGTTTTACCTGACCATGCAACTCCGTTATCTATTAGAACTCACAGCAGCGACCCGGTTCCTTTTATGATTTTTGATTCGCGCCGTCCTTTTAGTGACAGTGTAGGAGTATTTGACGAAATCGCTGCAGATAGCGGTCCCTTCATCTTTCCTGGTCATACATTAATGGATTTTTTCATTAACCAGTAAGTATAAAAGTTATTTACGAAGGTAAATTCAAAAAAGACATCAGGGTTTTAACCATATATTCACTTGAACATGCCGACTGATGTCTTATTTCTTTTTCACCAAGTTGTTTTATAGCTGCCGGAATATCATTTTTTGTATAGTCTGCTAACTGACGTAATATAGCAAACTCGTCATTTCCCTCTATTGGAAATAATGCCTCAGCAACACTTTTGCCGAATTTAAAAGGGCTGGCAGTAGAGGCAATAATAGTAGGAGTATTATCTCCGGTAGCCTTTAAATATTTCTCCCCTACATTAACTGCTACTGCTGTATGAGGATCTAATAAATACCCCTTCTGCTCCCAAACCGATTTGATTGTCATCTGTGTTTCCTCATCCAGACAATAATCGGCCCAGAACTTATCATGAATCATTTGCATAGACTTATCATCTATAGTATATCTGCCCTGCTGCTGCAGGCTCTCCATCCATGCGCAAATCCGCCGGTGATCATGGCCGGTAATTTCATATAATAACCTTTCCAAATTGGAAGAGATTAAAATATCCATAGAGGGTGAAATGGTTTTGGCAAAATTACGGTTGCGGTCATAAGTTCCAGTCTGGATAAAGTCGGTTAAGACATTATTGGTATTGGAAGCACAAATCAATTTGTTGACCGGCACTCCCATTAAGCTTGCATAATAGGCAGCTAAAATATTGCCAAAATTACCGGTAGGAACAACAATATTAATTTTCTCCCCTGCTAATATATGTTTCCCTGCTACTAAATCAAGGTAGGCAGAGACATAGTAAACTATTTGCGGAACTAATCTCCCCCAATTTATTGAATTAGCCGAACTCATTTTCATGTTATGCCGGTCAAGCAGCGCGGCAAATTCCTGGCTGGCAAATATTTTTTTCACTCCGCTCTGAGCGTCATCAAAGTTCCCGTCTACTGCTGCTACATGTACATTTTCTCCGTCCTGGGTAGTCATTTGCATTTGCTGAACCCTGCTGACACCATCCCGGGGATAGAACACTACTATTCTAGTTCCTGCCACATCCTTAAAACCTTCCAGAGCAGCTTTGCCGGTATCACCTGAAGTAGCTACCAGAATTACTATTTCTTGTTTTTCATTAGTTTTAACCGCACTAATAGTCATCAAATGCGGAAGAATCTGTAATGCCATATCTTTAAAAGCACTGGTTGGTCCGTGCCAGAGTTCCTGGATGAAGACACCATCTGTTAATTTTACCAAAGGTGCGATAGCAGCGTTATCAAATCTATCCTCATTATAAGCATGATAAACACTATCGGTTATTTCAGAAACGGTGAAATCAGTTAGATAACGGGACAGAATTTCCACTGCTCTTTGCTGGTAATTCATGTTGCCCATAGTACTGACAAAATTATTTTCAAGTTTGGGAATAAAATTGGGTACAAAAAGACCGCCATCAGGTGCTATTCCCATAATAATCGCTTCTGCCGCCTTCACCGCAGTAGATTGCCCCCTGCTGCTCTGGTATTCCACTTAAAAAACCTCCTCTATTAAATGCCTGATGCCATTGGTACCATAATATAGTACAACAGCTTAGTCAGGACTTAACTGTGCATTTCAAATTTTTTATTGTAGAATAGAATATACCATAAATAATTATAAAACAATTAATATACATAATATATTGTTTATTCAATGAGGAGGTATTCGCTTTTGCTCCAGGCAGTTTTTGTTTTAGTAATGATTGTAATAGGAAAATTAATTTATGATAGTTTTATGGAACAAACCAACCGAACCAGCCGACCTAAAAAAGAAAAGAAACACAAAAAAGGTGATGTAATAGATATCAGCGAAGCTTGGGTACCTATGGATGATCTACCTCTTCGTAAACGTGACAACCTTTTATCTGCCCGTGAATTAGGCCTCTACAATTTATTTAGCCGCTTATTAGCAAACAGTTCCTATATTGCTATCCCTAAGCTGCGCATGACAGAAATTTTTCAGGTAGCACCTGATGCCGAAAAGAGACAGGAATATCAAAACCGCCTTAAAGATAAGACGGTAGAACTTCTGGTCTGCGAATTACCTAATCTCAAGCCAGCACTAATTGTTCTAGCTGATAATGAAACTGAGGCCAGGAAAAAGCAGATTACAGACCGATTTATTAAAAGCGCCGCTCAAGCAGGTGCAATCCCCTTGTTAAATATTACTGCTGACCATTGGGAAGATGAAGCTTTTCTCCTGCAAGAATTGCAGAGCTTAGGAATTAAGGTAAGAACTTTACACTAAGACGGAATTTTTCCAGGTGAGGTTTTGGCTATAGATGATATTATTGTTGCCACCTACAATATAAGACATGGCGTGAATATGGCGGGTGATCTGGATCTGGACGCTACCGCCGCCCTTCTGGCGCAGATTAATCCGCATATCATTGCCTTACAGGAAGTCGACGAATTTCGTCCGCGCAGTAATTGGGTAAAGCAAAGCGCATATCTTGCCAAACAGCTTGATATGAACTATGTTTTTGGAGCGTCAATTCGTTACCGTACCGGTGCCTATGGAAATGCCCTGCTCAGTAAATTTCCCATCAAGTCGCCTGTCACTCATTTTCTGCCCGACTCAACAGAAAACAGATCCTGTTTAAAAGCTGATATAGAAATTGGCAGCCAAATATTAACCGTTCTTAATACCCATCTGAGCTTGGATAGTCAGTCACGTCAGAGACAGCTAAGAGAATTTATCCTTCCCCTTATGAAGAAGCAATTACACCCTGCCATTTTATTAGGTGATTTTAATGCACCTGATAATAGCCAGGAAGTAAAAATGGTTGCTAAATATCTGCAAGACACTTTTAAATTTAATTCCGGCCCTCAGGTTAATACCTTCTCTGCCCGCCATCCACAAACCCGTATAGACTATATTTTTATTAATTCTTATTGTCAGTGCGGTAATTTTTATATAGTCGACTCTAAGGCTTCTGATCATCTGCCGGTGGTAGCAGTAATAAATCTTTAACTTTACTACTCTCAGAAACAGCAATTGCCCTCAGCTATGAGGGCAAAAATTATTAATAATAAATGGTCGGAGTGACTGGATTTGAACCAGCGGCCTCTACGTCCCCAACGTAGCGCTCATACCAAACTGAGCTACACCCCGACGCAAGGAATATTTTATAACACCAGACTATTTTAGTCAAGATAAGTCGGACATTGTCTCAAAGTTATTTTTCTTACAGTTCATTTAAGGCGAATTTTTTATGCAGTGCCAATACGGCCTTTTTGGTTTGCTCTTCATCAATTATACAGGAGACTCTTATCTCTGAAGTGCTGATCATATGAATATTGATGTCTTCATCAGCCAGGGCTTCAAACATATCTGCTGCTACGCCGGGATTGGTCTGCATTCCAGCCCCAACTATTGAAACTTTGGCTACATTGTTACCATAATCACTGCCTGATGCGCCGATCTTTTTTGTCAGGGCTTCAACTACAGGTATAGCTTTGCTTAAATCATCTCTGTCAATGGTAAAGGCAATGTCATTATGGTTATTACGCATGGCACTCTGTATTACCATATCTACATTGATGCCGCCATCAGCTAATGCTTTGAAAAGGGTTTTTGCTATTCCCGGCTGATCGGGTACATCAAATATAGCAATTTTGGCACAATTTAAATCGTGGGCTACACCACTTACTACTTTATGTTGTTCCATGTTGCCTACCTCCGTTATTATTGTTCCGGGATTATTACAAAAGCTGCTTAATACTTCTACATCAATATTGTTAAGCATTGCACATTCTACTGCCCGGGGCTGCATTACCAGGGCACCCAGAATGGCCATCTCTAACATTTCTTCATAAGCTATGAAAGAGAGCTTACGGGCATCAGGTACTATGCGCGGATCAGCTGTATATACTCCTTCGACATCAGTAAAGATTAAACAGCGGTCAGCTTGAAGTCCTGCTGCTATTGCCACCGCACTGGTATCAGATCCTCCTCTGCCCAGAGTAGTAATATCTCCTCCCGGAGATACTCCCTGAAAACCGGCAATAATTACTGTTCTGCCGTTTTGCATCTCTGTCTTGATGCGATTAGTATCAATGTCGCTTATTTTAGCTTTATTATAGGTAGAGTCACTGGATATCCCCGCCTGCCAACCAGTAAGCGAAATAGCATCACAACCAATGTTTTTTAGAGTCAGAGCTAAAAGCGCTGCCGATTGCTGCTCGCCAGTAGCCAGAAGCATGTCCATTTCCCGTCCGCTAAGGTCACTGCCGGTCGCTTTAGCCATTGCAATCAACTCATCTGTTGTATCACCCATGGCTGAAACTATAATTGTGACATCATTTCCCTGCTCGCGCATATCTTTTATACGCAAGGCAATGTTTTTGATTTTTTCTATGGAAGCTACAGAACTTCCGCCAAATTTTGCTACTATCAGTGACAATTATATTCCTCCCCAGTAAAATTTAATAGCTATTATAAAATGAGTGCTCCACCCTTATTAGGCTTAAGATTAAGTATCTGGCAGGAAACATCATATCTGCTAAACGCATCCTGCATTGCTTTGCCGATCATTTCGTCACCGGATACAGCAAAGGCAATAATCGACGGACCTGCTCCGCTTAAAGCCACACCACTGGCACCTGCTGCTCTGGCTTCTCTCAGAACTTCATCAAAACCAGGGATAAACTGTTTTCTTAAAGGTTGATATATCTTATCATCCATGGCCATATCAATATGTCTGAAGTCGCCATTAAAAATGCTTGCCAGGAGCATACACGCCCTCTGCAAATTGGCTACTGTATCATGCAAATCTACCTTTTCCGGCAGAACTTGACGGGATTTATGGGTTGACAGCTCGAAATCCGGGACCGCGATTATGACGTTTATACTATCAGGCATTTCTACCTTTTGAAAATATACTGCTCCATCATATTCCATAACCGTAGTCAGTCCTCCGACCATTGCCGGCACTACATTATCAGCATGGCCTTCCAAATCTGCGGCAATTTTAATTATTTGATCGGTATTAAACTTTTGGTTAAGTAAATGATTGCCGATTAGTACTCCCGCAAGTATTGCAGCAGCACTGCTGCCTAAGCCTTTACCAATAGGTATTTGATTATTAACCGTCATTTTTAAGGTTGGCATCTTTTCCTGGGCTTCTTGGAATACTTTTTTAAGGCCGATCAATATAAAATTTTCTTTATTACTGATGTTTAATTGGGATTGGCCTTCACCGATAAAGTGGCAACTGGTTGCCTTAGCATTTATGGCTTCCACAGTTAAAAATAAATCGATTGCCATTCCCAGTGTATCAAAACCGGGGCCCAGATTGGCGCTGGTCGCCGGCACTCTTACCGTAACCATAATTCCTCCTGTTAATCTTTATACCCCTGTCTGAACCCCTTCGAGTCTGATTACATTGTTTATTGCACTTACTATCGACATTTCCTGTAAAACTATTAATGAATCTCTAAGGTCGAGCTCTTTCACCTCATGGGTAATCAGGATAAGCTCTGCCATACCGGCCAGATTGGTTTTTTGTAAAACAGTTGCCAGGCTGACATTATGATTGCCAAATACCCCGGCAATACCAGCTAAAACCCCTGGTCGGTCAGTTACTGTCATGCGAATATAAAACTGCGCTATCAGACTATCTATACTTAGTGCTGGCTTTTCTTCGTAACAGGTACACCCTATGCGACCATTGGTTTCTTGTTTAATGTTGCGTACTATTTCAATTATATCTCCCACAACCGAACTGGCAGTTGGCATTTGTCCTGCCCCACGGCCAAAATGCATTATTTCACCTACTGCATCACCCTGGATAAATACCGCATTAAATACATCGTTAACAGCTGCCAAAGGATGATTTTTAGGCAGAAAAGCCGGATGCACACGGGTTTGTATTTGCCCGTCCGTTTCTTTGCCGATAGCTAATAATTTTATAATATAGCCTAATTCGTCAGCATATTTAATGTCTGCCGGAGTTATTTTGGTAATTCCTTCAACATACACATCATCTAAAGTAACCCTGCTGTTAAAAGCTATAGAAGATAAAATCGCAATTTTTCTGGCAGCATCCAGACCGTCAACATCTGCTGATGGGTCAGCTTCAGCATAGCCCAGTTTTTGAGCCTCTGCTAATACATCTTCAAAAGCACTGCCATCACGGCTCATTTTGGTTAATATATAGTTAGTAGTACCATTGAGTATGCCTATCACCTGCTGGATACGGTTTCCGGCCAGAGATTGTTTGAGCGGAGAGATGATTGGAATTCCACCCGCTACACTTGCTTCAAAATAGAAATCGACATTGTTGGCTTCGGCAATGGAGAATATTTCTTTACCTCTGATAGCGATTAAGTCCTTGTTGGCAGTTACAATATGTTTGCCTTTATTCATAGCCGCAGTGATAAAACTGAAGGCCGGCTCAATTCCGCCTATTAGCTCCACAACGATATCTACTTCATCATCATTTAGAACCTCATCAAAACTGTCAGTAATCAAAGACTCTTCTATACCTAAAGCCCGGCATTTATCTTTATCCAAGTCCATGACCCATTTTAAGGATATGGGCCCACCCGCACGCATGGCAATAGTATCACTGTTTTGATGCAGGAGCTTTACTACTCCGGAACCAACTGTGCCACATCCCAGTATTGCTATTTTAATCATTATTACCTCCTGCAAAATTTATTTACTTCAATCAATTGCCTGAAGTCTTAATTAATACTTCTATATTTATGAATAATTTCATGATTCATTTATTATAGACCATAGTCTTAAAAAGTAAAAGAACCGGCTTTGAAGCCGGTTTCTTTATTAATAATTTATTTTGTTGTATTTTCTAGATAATAATTACAATTAAGCCGCCACTGCCTTCATTGACAATCCGCTGCAGGGTATCCTGTAATTTGTGCTGAGCATTTTCCGGCATGCGATGTAGTTTATTTTGGATTCCTTCTCTGACTAAATCATGCAGTGATTTACCAAATAAATTGGATTCCCATATCTTGGATGGATTTTCTTCAAATTCATCCAGCATATAACGAACCAGTTCTTCGCATTGTCTTTCAGTTCCTATAATCGGCGTAATTTCTGTAGTGATATCTGCTCTGATTATATGCAGAGATGGAGCTTTAGCTTTTAATTTTACTCCAAAACGACTTCCCTGCCGGATCAATTCAGGCTCTTCGAGAATCATTTCTTCTAATTGCGGCGTTACTACACCATAACCAGTTTCCTTTACTTCTTCCAGAGCTGAAGCTATCTTGTCAAATTCTTTTTTAGCCACGCTGAAATCTCTCATCAGTCTCATAATATCATGGGTTCCAGTTACATTGTAACCACTGACATCAGACAAACAATTATAGAATAATTCTTCGGGAACAGTTACGTCGATCATTGCTTCACCAGTACCCAGATTCATTTCTTCAAGGCTGACATAGCTTATGTTTTCTATCTCAGACAGTTTTTCGATGGCTTTATCGATATCACGCACTTTATGAATTTCATTTAAAACATCCCGTATGGCTGATTCCATATCTTCCCGCAGCCAAAATTCCTCATCAAGTTCATCAACCCATTTCGGTAACTTGATATTGACCTCTTGCACGGGAAATTCATATAAGACTTCTTCTAAGACACCAAAGATTTGTTCTGCAGTCATTCGGGCGGCATCTATCGGAATAACGCTAACACCATATTTTTCTGCCAGTTCATCGACTAGAATCAGTGTATCTTTGTCATAAGGATGAATTGAGTTTAGCAGCATAAGGAACGGTTTGTTTAATTCTTTTAATTCATATATTACCCGCTCTTCAGGTAATACATAGTTGCTCCTGGGTATTTCACTGATACTGCCATCGGTAGTCATTACAATTCCAATAGTGGAATGGTCAGCTATTACCTTCCTGGTCCCTATTTCGGCTGCTTCTTCGAAGGGCACCTCGTAGTCAAACCAGGGAGTTCTTACCATTCGAGGTTCTTCATCCTCTTCGTAACCCAATGCCCCATCTACAGCGTAACCTACACAATCTACCAGTCTTACTTTTAAATTAAGCCCGTTCTTGGTAGTTATTTCTACTGCTTCGTTAGGCACAAATTTGGGTTCTGTAGTAGTTATGGTCTTACCGGCTCCGCTTTGTGGCAGCTCGTCTTTTGACCGCTCCCTATCATAGATATCTTTTATATTGGGTAATATCATAAGTTCCATAAAGCGTTTAATGAATGTCGATTTGCCAGTTCTGACCGGTCCTACTACTCCCAGATAAATATCGCCTCCCGTTCTTTCAGCGATATCTCTCAAGATGTTGTTTCCTTCCACTTTCCTTTATCCCTCCCT
>CAZLVY010000058.1:0-13164 GCA_964563125.1 uncultured Syntrophomonas sp. | reverse complement strand
TCCCCCATATAACCATTTATTCTACCCGCATCAGACACTGTGCTGACACCGGCCACGGATTAGTAAGTATATTGGCCATCAATGGTGTTATAATATCAACTGAATAATCAATAGTAACACTTAAAGGGTCGCCTTTTATTCGTCCTGTTTCTTCATTAGGGTCTATTGTAATAACTATCTTGTCTTCTTCTAACCAGGATTCCCGAGCAAAAATCAATGCTTCTATCTCACTGTCCGAGTAACCTACTACCCCTGCACGCACTGCCTCCCTGGTCAGATTGTTTATTTGTAACCCGGAGGCCAAGATTCGTCCAAAATCAATTATGCCCATAAGAAGCAATAACAAAATAGGAAGTACCAATGCCATTTCCAGCAAAGCTTGTCCATTCGCCTGATTTTTTAACAACTTTAATAAAGACAAATCAACCCCGCCTTAAAACCAATTCTTCCCAAAAAGACAATCCACCTAATGTATAGCTTAAAACAAATTGTGTCAAATACAATAAGTCTAAAGTCCTTATTTTTACAAGAATCGCATATGGTCTGTGGTCCTATTTTTAAGTGAATACAGTATAGACAGGCAGAGCGAGCGAGCGATGATAGGGTAAATCCGTGCGGTCATTTCAGAAACCATACGTTGGAAATTAACAGAAGGAATTTATTGCCGCAATAATTTCCTTCTGAAATAAAGACAATAATATTGTCCAACCCCGAAGCAACAATTAATACTCTGCGCCTCCCAGACTAAATCCCTTCCCGTAAGCTTCGATGGTTTCATTTATTATAATGAAGGCCCGGGGGTCTAATTCGAATACTATTTCTTTTAGTGCCGGTAGTTGCGTTTTGGCGACGGTAACTAAAACGATTTCTTTTTCTTCACCGGTATAGGCGCCGCAAGCTTTTAAATAGGTACAACCCCGGTGCAGATTATTGATTATAGCGTGGGCAATATCGACGTGTTGCGATGATATTATCATGGCGGTACGGGTGGTTTGCAGTCCAGTTACAACTGTGTCCATCATTTTGGAAGCAATGTATATGGCAACAGCTGCATAAAGTGTTTTTTCAAAGTTAAATATCAAGAGTGAGCTGAAAAGTACGAGAACATTAAAGGTTAAAAATGTTTGGCCTATATTATAACCCCGGTAGCGGCGGATAATTACAGCAATAATATCAAGCCCTCCTGTCGAACCTTTGCTGCGAAAGATCAGGCCCGAACCTATCCCTGTCAATACCCCGCCAAAAACGGCCGCTAAAAATAAATCATCAATGCCAAAATTGACATCTTTCAAAATCCCCAGAAATAACGTCAAAATTCCGGCGCCAAAGATACTGTATATAATGAAACGGCGGCTGACAAATTTATACCCGGCAATCACAAGAGGAATGTTAAGTACTGCATACCAGATCCAAACATCTATATTAAAAATAAACTCCAAAATTATTGCTAGCCCTGTTAACCCGCCGGTTAACAAATTAGCTGGAATCATTATACCCTGAATAGCTAGTGCCAGAATTAAAGAACCACCAGCTATTCCTAACAAATCATAAATTTTTATTACTTCGGTAAATTTACTGAGCTTCGGTTTTTTTATCTTTATCTCCATAGTGCCTCACTTGTATTCATAGTGCCTCACTTGCATTACTAATTTTTCGGACTAGAATTATATTTCCCAAAATAGCCAATATAATAAGTGTAGAGAAATTGTAACGGGTCTGTTGCCGAAAATGCTTGTCTTGCCTGCAAAAGATAAGTATATTTTAAGCATTGGGTAAAATTCAATATTACTTGCACCGCAATTAGCAGGGAGGATATTTATGAATAAAATAGAGCTTATAGCAACAAGTGCTTTTGGTTTGGAATCAGTATTGGCGGAAGAATTGAAACAGCTGGGCTACACTGATTTAAAGGTTGAAAACGGTAAAGTAACATTTCCCGGTGATACTAATGCCATTGCCCGCTGTAATATTTGGTTAAGAACTGCTGACCGCCTGTTTATTAAAGTTGGCCAGTTTGCCGCCATAACCTTTGAAGAGCTTTTTGAGGGTACGCAGGCTCTGCCCTGGGAAGAACTGATTCCAGAAGATGCAGAATTTCCCGTCGAAGGGAAATCGATCAAATCCAAACTTTTCAGTGTTTCTGACTGTCAAGCTATTGTTAAGAAAGCTATTGTAGAAAAGATGAAGAGTAAATATAAGCAAAACTGGTTCCCCGAAAAAGGTCCTCGTTATCGGGTGCAGATAGCTTTATTAAATGATGTAGCCACATTATCTATTGATACCAGCGGTATTGGTCTGCATAAACGCGGTTACCGGCAAAAAACCAGTGATGCACCTCTCAAGGAAACTTTAGCTGCCGCCATGGTATTACTAAGCCGCTGGAAACCTGACCGTGCTTTTATTGATCCTTTTTGCGGCTCCGGGACTATTCCTATCGAAGCAGCTATGATTGGCAGAAATATGGCTCCAGGTTTGCAGCGTAACTTCATCGCCCAGAATTGGCTTAACCTTAATCAACGCATTTGGGTTCGTGCTCGCCAGGAAGCTAATGATTTAATTGATCGGGAGCAATCGCTGGGTATCTTGGGCTTTGATATTGACCCAGCTGCTATTGACTTGGCTCGTTATCATGCGGCTCAAGCTGGTTTCAAAGGAATACTGTCCTTTCAGCGCCAGGATGTAAGTGAACTCAAATCTAAATATAAGTACGGATATCTGATTGCAAATCCACCTTATGGGGAAAGACTGTCTGAGAAAAAAGACGTCATAAAACTTTATAGAACTATGCGTTTGGCACTTAACGGTCTTGATACCTGGTCATTTTATATATTGACTTCTCACCTGGACTTCGAAACTGTTTTCGGGCAGAGAGCTGATAAAAGACGTAAACTCTATAATGGCCGCATATTAGTGAACTACTATCAATATTTTGGCCCTAAACCTGTAACTCTGGAAGGTCCCTTCAGCAAAAAGACTATTTAAGGCAGTTAAAATATGCCATTTACTCCAATAACATTCCTTATAATGAATATAATGCAATATACTTAATAATTATTAGAAAAATGGTCATAATATAAAAGACATTATTTTGCTAAAGCGTGACACTTTATTATTTCAATTGGGATAATATAGTGTCATATTGCTTATCAGGAAATGCATATAATAGCTAATCAGCAAAAAATGGAGGTAAATATGATTTCCGTAATTTTAGCTGGAGGCCGGGGACTTCGTTTGTGGCCCGAAAGCCGCAGGCAGTGTCCTAAACAGCTATGTAAATTTATTGATAACAAAACTATGTTAGACCATACAATTGACCGCCTGATAAAGGTTGGCGCAAGTCAAATTGATATAATTACCGGTGATGATTTAACACCAATTGTCGAACAAATTGTAGCTAAACGGTCAGATAAAAATTTAATCGAAATTCTGAGTGAACCGGAAGGAAAGAATACTGCTCCGGCAGTAGGTTTGGTTCTCGCCAAATATTCCCGACAAAATCCTGATGAAATTATAGGAATATTTCCGGCAGATCATCATGTTATGAATAACGATGCCTTCAATTTAAGTATCACCCAGGCTGCCAAGGCAGCGAATGAGGGATATTTGGCTACAATTGGCATCGCTCCCAATAGGCCAGAAACCGGTTTTGGTTATATTGAAAAAACCAAGTGGGAAGTGGGTGAATTAAACAATGTCTTTCAGATTCATTCTTTTTATGAGAAACCAGATCTGAGCCTTGCTCAGTCTTATATAGCATCAGGACATCATATGTGGAATGCCGGTATTTATATTGGTAAAATCAGTACATTATTACAGGAGTTTGCATCTTATCTTCCTGACATTTACCAACAAATATCCCGAGGATATGAGGAATATATTGCTTCTTATTCAGAAATGCCTGACATTTCGCTTGATTACGGAATTGCCGAAAAATCTCAGCGTATGGTAGTAGTGCCTGGTGATTTCGGCTGGTGCGATTTAGGTAGTTGGAATGCTCTAGCTGACCTTCATCAGTGCGACTCGGGAAAAAATGTGCTGATTGGTGATGATGTAATATTTAAAGATAGCCGGCAGTGCGTTGTTAAGCAATCTGATAAAACAATAGTGTTATATGGAGTTGAAGATCTCCTGGTAGTAGAGACTGATGATATAGTTTTTATTTCGGATCGAAGAAAAGCTCAGGAAATAAAAGATGTGGTTGAATTTTTAACGCAGGAGCAAAGATACGATTTGTTATAAGTTTTAAATAAAAGCCAAAGGGGGTATATAACATTAGTAATATATTTCGTCAGTATGATATAAGGGGTTTAGTTGATATAGAAATTAGTGATTCAGTAATATCAGGTATTGCCAGGGCATTTGCCGTTTATGCCAGGAAAAACGGCTTTACAGACATTATATTAGGGTACGACAACCGTTTATCTTCGCCCCATTTTAGTGAAGTTGTTACTCAAGCCTTAATAGAGTCAGGCTGTCAGGTTACCAACCTGGGCTTGGTTATTACTCCTATGTTTTATTTTGCCACCCACCATCTGGGAATAAAAGCCGGAATCATGATCACTGCCAGTCATAATCCTCCTGAATATAATGGATGTAAAATGTTCGTGGGTGATTCGACTATCTATGGAGAAGAAATTCAAGAAATCCGCCGTATTATGGAAAGAGGAGTTTTTACGACAGATGCGCCCTCGGGAGGGTATAAAAAAGTAAATATATTAGATAGTTATGCACAAATGATAAAAGATAAAATCACTCTGGGGCCTCACCCTCCCAAAGTAGTTATTGACTGTGGTAATGGCGCTGCGTCTGATTACGCTCCCGCCATAATCCGCTCACTAGGCTGTGAAGTGGCAGATCTCTTTTGCGAATCAGATCCTTGTTATCCCAACCATCATCCTGATCCGGTCAATCCTGACAATATGGTTCATCTTATTGCCAAAGTAAAAGAGACCGGTTCAGATTTAGGTATTGGCTTTGATGGCGATGGAGATCGTCTGGGGGTTGTAGATGCTGAGGGCAACATGATTTGGGGTGACATGCTTATGATTTTGTTTTGGCGGGAAATTCTGCCCCAATATCCTCAGACCAAATGCATCGTTGAAGTCAAATGCTCCCAGAGTTTGGTTGATGAAATTGAAAAACTGGGTGGGACACCAATTTTTTACAAAACCGGTCATTCACTGATTAAAGCCAAAATGAAAGAAATCGGCGCTGTTTTTACCGGGGAAATGTCAGGGCATATGTTTTTTGCTGACGATTATTATGGCTATGATGATGCAGTTTATGCTGCAGCCCGTCTGTTACGGTTACTTTCACAAAGCACCAAGACTATTACTGAGCATCTGGCTGATATTACTAAATACTACTCTACCCCCGAAATAAGAGTAAAAAGCAGTGATGAAGAAAAATTTATTATCGTTGACCAAATACTGAAATTTTTCCTATCTAAGTATCCGGTAATTGCTGTTGATGGGGCACGCATCATTTTTCCGCATGGTTGGGGATTGGTTCGGGCTTCCAACACCGGTCCCGAATTAATTGTGCGCTGTGAAGGCGATACGCCTCAGAATCTAACTGCCATAAAAGATGAATTGTTTGCTGCTTTGCGTAAAGCTGGTGTAAAAGCAAATCTGCTGGCTTAGTTTAGAATAAGTATAATTTCATAAATTGTTGTACAACAATAATAACTAAGAACTTTTAATGGTTGTTTTAAAGGAGTGAATTTTTAATTGACAATTGTTAATCTGGGTACTTACCCACCTAAACAATGCGGTATAGCAACCTTTTCCATGGATCTGCGCAATAGCATTGAAATGTGCGGTGAAAATGTTGAAGTAATAAGTGTATCCGACAGCAATACCGTCTATCAATATAGTCCTGAGGTAAAATTCTCTATAAGGCAGGAAGAGAAACAAGATTATTACCAGGCAGCTAAATATGTTAATAACTGTCCCGATGTAAAAATGGTTATTATTCAGCACGAGTATGGAATTTATGGTGGTCCCGACGGGGAATATATTTTAGGTTTAGTTAAAAGGTTGTTAAAACCTTATATTGTAATAACCCACACAGTTTTGCCTTCACCTAAAAGGCATCCCCAGTCAGTCCTGCGCCGACTCTGTTCGGGTGCTGCTGCTACTGTATGTATGACCAAACGTTCGGCGCGGTTATTAACCGATATATATGGCATCCCTGCTCATCTTATTAAAGTAATCAGCCACGGAGTACCTGAGTTTATTCTCAATAATCCTGCAGAACTTAAGCAGAAATATGGTCTGGCGGCAAAAACCGTAATTAGTACTTTCGGCTTAATTGGACCGGGAAAAGGCCTTGAACTAGGCATTAAAGCATTAGTTCCTATAGTAAAGCGTTATCCGGACGCACTCTATCTGATTTTAGGTCAAACTCATCCTGTGCTTATAAACCGTGAAGGTGAATCATATCGCTTAATGCTATTTAACCTGGTTAATGAACTTGGTCTTCAGAATCATGTACGGTTTGTAAACAAGTTTTTAGATGATGTGGAGCTAAATGAGTATTTAAACCTTACCGATATCTACCTGAGTCCTTATCCCAATAAAGACCAGGCAGTCAGCGGCACTCTCGCCTTTGCTCTCGGTGCAGGAAAAGCTATCGTTTCAACTTCCTATGCTTATGCCTTGGAAGTACTGACCTACGGACGGGGACTATTAGCCATGGAAGCTAATCCAGAACAGTTAGCCAGACTTATAAGCCAAATCATTGCTAAGCCTGATTTGAAAAAGAGTTTGGAAGAAAATGCTTACCAGTTGGGTAAAACTTGGACCTGGCCTAATATCGGCCGGCAGTACTGCAGCTTATTTGCTATGCTGGAGCAGACCGAGCAGGAGGAATTACCAGTTAATTATGCAAGACTATAGACATTTTCAGCAAATGACCGATGAAACAGGAATGTTGCAGTTTTCTCTTATGAACAAACCGAACCAGCGCAGTGGTTATACTTTGGACGACAATGCTCGTGCTTTAATAGTTGCTTTATTAAGTGACTTTGATCATGATGAAGTTTTGAAATTCGCCCTCTTTATCTGCCATGCGCAGCAGGAGAACGGAAGCTGGTCCAACTTTTATCGCGATAATATTTATTCTTCCCGCTTTGATTCCGAAGACAGTATCGGCAGAGCTATCATGGCCTGTGCGGTAGGCACAGCCAGTAAGTGGAATAATATTCGGCAACTTTGCGACCATATGCTGCAAAATAACATCAATACAGTATCAAGCTTTAATTCTCCGAGGGCAATTGCCTATTCATTAGTAGGGCTGTGCAAAATAATTAACCATGAGAAAAGCAATTGGCAGAACTCCCTGATAGACGAGTTATTAAGTCATTTACTGGCATTGTATGATTTTTATCATGGCCCCCGGTGGTACTGGTTTGAAAATTATCTTACTTATTGTAATGGTATTTTGCCCCAGGCTATGCTGGCAGTTTATAATCTAACCGGAAACAAAAAAGCTTTAAAGGTAGGTCGTGATTCTTTAGACTTTTTGTGCGGCATCTTGTTTCGTCACGGCTATTTAAACATTATTGGTAACCAGGGTTGGTATCAACGGGGAGAAAAGATCCCTATGTTTGATCAGCAACCGGTTGATGCTGCTTCTATAGTTTGCGCACTTAATGAAGGGTATGCAGCCATCGGCAGCCGAGAATATCTGGAGATGGCACAAAAAGGCTATTTATGGTACCTGGGCGACAACATCAATGCTTTGAGCATGTATGACCCCCAATCAGGAGGCTGTTTCGATGCACTAACTACCGAGGGCGTAAATGGCAACCAAGGTGCTGAAGCTATTTTGTCACTATTACTGACCGAATTAACCATTAGTCAAAATCTGCAAATTAAGGCTGAAAAAACTTCTTAATTTAGCAGCAAAATTTGCTACCTGACTCTTAAAAGCAAAACTATTTGCGAAAAGAGTCAGGTATCAGATCTTTTACGGTAGCAGTTGCCAGGCCAATACTGGTGTCGGCAGCGCCGTAATATACTAATATCTCATCATCATCTTCCAAAATTTCTTTATCAGTAGCGGCCACCGCTCCGCAGGTAAATACAACATTAGGTACCCATGCACCATCCAATCCCACTTCATAATCTTCTTCCGGCTCCAGAACGGGATTGGGAGAACGATATATTATCTTCTGCGGATTATTTAAATCAACTAACAATACTCCTAAACGGTAGACGTAATTATAATCAACTCCATGGTAAATCAAGAGCCACCCGTATTTAGTTTTTAGCGGTTGGGCTCCCGCCCCGATTTTCAGTGAATCCCACATGCGCCCCGGCCTCGGCCCTACAATTATGGCATGGTTTTCCGTTAAGGGAAACTTGACTTCCTTCATATAAGTAACCCAGATACTAGGTTCTATCCGGTGGTATATAACATACCTGCCATTTATCTTTTCTGGAAACAAAATAGCATCTTTATCCCAGATATTTTTGAAAGCCAAACCTTCTCTCTTCCAGTTTAAATATCTGCCTGCTTTAATATCTTCAACTTCAATGGAGGCTGCCGCTATTTGCGCTATATTACCGTCATAGGCAGTATAGAGCATAAAGACGCGTTCACCGATGATTATTAAGCGAGGATCTTCACACCCCATTTTTTCTTCGGGTATTTGCGGGGAGAAAACTGGTTCGCTCAATCGCTCCAAAACCTTATAGCCATCAGTAACTGCCAGACCGATATGTGAAATATCATCTTCCCCCACCGCCCGGTAAAACAGATATACTTTATCTTCAATGCGTAACGCTCCAGGGTTTAATACATACTTTGATTCCCATCTGCTTCCCGAAACAGGTTCCAATATAGGATTGTTTTCGTAGCGGCGTAAATGGCGACTTGGTTCATTAGTAGTTTCCTGAACTACTACTGCTACATCTTTTGGATGGGAAGGCAGCAAAGTATCGAGAAGGTTGTGATCACTTTTGCCTGTCTGAATAAGCCGGAAAACAATCTGCAATATTTCATCCCGGTCATAGCCCAATTCTTCATAGAGCATTTCCAGAAAATCGTGGTTAAACCAGCGGCTCTCTACTGTTGTAGTAAGTGGGGTAGGTATGTTGACTCCCCCTTTAAAACTATAACTCGCCCAACTCCAGGCCGTGCAGGTCAGAAAGATCTCGTTTTCCAGCATTTGACCAATACCATAACTATTGGCCATCAATTTAAACAGAGCGCCCAAAGCGTTATTTCCTGAACTCTGCTGAATTTCAGCCATTGCATGAATCTTTTCTACCAAGAGGCGGTGATGATAATTTTCGAAAATATTATGGGCAGAAAAAAGTTCACCTTTGCGCATACTTAGTAAGGAATTCTTGGCTTTTAAACCGATATTTTTACGTTCCATAGCATTCAATGTGAATAACTGTGAATAGTGCTCAGCAATTGCCAGACGGCGCACCAAATTAGTAAAATATCTTAGTTTAGGATAATCGCCGCCCTCTCCTTTTTCCAACGGTCTTATTAAAATTCGACCGGTAATAAGGTTAAAGTTGCTAATTTTACCTGGAGGTAGTCTAGCTGGAAAATGCTCATCAGTTAACAGTAGCGCCTTAATATCTACCCAGGCGAAGCTTTCCGGATTCACGTTTTCCATAAGCCAGTTTAAGTCACGGTCAGTATAACTGGCACTTTCTACCAAATTGGCATAGCTTACTGCATCACGGGTATCCATAGAATCAATTAATTGGTCCGGTCTATAATAGCCCAGCGGTATCATTAAATTGACCGGCGGGAAGCGAATCAACATTTCACGTAATAAATCCGAATTGATAGTATACATCTTACGCGGTCCGAAAAACTTCATCAAACTATCGACAAATTGTCTGAGTCCCTTTTCCGTTGTTAAATCCCCGGGCAGCATGCTGTTTATACCTTCTTCTAACCTTTTCATAAAGACCTTAACTGCCGTGATTATTTTGTCAGCATCGGCATCAGTTTGCAAACCCAAGCCTTCTACAACTATTTGATTAAATTTATTTTCATATCTTTTGCGCAGTTCCTTGAAAATATTATCTGTATTTACAATCCTGCCATCTTTGCCAACGATTTTTTTAGGAACTACGATTGGTCTGCCCGGTACATATTCCATATAACCCAGAGGAATAATTGGTGGTCTCATCTGCTCATTTTTTATCAGCCACTGACGGGTAAATTCCGGTTTCATCTGCCAGAAGTGATTAGTCAGCGCTTGTTTTACAGACTCCATTTTTCTAACCAGGTATTCATCTCGTTCTGCCTCCGTAGCACAAAATACACTATCACTAAATTCACGCATTTCCAGTACATAACTAGCTATACGTCCATTATAAAGCGCAGTAAGAGCTTTAAGATAATCTGTTTTCTCCAGCTTGTCAGCGTCTTCAGTGTTAAATGCATAATTTAAGAACAAGAAAAACATAGCGCTAATCCACAATTCATCTTGCATATGCATATCCTGGGCAGTTGTCGAGGTCAGATCTTCTATCTGCTCTTGCCCGGCAAAGCCGTTAAAAACATGAAGATGCTCATGGTAGCCGCGAATGAAATTCTCCCTAAGCTGCTTGATAGAATAACTTATTACATCAGGCCTTTTAATTTCACTGCGAGCTAAGATATCTGCTACTTTGATGACCAGCCTTTCTTGTAACCAGATAGCACTGTCCCTTTTCAAAGCTTCAAAAACAGTTAAGGCATTGTCGGCAAAAATCCGATTACGCACCTCCAGTCTATGGGGACTAATCCGTCCTCCCATACTCACTTCACAAATATGCTTATTCCATGTCAAAGCCCGGGTAAGAATCCAAAAATCAATTCCTGCTCCCTGAATAGTATCACCCCAAAATCGCGCCTCGTGGGCCAGTTCCTCAGTAAAATCGTGTGAAATAGCGTAAATGCCACCCAAGGGATCCCCAGCCCGAAAGCCGTAAAAAGACTCCAGAATGGGCGCGGCCAGCATATGGGCGATACTGTCAATTCCCGTATGTCTTCTAAGACTCCCTAACACCAAATCATATGGTCCTTGTATAGGTGTCAAAAGACTGTCAAGCCAGTTATCTTCTATACCGGGACCTTTCTCAGTAGCCATTTTAGCACTGAAAAGCAACAAATCAGCATCCAGCCGTTTGCTTATTTCAATGATGGCTCTTACACTGGTTCCCCTGCCGCTAATTTCAGGTGGTAATAAAAATTGTATATGCGGATGCTGCAGAGAAAGATTACTAATTATCTCTAGAGTGCTTTTTGCAGAATAATCGCCTACACATACGATTAACTGCCGTTTTCCCAGCCAAGTCTTTAAAACTCGGTCAATGGATTTAAGCAGTTCGGCCAGTTGTTCTCCTTCATCAATAAAAGGTATTCCTATAATCAGGTCATAATTTTTGAAATAACTTAATTCCGGTGCTATATCCAGCATGGTTTTATCAAATATTTCTTCACTGTTTATTGGAGTCAACCCGGCATCCTCCTTAAAAACTAGAATAGCGTCTCTCCATAATTATGCTCAATTTACTCTTAATATATTTAACTTGCTCTGTATAAATATGTTACAGCGCAGAAAAAAGAGAGACTATTTCTTAAAGTCTCTCTTTTGCTGATTTTATCTTCAGTTTAGGCTAGTAAAGCTTCTAATTGATCGACGAGACGGCTAAAATATTTTAATGCTGACTCAACTGGAGAAGGAGTATTCAAATCCACCCCGGCTTTTTGCAGAACATTTAAGGAATAATCAGAACTGCCCGCTTGTAAGAAATTTTGATATCTGTTTAGAGCCTTCTGCCCTTCCCCAAGAATCTGTTCCTTCAAAGCAGTAGCAGCAGCAAAACCGGTAGCATATTTATAAACATAAAAGGCTGAATAAAAATGAGGAATACGGCCCCATTCCAACTCAACTTCTTTATCGATTATTACCTCACTTCCAAAATAGAGCTTATTCAGGTCACGGTAAATAATGCTTAAGAGTTCCGGAGTAAGTGCGTCGCCCTTTTCAACCTTGTCATGTATTATTTTTTCAAATTCGGCAAACATAGTTTGACGGTATAGGGTGCCTTTAAACTGTTCCAGATAATGATTTATCAGATAAATTTTATCTTCCTTTTTATCACTGTGCCCCAGAAGGTAATCAATTAAGAGTGACTCATTAACGGTTGACGCCACTTCCGCCAGAAAGATGCTGTATTGGCTGTAGATATAGGGCTGAGTACGATTTGAGTAAAAACTATGCATGGCATGACCTAATTCATGCGCAAGTGTAAAAACATCATTTAATTTATAATCGTAATTCATGAGAATGAAAGGATGGGTATCATAACTGCCCCAGGAATATGCCCCACCTGTTTTGCCTTGCTTTTCAAAAACATCAATCCAACCGCTCTTAAATCCTTCTTCTATTTTTTCCCCATACTCAGCTCCCAGCGGTTTTAATCCGCTTATAACCATCTCCATAGCTTTTTCGTAGTTAATATCATCTGGCTGTTTCTTGACCAGTGGAGTATAAATGTCAAACATGTGCAGTTCATCCAGACCTAAAATCTTTTTGCGCAGCCTAAGATATTTATACATAGGTTCCAGATTATTATGAACTGCGGTAATTAAATTTTCATAAACCTGGGGGGAAATATTATCACGGTCTAGAGCTGCTTCTAAAGCAGATGTATATTTACGCATCCGCGCGTAAAAAATATCGCTCTTAACACTGGCATTTAAAGTCGATCCCAGAGTATTTTTTATTTTCCCATAAGAACTGTATAAACTGGTAAAGGCGGCCTGTCTGACATCTCGGTTCGGGCTTTCCATAAAACGGCCGAACTTGCCTTTAGTCATTTCTACTTCCTGACCCGTTTCATCCTTAATAGGCGGGAATTTAATGTCGGCGTTATTAATCATGCTAAAAATATTTTTAGAGGCCATTGACAGTTCCGCCGTTTCGGCTAATATTTTTTCTTCTGCCGGTGATAGAATATGCTCTCTTTGCCGATTAAGTTCAAAGAAGTAATGAGCATAAATCTTAAGCTCATCTTTTTCCTGCAGAAATTTTTCCAAATGCTCTACCGATATGGCTAGAATCTCCGGAACTATAAAAGCAGCAACACCACCTACCTGAACCCCTAAACTTTCCGCACGGTCAAACAGGGATTGATAAAC
>CAZLVY010000057.1:7640-14474 GCA_964563125.1 uncultured Syntrophomonas sp. | reverse complement strand
CAATTTGCGAATAGCTTTATCACTAACATTTTCTTTCTGCTTATACAACAGGACAGGATGCATATGTTCTCTTACCAGAGCTGCCACGTCTTGAATCAAGGTCTTGCTGCACAGTAAATCCTGCAGAAATGTGGCGGCCAGCTTGGCACCTGCTATATCATGGCCATAAGCAGTGATCTTATCTTTGCTCCTCTTAGTAGTTGGCGGTTTGCCAATATCATGGAGAAGGGCTGCCCACATTAGAGCTACAGGGTTTTTGGCCCTGGTTTTTAGATTGGCTGCCTTGTCAACTACCTGCAAGGTATGTTCCCACACATCCCCTTCAGGATGATGCTTTGGTTCCTGCCGGCAACCAATCAAGATGGATAGTTGCGGATGTAACTGCTTGAGCAGGCCGGTATTTTCCAAATACTTCAAACCAACAGAAGGCTGAGGCGAAAGCAGCAGAAGTTTTTTCAATTCCGCATAGATCCTTTCTGCCGGTATTTGAGTTAAGTCGACCGCCGTCATTAACTTTAAAGTATCGGGATGTATGAAAAATTCCAACCTGGAGGCCAGGCCTGCCGCCCTGTAAGCTCTGAGGGGATCATCCACAAATACCTGTTCGGTGGTATGGCGTATAAACCGCCGGGAAATATCCTCCTGTCCCCCAGTATAATCTAATATTTCACCGGATATAATGTCTTGCAATACTGCATCAATAGTAAAATCACGTCTTAGTACAGCTTCTGCATAATCATCATGCCGAGCAACCGAAAAATCCCAGTCCGGGTGACCTTTGACTTTTAGCACCGGATATATTTTACCGACTACCTTTATTTCTCCGTAATTAGAAAGTAAGGAGATTAAAGCCTCCTGTTCCATATGGAACACTTCTATATCTATATCTGTTTCATCGCAAAACCAGCCATTTATTAGATAGTCCCTTACATAACCGCCGGTATAGAAAGCCCGACCACCATTTTGCGATATTTCCTGCGCTATATTTTTAATCATTTTATACCCCTTAATATCGTATAGCTTCTATATATAGTATTATAACCATATAGATCAATAGTGTTGCTATCAGGGTCAGGCTTTAAATGTTGCCGAAAATGCTTGCTTGCCTACACCCTATAAGGTGTGCCCTGTTGGGTATGCCTCGGAGAGGTATTTCCAAAGGGGTCAGGTACTGTTGTTGCCTTTATTTTTTAAGCAGATCTAATAGCCGAAAAGTATTTTTCATCAAATTTTCACAAAACTTTCACATTCTTGGGGTATAATTTTAGCAATGAAACAATGCTGACAACTCAACAATTTTTAAGAATAGATGCAGCAGCTAATCACAGAAGGTCTGAAGGGAGATTAAATGATGCGAAACTTTACTAAAATCACGATTTTATTACTTATAGCCTTTATTTTGGGGGGAGCTTTTATTGCCGACCAACAGGGAACCTCTTTGTGGGCGGCTCTGAGTGATGAGCCACCGCAAACGGCAGTAGTTGAAACGGGTGACACGGTTAACACTGCTTTGATTATACCGAGAGGTGCCATGGATATTGCCGATATGGTAGAAAAAGCTACTCCGGCAGTAGTCAACATCAAAACGCAGGTGCAAAGTTCTTCTATACCGAACAACCCATTATTTAATGATCCGTTTTTCCGTGAGTTTTTCGGGGACGATTTTAATTTTAGAAACAGTCCACAATACGAGACTGGTATCGGCACCGGCTTCATTATAACTAATGACGGTTATATACTTACCAATCAACATGTTATTGAAAATGCCACATCGGTAACCGTGCAATTAAACGGAAAGACAGATGAGCTTCCGGCCAAGGTGGTTGGTCAGGACCGGGAATTGGATCTGGCGGTTTTAAAAATCAGCGGTCAGGATTACCCATTTTTAAAACTGGGTGATTCATATAAAATGCGGGTAGGTGAGTGGGTGGTAGCTATTGGTCAGCCATATGGTCTGGATCATACAGTAACTGCCGGCGTTATTTCCGCCAAAGGGCGCCCGATTAGTATTGAAGACCGCCAGTATAAGAATCTGATCCAAACTGACGCAGCTATCAATCCTGGTAATTCAGGCGGACCGCTGTTAAATTTAAACGGCGAAGTTATCGCAATTAATACCGCAGTAAATGCTACAGCTCAGGGAATTGGCTTTGCTATTCCTACTGCTACAGTAAGTGAAGTTCTGCAGGATTTGATTAAAGGCAAAGTTATTGTAAGACCCTTTCTGGGCGTTAGTATGAGCGATATAAATAACCAGGTGCGTGAAGAATTAAGCTTGGATAGCGGCATCAAGGGAGTGGTAGTTGTTGAAGTTATTAGTGGTACAGCTGCAGCTCAAGCGGGAGTAAAGTCTATGGATGTGATTACGGCTATTGACGGCAGCAAAATTACTTCAGCCGAAGATTTGCAGGAACTGGTCTCTGATCATGAGGTAGGAGATAATATAACACTTAGTATATTGCGGGAGGGGAAACAAATCGTAATTACAGCAACCTTACAGGCTAAACCGCAGCAATAAAGAAAAACAAAAAAAGCAGGAGAATGGCTTAAAAACCATTCTCCTTTTCTGCGTTCCAATGCATTCCCCAAAGTTTGAGAAATTGTAAAACTATTTTATTCGTCGTAGAGCTTATCAATCAGCGGCTGATACTTCTTGTCAATTAATTTGCGTTTAAGTTTAAGGGTAGGAGTCATTTCGCCGGCTTCCTGGGTCAGCTCTTCCGGTAAGAGAACAAATTTCTTGATTTTTTCTACCTGGCCCAGGCTTTTGGTCTTAGCTTCGATAAGGCCTTCGTAGAATTTATAAATTGCCGGGTTCTGAATAATTTGTTCCGGGGAAACGTATTCAATGTTATTCTTTTTGCAGTAGTCTTCCAATAGTATAAAGTTCGGTACCACCAGGGCGGAAATGAACTTTCTGCCTTCACCTATGCAGACAAACTGGGATATATACATTTCGTTGCCTAGCAGTGATTCTATCTGCTGCGGGGAAATATTTTTACCGCCGGCAGTTATAATGAGCTCTTTTATCCTGTCAGTTATTTTAATATAAGTGATACGGTCACCGTTTTTGTCCACGTGGTGTAATTCGCCCACATCCTGGGTCTTGAACCATCCGTCATCAGTGAAAATTGCCTTGGTAGCTTCAGGGTTTTTGTAATACTCGGTCATGGACATGCCGCCTTTGAGCTGGACTTCACCTTCATCGGAGATCCGAGCCTGGGCCATAGCCAGCAGACATCCGCAGTAGCCTGGGATAGCATTGTCCCTGAACCCTACACAGACCGGGAAGAACTCGGTTAAACCGAAGCCCATGGCGATGTTTATTCCGACTGCCTGGAAGAATTCGTTTACATCAGGGGCAAAAGCCGAACCGCCGATGTGATAAATATTGCAGTTTTCCGTTCCCAGCATGGCGCGTATTTTGCTGAAAACCAGTTTATCAGCGATTTTATATTTTAAACCGTAACTGTTGCTTTTGTAAGCCTCAATACCTACTCCTTTTGCCCATTCAAACATTTTATATTTCATTCCGCCGGCATTTTTCATTCCTTCGTGAATAGTGCCGTAAACTTTATCCCATATTCTCGGTACGCTAGTCATAAAATGCGGCTTATAGTGATTCATGTATTCCAGGAAATCGGTTGGATTAGGACAGTAACCTATTCTTACCCCGATGCTCATACAGCCGTAGGACCACAGTCTTTCAAATATATGTGACAAGGGAAGAATAGAAAGGGAAATATAGTCCGGGCCGGCTTCAGGGTAACGCAGGGAGGGGAATATGCCGGTCAGAAAAGTTCTGTGGGTATGAACAGCACCTTTGGGGTTGCCTGTGGTGCCGGAAGTATATATTATGGTGACAATATCATCTGGGTCAACATTGTTGATCCGGTCTTCGAATTCTTTATCATTGGTCAGTTGGCGGCCTTTTTCTATCAGCTTGCTGAGATAAATGCTTTTGTCACCGGAAATGTTTATATTATCCTGCATAGCCACTATATATTTAAGGAATTGATTATCATTGACAATCTGAGCAGCCCGGTCATATTGGTCCTGGTCACCTACAAAGACCACTTTAACTTCTGCTTCGTTAATAATATATTCTGCTTCCTCTTTGGAGTTGGTAGCATAAATTGGCACCGAAACAGCACGAGTGGCCAGAATACCCATATCCGAAATTGCCCATTCAGAGCAGTTTCTAGCGAACACTGAACACATATCACCGGTGCCAATTCCCATATCAATCAGAGCTTTGGCCACTGCTGTAAATTTGCCGGCAAATTCCGTCCAGGTCAGTGATTCCCATTCACCGTGTACATTTTTTTGTGTGAGTACAACTGCATCCTTATAGATTTTTGCGTTTTTTAGCATCATGTAGGCAAGGGTTTTGTTCTCAGCAAGATATTTGGCGAATTCTGCATCCCAGTCTTTGTCACAGTCGCGCCAGACTGGCAAATGATCGGTCAATTTGTGCATATAGTAACCCCTTTCTAATTTAGAATATTTTAATCGTTAATTAATTATGATTCGAAAAATACGTTGCGTCAATATCTATAAATTTTACAACTGATTTAGGAAATATACAGCAGCGGCTATTACGCCTGTATACGCATAACATTCCTGTTTAGGAAGATAATATAAAAACAGCCCGGTGACTTTTTAGTCACCAAGCTGAACAAGCTAAACGAGGGCTTGTTTTTAAAACACTACTGACAGTGCCTGTGCATTGGCTTATCCCATTTAGGAACAAAGCCATTTTGCTCAAGATGCTCATAGCGTTGCTCCAACCGAGAAATTATTTTCTTTCCTTTTTCTTCCGACATGACTCCATACTTAACATACTTGGTAATTAATTCTTTTTTCTTGTTAAGAATGTCCTTGTGCAAGGTAGCTATTTCTTGCTTTTGCGCCTCTGTTAACTGAACATCAGGTTTTGTTGAATCAACATTTGGGGCTGCATAAACTTGGGAACCAAGTGTGGTGAGAAATGCAAACATTAACATCAGTGCTACCAAAGTCTTCCGAATTTTGATAGAAAGACCTCCTTTCTCAGTGGAATATGTTTATTGTCTGCCAGGATAAATTATTTTATGTGCATATACAAGAAAAGAGCGGGGGGTCGACTTTTTCAACGCCCGCTCTTTGGCTTCTTGGTTTGGATCTATTTAAGCAGATTTTCCACTTTATAATTGCTATATTGCTCTTCCATCCATGGGCTGTATTCGGTTTGCATTTTTTGATTTAATAAAATTGTTCTAATTCTTTCCTGATTACCTTCCAGTGTGCCTGGTTTGGCTTCGGTCTTTTCTGTCACTTTAATAATATGATAGCCAAACTTAGTTAGGACGGGCTCACTTATTTCGCCTGCTGCTAATGCGAAGGCAGCTTCTTCAAACTCTGCTACCATGTCGCCTCTCTTTACCAGTCCCAGATCTCCACCCTGTTGGTTGTTGGAGGGGTCAGTTGAATACTCTTTGGCCAGATCTGCGAAATCCTTGCCTTCGGCTAAAAGTTGTTTAACTGCCAGGGCTTTTTCTTCGCTGTCAACCAAGATATGACTGGCTTTGACCTGCTCTGCAGCTGCAAATTGCTCACTGTTGGCAGCAAAATATTCTTCGACCTCTTTATCAGTTATGGTAATTCTGGCTTCCATCAGTTTTTCTAGTTGGACTTGAACCACGAGATCTTTCTTAACATCATCAATAGTCATGTTATACGTAGTCAATGACTGTTCGAAAGCAGCCTGCCCGCCATAGTAATTAGCTAGTTCCGCCACTTCCCCTTCCAGGTCGGCATCCGTAACCTGAATGTTTTGTTTCTCGGCTTCCAGTTGTATGATTTTCTTACTGATCAATGCATCCAGAGCTGTTTGACCATCCTGTTTAACCATTATTTCGTACAATTCATCCTTAGTGATATCCTCTCCGTTTACCCGGGCTACAGCATCATCAGAAGGGCGGGTGAGGGCAAACACAACTGCGCCAACTATCAATGCAATTATAACGAAAGCTAAAAGGTATTTTTTTATATTCTCGTTCTGAAACATTATTATCTCCTTTCTATTAACAAACATGTTTTTTTACTAAATACTAAGATTTACTTCAGGACCAGTCTATAGTGTACAACAAAAAACCTCTGTAAATATGAACAAACTGTGAACAATTTATAAAATAGCTCAGAAAATAATGTCAGGCAGGTAAAAAAGAGACAGAAGAAGCCACTTGCTTATATTTGAGCAGATGAAAGCAAAACTTATAATCCTCATTAAATATGAACAAACTGTGAATAAATCTTGAATGTTTCAATAAATAATGTCAGACAACTAGAAAGAGGTAAAAAGAAAGGTTCTCCAATACTTTAAGAAGAGGAAAAAGAAGAAGTGCTGTCGAAAACTCATTTATATAGAGGTATAAATAATGATATAAAAAAGGAGATACACATGGAAAACGATAGGAAGATTGCAGTTTTAATTGATGCTGATAATGTATCCGATAAATATATCAAGTATATATTCGATGAAATTACCAACCATGGAACACCAACCTATAAGCGAATATACGGCGACTGGACCAAGCCGCAGCTAGGATCCTGGAAAACGGTCTTATTAAATTATTCCATAACACCGATTCAACAGTATGGCTATACCACCGGTAAAAATGCAACTGATGCAGCATTAATAATTGATGCTATGGATATACTCTATTCAAATAATGTAGATGGGTTCTGCATTGTTTCCAGTGACAGCGATTTTACCAGACTGGCAGCTCGTCTTAGAGAGGCAGGCATGTATGTTATAGGTATGGGCGAAAAGAAGACTCCCACTCCGTTTAT
>CAZLVY010000057.1:0-7540 GCA_964563125.1 uncultured Syntrophomonas sp. | reverse complement strand
AGGCAGGCATGTATGTTATAGGTATGGGCGAAAAGAAGACTCCCACTCCGTTTATTTCAGCTTGTGAAATGTTTAAATATCTGGAGGTATTAGCGGCCATTCCCGCCAATGAATACGAAACCGGTTCCGAGGAAAGAGTTGACCAGCAAGGGAAACCCAAAGAAGGCATGGCTAGTTTGGGAGAATTAATAGATACTATACAGGTAATAGTAACTGAGACATCTGATGAGGATGGCTGGGCATTTCTGGGTGAGGTAGGCAAAAGACTTAATAAGCGTTATCCGGATTTTGATACCCGCAACTACGGGCATACAAAACTGACCCCATTTATATCTTCTTTAAAACAATTCGAAATTCAGTCGCGCAAAACTAATCATCCTTATATAACTCATAAATATATTAAACCCAAAAATAAGAATAAAAAATTATAAAAATACCATGTCCCATGCTTGGGAGGGAGATGCAGAGATGAAGGTTAAGGTAAAGCTATTTGCCAATTTTCGCAAAGAAAGATTTAGAGAAAAGGATTTGGAACTGCCTGAGGAATGCACTGTAGGCTGGGTGGTGGATCATCTTAAAATCCCCCGCAAAGAGTTGGGAGTTATCTTTTTAAACGGATTGTCTGCTGCTCTTGACAGGGTCTTGCACGATGGGGATACTCTATCCATTTTTCCTATGGTGGGAGGAGGTTAAAATGAGCGCTGACGAAATTAAGCAGGTTAGATGGCAGGATATTCTTACTCTGGCCGAGGTGCAGAAATTAACTCCCCGGGAAATTGAAAAAAAGCACCTGGAAAAAGGCATTGTACCCCTGCACTATATCCGCAATATTAATGCTATTAGCCAGGCAGAACAACTTAAACTCCTTGATGCCCAGGTAGGGGTTTGTGGTTGTGGAGGCCTGGGTATGTATATAATCAGCCATCTGGCCCGGATGGGGGTTGGCCATATTAGCTTCTGGGATCCTGATATATTCAGTGAAAGTAATTTGAACCGGCAATTGTTTGCCAGTTATACTAATCTGGGACAGAGCAAAGTGGAAGTGTGCCGGCAATTTATCCAGCAGATAAATCCTGCAGTTTCACTTACAGCAAGCCAATCACGCTGGGAGGATGCGGATCAATCTTTATTAAGAAGGCAGCAGGTGCTGGTAGATGCTCTGGATAATATACCTTCCCGTCTTCTATTGGCACAGGTCGGCGCGCGGGAAGAAATTCCTTTGGTTCATGGTGCAGTTGGAGGCTGGTATGGACAAATTACCGTAATCATGCCAGGAGATCAGAGTTTGCAGGACTTGTATGGTGCATCCGTTGGGGAGGGGCTTGAAAAAGAACAGGGAACCCTGCCTTTTACGGCAGCAGTAGTTGCCAGTCTGCAAGCAGCTGAAGTGATCAAACTGCTCCTTGAAAGGGAATCTGATCTGCGCGATGAAATCTGTATGGTAGATTTACTGGATTTGAGCATTGAACGATTTAAAAAGGGTGTAACACCAGTGTAATGGTTATGTAATATGATAGTCTCAAATGGAACAGATGTGTTACAAGTCTTTTAGTAGTATTAGTTAAGAATTTGTTACAGAAGGTGTCTGGCGAATAGCCGGACGCCTTTTTTATATGGATGGTAATGTAATGGCATGATTTATGCAATATCAATTAATAGTTGAAGCATATATAGTTCGATGACAGCTATTGTTGCATAACCAAATTTATAGAAAAGGAGTGTGAGAACTGGTTTGCCCGCACAGGGTGGAATCAGGAAAGTATGAGCAAAGTGCTTTTTGTGGAACCCGAAAAATGTACCGGCTGTCGTACTTGTGAATTGATTTGTTCGTTTACTCATGCCGGAGAGTTTAACCCACTGAGATCACGTATTTCTATTGTAGCCTTTGAAAAAACCGGCTTTTCATTCCCGGCTGTCTGCCAGCAGTGTAGTGTAGCTGCATGTATGGAGGTTTGCCCCGTCAATGCAATAAGCGTAGACGCAGATACCGGAGCCAAGATTGTAAATCACGATATTTGTTTGCGCTGTAAAATGTGTACCATTGCCTGCCCGTTTGGAGCTACCTTTTTTGATGCGGAACATGATCTTATTATTAAGTGTGATCTCTGCGGCGGAGATCCGGAGTGTGTTAAATATTGCCCAACTGCTGCGATTTCTTATCGCGAAGCTATTAGTGCTAATTATAATAAACGCCGGGAAACAGCTGACAAATTCCGCGAAGTTATGGAGGAGGGGAGATAAATATGTTTGCATGGACAGGTAAAATACTAAGGGTTAATCTTACCGATGGAACTGTAGCTGCGGAACCTCTTAATAAAGAATATGCGGAGAAATTTATTGGCGCCCGTGGACTAGGGACTAAGTATTTTGTGGAAGAGGTTAGTGCCGGGGTAGATCCGTTAAGTCCTGAAAATAAAATAATTTTTATGACCGGGCCGCTCACAGGAACTTTCGCGGGCTCAGCAGGGCGTTACAATGTAGTCACAAAAGGACCTTTAAATGGAACTATAGCAGCTTCCAATTCCGGTGGAACTTTTGGACCTGAGCTTAAATATGCAGGTTGGGATGGCATTATTTTTGAAGGCCGGTCACCTAATCCGGTCTATTTATCAATTAATAATGATCAGGTTGAACTTCTGCCTGCTGACGAACTTTGGGGGCAGAATGTTTTTGAAACTACTGATATCCTAAAGGCTAATAACGAAGAAGCCAAGGTAGCCTGTATCGGGCCTGCCGGAGAAAATCTGGTCAAATTTGCCTGTATTATGAACGAATATCATAGGGCAGCCGGTCGTTCAGGGGTAGGGGCAGTAATGGGCTCCAAAAAACTGAAGGCTATTGTAGTTAGAGGTACGGGGGGCATAAAAGTTGAAAATCCGGAGGCTTTTATGGAGGCGGCAAAAGATGCACGTCAGAAGTTGAAAGATCATCCGGTCACCGGTGCAGGACTGGCAGCATATGGAACTAACATACTGGTCAATATTCTAAATGAACATGGTGGTTTACCAGTTAAGAATTTCAGTGAAGCTGCAGTTTTCCCCAATGCTGAAAAAATATCCGGAGAGTATCAGGCGGAAAAATATCTGGTGAGAAATAAAGGCTGTTACGGCTGCTCCATTGGTTGCGGTCGGGTAACTAATATCGCTAAAGGCCCCTTTAAAAGTGCCGGTGAAGGACCTGAATATGAAGCCACCTGGACTTTTGGCGCTAACCTGAATATCGATGACTTCGAAGCAATATGCAAAGCTAATTTTCTCTGTAATGAACTGGGCCTGGATCCTATTACTCTGGGCGGCACTATTTCCTGTGCTACAGAAATGATGGAAAAAGGAATAATACCCCGCTCTGCAGCAGATCTGCGTTGGGGCGACGGTGCCATGCTGGTGGATATGGTAACTAAGACTGCCTATCGTGAAGGGTTCGGAGACGAACTAGCAGAAGGTTCCTATCGTTTGGCCGAAAAGTATGGGTATCCGGAGTATTCCATGACTGCTAAGAAACAGGAAATGCCTGCTTATGACCCGCGCGGACAGCAGGGTATAGGTCTGAATTATGCTACCTCCAACCGGGGCGGATGTCATGTGCGGGGCTATATGACTTCACCGGAAATACTTGGAATACCGGAAAAAGTTGACCCGGATGCTACCGAGGGCAAACCAGCTTTACTTAAAACATTCCAGGATTTGACTGCCTTAGTTGATTCGGCTGGATTATGTTTGTTTATTACTTTTGCCAATGGTTTGCCGGAAATATCTGCACAAATGCGAACTGCTACGGGACTTAATCTCAGTGATGATGAATACCTTCAGGCTGGCGAACGTATTTGGAATCTGGAGCGTTTATTCAATCTGCGGGCTGGTTTTACGAAGCAGGACGATACATTGCCGCCGCGTCTCTTGAACGAGCCTATGAAAGGTGGTCCGCATAAGGGCAAAGTAGTTCAGCTTGATGTAATGCTGCCTGAGTATTATGAATTAAGAGGCTGGGATGAAGAAGGGATTCCCACACCTGAGAAATTGGCAGAGCTGAGCTTGGATTAAAATATGGCAGCTTATGATTAAGAACGCTTGGGTCCGGTCTTGGATTTTAGTAATGCGCAGTGAGCATCGGTTTAGATAAAAGGTGCTATTAGGAATAGCAGATGCATTCCAGCGCCTTTATCCCCCAGGTGCTAACCTTAACCATAAGCCGCCTGGACGGGTAGGTTAGAATGCGGCGTCTTATGGTTAAGAACGCTTGGGTCCGGTCTTGGGTTAGAGTAAAGCGCAGTCTTTCTAATGTTTAAATAAATGATAGGATTTAATCAATTTGCGTATTCTAACGCCTTTATCCCCCGGCGCTAACCTTAACCATAAGCCGCCTGGACGGGTAGATTAAAATACAGCGTCTTATGGTTAAGAATGCTAGGGTCGGGTCTTGGGTTAGAGTAAAGCGCAGTGGGCAGCGGTTTAGATAAAAGGTGCTATTAGGAATAGCAGATGCAGTTTAGCGCCTTTATCCTCCGGCGCTTATCTTAACCATATGCTGCCTGGGTATGAATCGAAAAAGGATTAAAAAAATAGGGTAACCCCTTTTGGGGCATGTCCTCTACTGGAGGCGAGAGTATATGCAGATAGAAGCACAGGAATATGAAAATGCCAATGATTATAAAGTTATGATTAAAAAATATTCCGCCAAGCCGGAGCATCTTTTGGCTATTATGCAGGATATACAAAAGCAGTACAATTATCTGCCCCGTCTGGCAATATATTTAATTTCCCGGCATGTAGGGATTCCGGTCAGCCGGGTCTATGCTATGGCTTCCTTTTATAAGGCATTCAGCCTGACTCCTAAAGGCCGATATGTTTTTCGAGTCTGTGACGGTACTGCCTGTCATATTAAGAACTCAGAAACCCTGCTTGACCAGCTGCACCAGCGTCTGGGAATCAGGGCTGGTGAAACGAGTCCGGATGGGAATTATTCGCTGGAAACGGTTAATTGTCTGGGGGCCTGTGCGTTGGCACCGGTAATGGTAGTAAATGGCAAGGTCTACGGAAAAGTCAGCCCCGGCGATGTGGAACGAATCATAGAAGAATATGGAGGGCAGAACCATGGAAGCGAAAACAATGGTTAATGATGACCGCCAGACTGTCCTGGTCTGCTGTGGAACTGGCTGTACTGCCAATGGTGCCCGGGAAGTTTTCCATGCTTTTAAAAATAAGCTAGAGGATCATCCGGATTTGGAGGTGCTGCCATTTGTTAAAGCAACAGGTTGCAATGGCTGGTGCGAAAAGGGACCCCTGGTAAGATTAATGCCCCGGGACATTACTTATTGCAGTGTAGCCGCAAAGGATGTAGATGAGATAGTAGATAAAACCCTGCTGGAAGGCGTCTTAATTAAGCGTTTGCTTTATCGTGACCCAATCAGTAAAGAGCATTTGACTTCTCATCATCAAACTGATTTTTATCGTAAACAACATAAAATTGCGCTGCGTAATATTGGCGAAATTGATCCGGCACAAATAGATGACTATATTGAGCGCGAAGGTTACCAGGCTTTAAAGAAGGCGCTGGGCAAGATGAACGGCCAGGAGTTAATAGATACTGTAAAAGCTGCCGGTTTACGTGGCAGGGGAGGCGGAGGGTTCCCCACCGGAAGCAAATGGCAAGCCTGCAGGAATGCCCCCGGTCAGGAGAAATATATTATCTGCAATGGAGATGAAGGAGATCCGGGTGCTTTCATGGATCGCAGTATTATGGAGGGTGATCCTCATACTGTTATTGAGGGTATGACTTTGGGTGCTTTTGCTGTCGGTGCTGCATACGGTTATATTTATGTGCGTGACGAATATGATCTGGCAGTGCAAAACCTTAGTCAGGCTATAATTGACGCCCGCACCCATGGTTATCTGGGCAGTAAAATACTGGGTAGTGAGTTTTCTTTTGATATTCAGGTGGTAAGAGGCGGAGGTGCTTTCGTTTGTGGTGAAGAGACTGCACTGATGGCATCTATTGAAGGCCGTACCGGTGAGCCTCGTGATAAGTATGTTTTCCCTACTGAAAAAGGCTTGTGGGGTAAGCCTACTGTAATTAATAATGTTGAAACCTGGGCTAATATTCCGATAATAATACTGCATGGAGCTGAAGCTTTTGCGTCTGTTGGTACTGAGACCAGCAAGGGGACTAAAGTATTTTCTCTGGTAGGCAAGGTAGTAAATACAGGGCTGGTTGAGGTTCCCATGGGTACTACCTTAAGAGAAATTATTTATGAAATCGGCGGCGGAGTGCTTAAAAAACGCAGCTTTAAGGCCGTGCAAACCGGTGGACCTTCAGGAGGCTGCATTCCTGCCAGTTTGCTGGATTTGCCCGTAGACTTTGACAGCCTGACTGAGGCAGGTTCGATGATGGGTTCCGGTGGTCTAATTGTTATGGATGACCATACTTGTATGGTAGAAGTAGCCCGCTATTACGTTAACTTTTTAGCAGGAGAATCCTGTGGTAAATGTACTCCCTGTCGGGAGGGTATACGCGCTCTGCTTGAAATTCTGACCAATATCTGCAATGGCCAAGGAAAAATGGAAGATTTGGAGCTTTTAGAGGATATTAGTATCACTATGCAGGAAGCTTCCCTCTGCGCTCTGGGAAGAACTGCTCCCAATCCGGTCCTGTCAACCTTGCGCTATTTTCGCGATGAATATATTGCCCATATTAAACAGCGGACTTGCCCTGCCGGGGTTTGCCGGGAATTGACCACCTTTTATATTGAGCCGGAAAAATGCACGGGCTGTACATTATGCGTAAAGCATTGTGCAGTAGGCGCAATTAAGGGAGAAAAGCAGCAAGTGCATATCATTGATGAGGCCAGTTGTATACGTTGCGGCGAATGCTACCGGGTATGTACCTTTGACGCTGTTCAGCTCGTCAGGAGGGATAACGATGAAAATTAAGGTGAATGGAAAGGACCGGGAAGCGATAACGGGTGAGAGTATTCTGGATCTGTGCAGACGGGAAAACGTTCCCCTCCCCACCTTTTGTTATCATCAAGCCTTTGGCGGACAGGGTGCCTGCCGCATGTGTATGGTGGAAATCAAGGAAGAGGGACAGGAAAAAACACGTTTGGTAGCTGCCTGCACTTTCCCGCTAAAGGGTCAGATTGAAGTTATAACCGAATCCGAGCGCATTCAGCGATTACGTCGTACCATAATGATGTTACTAATGCGCCGGGCTGACAAGAGTCCTCTTCTGAAAGAACTGGCCGATAAATATTCGGCCCCGCGAATGAACCCAATTGAAGTAGAACCGCCAAATTGCATTATGTGCGGGCTGTGTGTTCATGCCTGTGAAGAAATGGGGAAAACGGCAATTTGGAGTATGTTCAGAGGAATTGATAAGCGCATTGCTACACCTTATGATGAAGCTTCTGATGATTGTATAGGATGTGCTGCATGTGCCCGTGTCTGCCCCACTCAGGCAATAAACCTGGAGGAAAAGGATTCATTACGCATTATATGGAACAAGAAGTTTGAATTGGTGGCTTGCCAGCGCTGCGGAAAAAATTATG
>CAZLVY010000056.1:0-14491 GCA_964563125.1 uncultured Syntrophomonas sp. | reverse complement strand
GGAATGTCCCTGGGAGGGGAAAAGGCAATTGTCGAAGTTTTCCCTGCCTATCAGGAAGCTCTGCAGGGGATTGAAGAAAACTCACACATCTGGGTCTTGGCCTGGTTTCATAAGGCGGATAGAAGCATATTGAAAACCGTCCCCATCAAAGTTAATCCTAACTTACCTGAATACGGCGTGTTTGCGTTGCGTGCCTTTAACAGGCCAAATCCCATCGGTATGTGTTTGGTTCACCTGGAACGGTTAGAGGGAAATCTACTTTATGTCAGTGGCCTTGACGCTATCGGAGGAACACCGGTGCTTGATATCAAGCCTTACTACGAAGATGACAGCATTTTTTCCCCTCAGACCCTCTATATCAAAGGAAGAGATCGCTCTATGCGCTATAATATTGCTTTAAAGCGATGTCTAGTACATCATCAGGAGGAATGCCGTGACCTGTATCTAGCCGCAAGAATGGCTGCCATTGCAGAAGATGAACTAGGGAAGCTCAATGATGATACAGTTACTGTAGTGGTAAAAGGCAGCGCTTGCCTGGCAGACTGCATTCAAGGTATTACCAGGGCTCGTCTATCAAATCCAACCCGTTTTAACTTTCAACATTGTGAAGACCCTGGCGAAACATTGTGGAAAAAGGATAGAAATGCTCTTACTATAAAAGCAAAAAGAGATTTTTCAGTGGAAGAAATCCAAAAGCTCTCAGACAGCGAACTCTTTAGCTTATAAGTTAAGCAAAACGTTAGCAAATAGGTGAACGAAAAATCTGTAGACCGTATAATTTGAAACATTTTAAGATGTTGAAAATACTTTTATATCAAAAAAACGTAAAATAAAGAGCAACCTTAATATAATTCTAAAATATTAATGGAGGGATAACGTGTACATTAGCGAAGAAACTCTTGATCGATTTATTCATGAAGATGTTCCGTATCTTGATTTAACAACTGAACTTCTTAATATTGGTCAGTATCCAGGAAAAATTTCTTTTGCATCTCGGGAAAAAGGAATTATTAGTGGTTCTGAGGAGGTTGCTAGAATTCTTCAGAAGCTGGTAGTAAAACCTGGATTAGTAATGCCCAGCGGTACTGAAGTATCCCCGGGTCAAACCTTTCTGCAGGCAGAAGGAAATGCTTCCAGCCTACATGCAGCCTGGAAAGTCTGCCTTAATATACTGGAATATTGTAGTGGGATAGCAACACGAACTCGTTCACTTCTGGATAACGCACGAACAGTAAACCCAAACATTAGTATTCTATCAACGCGTAAAATGTTTCCCGGAACGCGAGAACTTGCCATCAAAGCAGTGGTATCCGGAGGTGGTTTTCCTCATCGACTTGGATTGTCGGAGACTATTCTAATCTTTCGCCAACATATCAATTTCTTTGCCAGTATTAATGAGCTGGCCCGAGAAATTCCCAAGTATAGGCAGTTGGCTTGTGAAAAGAAAGTGCTTGTTGAAGTTGAAAAACTTGACGAAGCAATTTTACTAGCTGAGGCAGGCGTGGACGGCCTGCAATTTGATAAGGTTCACCCCGACCAGCTTAAACACTATGTACAGAAACTGAGAGAATCCTACACTGACCTGCTTTTAATTGGGGCTGGTGGAATAAAGGAAACTAATGTCGTAGAATACGCTGCTACAGGCATTGACGCCATTGTAACAACTTCCATGTATTTTGGTCGTCCGCTGGATATATCTGTTAAAATAGAACCGTTGTAGAGATAATTATCTTTTTTGGCAACTTAATAGGGGGTATAGCGTTTATACTTGAGCTATACCTCTCAATCAGCCTTATGGTATAGCCCCAATATGTGATAACTTTTATAAGTATTCGGTTAATTTTTTAATCGCTTTCTCAGCAGCTCGGCCTTGGCTTCCAACTCGGCTATCATTTCATATAATTTTTGCAGTTGTAGTCTTTGTTGTTCAATGAACTGTTCGTCGACTTCTTCCTGTTCATATTCTTCAATTGTTTTTAAGACTACCGGAACATGAAAGCCTTTCAGACCTTCAATTTTTTTCCTGGTCTCAGCTAAAGCCCGCAGTATGTTATCTTTTGGCATCTATGTCATCTTCCTTCTTGAAAGTTGCCAGTATTATAAGCTTTTTAGGTTAAAGTTATTCTCTCATGAAAATAAGCTGGTTCTGTTTAGCCCCCAGCCTTTCCATAAAAAGGCTGCATTTACACAGAAATAAATAATACAAATTTTCTCTGCCGTCACCATATAGTGATTCAAAATTACCTTGTCCTTTGGATATAATAACATCTGCTTCGTCAAAGATCCTCTTAAACTCAGAAGAACAGTATTCAAGAACCGTTCCGGGAATACCAGTTCCGTTATTAATAATTCTCGCCAGGCTGTCCATTCCTACCAGATATGCGTCTTCTTCAGTAATATCATTTAAAACTGGTTTACCCCGAGTGGCAAAATAGACATTAAGTAAAGGATAATAGTCTTTAATGGTAGTGATAAATATTTTATCAAAAACTATTTCACCTGCATTATCTCCCAGGTAAAGAAGTGTAGTGCCTTTTTTCATTGCAGTATGTAATGAAATTAAAACCTCCCAAGGATAGTCCATGGTCAGGGTTTCTTTTATGCTCTCTAAAACCTTATCTCTGGAGAGATCATATCCAGGGCCAAAATCAATGATATTGCCGGCAGCAGCTAATTTTATCCCGGCTGTAAATGTGTCCTCGTAAGAATCGCGCAGCTTTAACAGATCAGATTCAAGTTTGAGCATCTCCCGGTTATAATAGTCTTTATCCTCCTTGTAGGGATCAGGATTACCCAGAGCATTAATCAGGGCGTCTTGAATTTTATGGGCTATATAAGGAGCACTGACATCGTCATTTAAGGCTATCATTTCAGCCATTATCTCCTTTACCAGTTTTTGCTGTGCTTCTTCATCAGGCATATATATTTTTGCAGTTCGCACTGCTTGCCTTAGCAAACAGGGCAGACAGTCTATACTATGTTTCATTTATAACCTCCACTTGCAGAAATAATCTAAGATTATTGATTAAGCGCTATTTCTATTTAATGATTGTCTTCAATAATAACTAAAAACTTTAACCTTCCTTATTAAAACGTCGGTAAATACTTTTACTTCTGTTTTTTATAATAGTCTCTTGCATATCTACAAGATTATCTATTATAACCGGCAATAATGCAAAAGGGATACCAACCAAATTTTCGGTCACTTCCAGGTCTGTTGCCTCGCGGCATCCGTTACAACCTAACGTAGCATTAATCTGGCCAGTTTTAAGCGGAACCACAGTAGCATCCACACAGGTAGCCTGTACTACAGAAGTAGAAAACTGCATACGCTCACCAGTAGTATAAATCGAAGCCAGGGCCAACCACATCAAATTCTCCGGCGGCGCTTCCACCAGAACTACATCCGGCTCAAAACAACAGTCAGCCAGAGGACTTACCAGAACATAATTATATTCACCTTGAGGCAGGCGGGGCATGTCACTCATCATTTGACGTGCCGCCTCTTGCGTGCCAAAAGTACCTACATTATAATGGGCTTCTCCGGATGCTAGTTTGGGATGAAGACTCTTAAGGCCAAAAGCTGCCGCAGCTGCCGCACAGGATATGTTGGCAGCACTTACTACAACTTTATTACCCCGACTGGCTCTCATTACTGCCTGACAATATCGACATCTTGTTTCAGTATCATAACCGCTCAGATCTATGCTTTTCAGTTCAGTTTCATTACGAATCATTTTAACCGCTACCGGCTCCCTTATAATTCCTATAATATCTTTTAATTTCTGCGTAAATAATAAAAATTGCTGCATTCAAAAACTCCTAACTTTTAAAAATATCAGTAGCAAAAGGCAGGGAAGCCTTCAATCACAAGCCTTTGAGGGGGATAGGTCCTTCAGATTTCATGATATAACTTGTCAGTATCTTCTATTCTTATATAAGATTTATGATAACGGTCACAAAGATCTTTATAGATATCTATAGCTATTTTGGTAAAAGCTCGCTGGTATTCATTGGTATCTTTGATGACTCTGGCCGGATTGCCATAGGCTAATTTATTCTCGGGTATTACCAGATTAGCTGGCAGCACACTGCCGGCACCAATAAAACAGCCGCTGCCTAACTGGCACCCGTCACATATGACCGAGCCCATGCCAATAGTTACGTTTTTCTTTATAGTAATAGGACCATGGAGGATGGAGCCATGGCCAATGTCAACATTTTCCTCCACTAATGCAGTTGTATCCGGTTGGGCATGGATAACGCAGTTTTCCTGCACATTGGCTCCGTCACTGATTACGATACGGCCATAATCTCCACGTAAAACAGCACCGGCACCGATGAAACATTGCTTGCCGATAGTTACATCGCCGATTAAAATGGCATCTGGATGCACGAAGCAAGAGGGCTCTAAACGGGGACTTTTTCCTTCAAATTCGTAAAATGGCAAAATATCAACTCCTTTTAAATAAGTTATAAATAACTATTATGAAAGACTGTAAATAAATAGTCCTGTGAGCATATGCTCTTTATTATTTTAATATAGTCTCTTTTGTAATATTTAGTCAACATCTCAGGCCCAAGAAATAATCATATTAGGATGAGTTTTCACTGAATCATTGGTTTAAATAATATTTATTCCTTAACGGCTCAGGCGTGTAGTTAATTTTTATATTTTATTTGACAGTTTGTTAAAATAGAAATATTATTAGTACATAATGATGGGCATATGCTCATTATTGAATAAGAATATTAGATGTTAACAAAAGTTGACAGTATCTGGGCAGAAAGGAGAGATACTAATGCCTAATAGAGATGGAACAGGCCCTGGTGGTCAGGGAGCAGGAACTGGCAAAGGAAAAGGCGGTTGTGCAGCAGGACGCGGTAAAAGCGGCAGTGGACAAGGACGGGGACAGGGACAAAGAAGCGGCGGACAGAATAGTTCCGGTGGAGGAGCAGGTGGCGGCCGTGGTTTGAACAACTCCAATAAGAAGCAGGATAAATAGCTGAAAATAAGGAGGGAGAGGGTATAATCCTTTCCCTCTTGTTCATTTAATACCGAAAGCGGGGAATTTTGTTTAATGAAAGAATCTGAAAAAAATATTGATGAAAAATTACCGTCAGAGAAGGATAAAGATTGTTCAATCTGTTTAAAGCAGCGCTGTCGCAATGGTAAAAATTGTTATCCAGATATCAATGCCGGCATAATTGAACAATACAGAGAACCTGAGAACCTGAAGTTAAGCAAGGCGGCAGCAGCTATTGAAGCCAGACATTATATGGAAGCTACCAGATTGGAAGAGACACGTAATTTTGCTAAAGAAATGGGCTATAGCAAGCTGGGGATTGCTACCTGTGTTGGGTTGGTAAGAGAAGCTCAGACTATAACCGAGTATTTAAAAAAGGATTTTGAAGTTTATATGGTAGTATGCAAAAATGGGGGTAATCTAAAGAGCCATCTCGAAATGGAACAAATAAAACCTGGCACTGAAGAAGTTATGTGTAATCCAATTGGACAAGCACTTTTCCTCAATCAAAAAAAGACCGATATGAATATTATTTGCGGCTTGTGTGTAGGGCACGATATGCTTTTTACAAAATATTCAGCGGCACCGGTAACTACAATTATTGTAAAAGACCGTGTTTTGGGACATAATCCGGCAGCAGTGTTATACAGCGGCTATTACCGTAAAAAAGTTCTGGAATTATAATAACTACTTTTTTAAATTGCGGCCGTCAATTTCTGGAATAGATATATTAAGGGCTTTAATTTTACGATAAAGGGTACTTACATCTATATTCAGATCATGGGCGGCTTTTTTACGGTGTCCATTATGCCGTTGGAGAACTTCAATTATCAGTTGTTTTTCCATAGCTTCCAGACTGAGGGAACTCAGTTCCCCAAAAGCCGAGCCTTTAGCACAACGGAGTTCAACCGGCAAGTGCTGCAAATCAATTATTCCACCCCGGCAAAGTACAAAAGCCTGCTCAATTATATTTTCCAGCTCACGGATATTACCAGGAAAATCATAGTTTAACAGAACCGACATAACCTCATCAGAGACACCGGCGATAACTTTATTTTGCAGACGGTTATACTTATAGAGTAAATGGTCTATAAGAAGCGGGATATCCTCTTTGCGTTTCTTTAAAGCCGGGAGTTTTATATGGATTACACGGATACGGTAATAGAGATCTTCACGGAAAGAACCGTTTTTGACCATCTCGCTCAAATCCCGATTAGTAGCAGTAATTATACGCGTATCAATTTTTACCGGTTCAACTGAACCCAGTGGTTCAATAACACGTTCCTGCAATACCCGCAATAGTTTAACCTGCATAATCGGAGACATATCACCTATTTCATCCAAAAATATAGTACCCCCATCCGCCCAGGCAAAACGCCCGGGTTTATCTCGTTTGGCATCGGTGAAGGCCCCGGCCTTAAAGCCAAATAATTCACTTTCCAAAAGAGTATCTGGTAATGCGGCACAATTAACCCCCACAAATCTTTGGCTTTTTCTTGGTGACAGATTATGAATAGCCCGGGCAAAAAGTTCTTTGCCGGTACCGCTGGCGCCTTCCAGCAATACGGTGCTATTACTTTCTGCCACATGGGGCAGGATATTGAACAATTCCAACATTTTAGAACTGCGCCCGATTATATCTTCGAAACTATATCTGGATTCCAGTTGTTTTTGCAGTTGTTCGATATGGCTGAGATCTTGAAAAGTTTCCACCCCGCCTACGATTTGATTTTCCTCATTTCTCAGTATGGCAGTTGACAGGCAAATTGGCACCTGACGTCCCTCTTGATCAATTATACGAGCAGTGCCGTTAATGATTGGTTTACCGGTAGAAAAAGTATATTTTAAGGCACAATTAGTTTCACAAACATTAGCCCGTAGCACTTCATAACAGAGCCGCCCAATTGCTTTTTCACGTTCAACTCCGGTGATTCTTTGCGCAGCAGCATTAAAACTGGTGATTTTCCAGTCTAAATCTACGGTGAAAACGCCTTCATTTATAGAATCCAAAATTATGTCATGGTTAGTATTAATTAATTTCCTGTTAATGTTACTTACCCCTTAATGTAGCATTTTTATAATAATAACAAAGATGCGTGCAATTTGCAATTAAAGAAATTATTTAGTAATGCAAAATGCAATAATACTTACGGCAAACAATTCAGACATAGGAGCTAAAGCCCAATATAAAGAGATGTATAAAATAAATAATGAGTTGGCATGGAAATTGCAATAAAAGATATTATGAGAGTAGCAATAGCATTCTGGCAGAATTGTATATCACCTGTATTTGATGTATCTGAAAGTATATTGCTGATAGATGTAGTAAATAATCAGGTAACCCAATCAGAAATTATAAATGTTGAACCTGATTTACCATTTAATAGGGCTAAGAAGCTTTCAGATGTTGGCGCTGAGGTACTAATATGTGGAGCAATTTCTCGCTCTCATGCCATGGCAGTATGGGGACAAAACATAGAAATAATTTCTTATGTCTTCGGACCGATGGAAGAGATTTTACGCTCATACATTAATGGACAGCTTCAGGATGGTTGCGGCGGACAACAAAAACGTAAGCGCCATAGAAGAGGCAAGAGAAACTAAGAGCTTGCCAGAAAGGTAATTCCGTCAAAAATATTAAATATGAAAGGAGATGAATAATATGCCAGGAGGAGACGGTACAGGACCACGCGGAATGGGCCCAATGACTGGACGCGCAGCAGGATTATGTGCAGGTAATGTAAACCCGGGTTACGCGAGCTATCAAACAGGACGTGGATTTGGCGGCGGCTGGGGCCGAGGATACTTTAGAGGCGGCGGCAGAGGTCGTGGGTTTGGCTGGGGTTATCCCACTGCATATCCTTATCAGGCAGCAGGTGACGAAGCTTATAGAATTAACAGTCTTGAACAGCAGGCCAGTTACCTGGAAGAAAGTTTAGAGGCTATCCGCAGGGAATTAAAAGCAGCCAAAGACAGAAAGGGTGAAGATTAATTCTGATACATTCCCTTATGTTTAGAGATTGGCCAGGACTAATGTCAGTCCTGGCCAATCTTTAAACATCAATAAACGGCGACAACATAAAAATAGCGGTATTAAGGTCTTATTAATGCATTATTAAGGAGAGTTGAAAAATGTATATTGATGACAAGTGTATCGGCTGCGGAATATGTGTTGATGTTTGTCCAGTAGAGGCCATTTCTTTAATAGATAATAAAGCAGTTATTGATAAAGAAACCTGCCTTGAGTGTAGTTCTTGTATAGATGTTTGCCCTGTGGAAGCTATACATGAAGAAGATTAAACTATAAAAAGAAACAAGGAGTGGGTAAGCATTGGCGAAACAATTTTTAACTTCTGAATCAGTGACTGAGGGACATCCTGATAAAATAGCCGATTTGATTTCAGATTCTATTTTAGATGCAATAATCAGAGAGGACCCAATGGGTCGGGTAGCAGTTGAAACTCTAGTATCTACCGGAATGGTAATGGTTGCGGGTGAGATTAGTGCCGATTGCTACGTGGATATTCCCGGAATCGTTCGTAAAACCCTTAAAGATGTAGGATATACCCGGGCAAAATATGGTTTCGATTCAGAAACTTGTGCAGTTATGACTTCAATAGATGAGCAGTCACAGGATATTGCTATGGGAGTTGATAAAGCTCTTGAGCATAAGCAGGATGATATAATTAAAAATGATATAGAATCCATTGGGGCAGGCGATCAGGGCATGATGTTTGGTTATGCCAGTAATGAAACACCTGAATTTATGCCGATGCCAATATTGCTGGCCAGTAAAATAGCCAAAAGGTTAGCGGATGTGCGTAAACAGAAAATTATTGATTATCTAAAACCAGACGGAAAAACCCAGGTTACAGTACAATACGAAGATGGCAAGCCGGTAAGAGTAGATACTGTAGTTGTTTCAGCGCAACATAACACAGGAATAGAACATAGCATTATCGAAAGAGATATTATAGAAAAAGTTATAAAGTTTATCATACCACCAGCAATGCTTGACAATGACACCAGATTCCTTATTAATCCCACCGGACGTTTTGTTATGGGTGGTCCTCAGGCAGATACGGGACTAACCGGCCGCAAAATTATTGCTGATACATATGGCGGGATGGCCAGACATGGTGGGGGAGCATTCTCAGGTAAAGATCCCACTAAAGTAGATCGTTCAGCAGCCTATGCAGCGAGGTATGTAGCCAAAAATATTGTTGCTGCAGGTCTAGCAGATAAATGTGAAATACAACTGGCCTATGCTATAGGAGTAGCCAGTCCAGTATCAATATATGTTGATGCCTTTGGTACCGGTAAAATTGCAGACGGTAAAATTATTGATCTTGTAATGGAGAATTTTGATCTTAGGCCAGGTGCAATAATAAGAGATTTGGATTTGCGTAGACCTATATATAAGAAGACAGCATGTTACGGTCATTTCGGCCGTTTAGATCCAGACTTCTACTGGGAAAGAACTGATAAAGCAGAAGCTTTGCAAAAATCACTGCCAACTATCAGTTAAGAGTCAGGGAATTGAAAACTCAATCAGCAACTTTATAAGCAGGTAGGTATAATATAATTAAATTGATACATTAATTTTGCATGAGGACTTGTTTGGACCAAAGGCGATGGCAAGTCCTCAATTTCTGCTTAAATTTCAGAATGGCAATCTATTAAAGAAGCTCTTTGTTTAATAAGATTTTTGCTGAGAATATCCTGTTAAGGATGGATTTAAATAAAATTTGCTTTTATTTAAGTTTCCAGTCAGGCGGTCTCTTGGCAAAGAAGGCAGCTACTCCTTCATGAGCATCCTCTGTTGTACAGAGCATGGCAAAATGATTTTTGGTTAATTCAAAGGCTTTTTCGTATGACAAATCAGACATTTTATAAAAAGACTGTTTTCCCATCTGTAATGCCAGCGGACTTTTGGCAACGAGTTTTTGTGCCAGTGTAAAAGTTTCCTCCTCAAGCTTTTCCGGAGCAACTACTTTATTGATCAGGCCGATTCTTTCAGCTTCATGAGCATCAATAAGATCGCCGGTCATTAAAAGCTCCAGGGCTTTTTTGCGGCCCAGGTTTCTGGATAAGGGAACAGCAGGGCTCATACAGAATAAGCCGACATTTACAGCTGTTGCTCCAAATCTGGTTCCTTCAGCGGCAATAGCCAGATCTGCTGCTGCGACAATGCCAATTCCGTTGGCTACAGCGATATTGTGTACAGATGCAATTACTGGTTTTATCATTCTTGATATAGTTATTGCCCATTTGTCCATTGTTTCAACCCATTCAGAGTATTCCCGTGCTGATTTTCCTGTAAAATCACTCAGGTCAATACCCGCACAAAATCCCTTACCCGCACCTTTAAGTATAACTACTCGGATTTCTTTATCCTCATCAAGTTCGATAAGTGCCTCGTTTAATTCGGTGGCTAGGGCAACATTAAAGGTATTAAGGTTATCCGGACGGTTAAGAGTAATAATTCCTATGTGATTTTGTTTTTCCATTATAATTTCGTTACTCATGAACTCTCCTCCTTAAAAGCTTCCTATTTAAGGTCAATTAAAGCGCCAAAAACTTCAGCGCTTATAATCCTTCATATAGTTTTCACATGTAGAACATGTGGAAAATTAATTATAGATCATCAGATTTGATTTCCAGTACTTCCACTATAGGTGATTCATAATCATATTGAGTTAAGCCCATGCAGGCTAAACAGGGAAGCGTTATACGGTACCATTTATCCTGCTTTCCATATAATTTTGTATCTGCTCCTTCCATTGGACCATAATAGACAGCGCCTTCTAATAAAGCTTGTACCTGGGGAATCGTCATCATTACTGCATTAGGATCATTGCTATAAAGATTATTAATATCTGCTTTCAAAATTGCACTTCCTATTCTAAATTGATAAATTGAATTTTACATCGTCAACTAGGGTATAATATAAAGCCCCAAACAAGACAATTATAAATACTATTTAAATATAGTCATTTTGGATTTAACAAGTCAATATTCTGCCGTAAAAAAGATCAAGAAATTATTCAACTGTTAACTATTTCACTTCCTGAAAAAATGTAAATTAATGTGTTTGTAACATGGTTTAGCTAGGTGATTAATAAAATAACTTGACAAGACAAAGGGATGAGGATAGCATTTTATTATGAGCATATGACCGAAATTAATGAGTGTATTTTACTTCAGCTACGACAGATTTAATAATCAGTTCTCAGTGTTTTGAGGAATGAGCCAGTCAGGTATTACTAGGGATGATTGGTCGATGAAATACAGGCATTAATAGTGGCTATGTTACAGCTGATGGTCAGAATGTGATTATTTTTAATGTAATCAATATTAATACGAGGAGGAAACTCAATGAAAATTGCTATACCAACAGATGACAAATCCATGGAAAAGAGTATATGTGTATCCTTTGGACGTGCCCCCTATTTCCTTATTTACGATACGGAAAACGGTGAAAGTGTTTTTTTAGAAAACAGCGCGGCAACCAGTCGAGGAGGCGCAGGCATTAAAGCAGCACAGACAGTTGTGGATACTAAGGCTGAAGCCTTGCTTACACCCAGATGCGGCGAAAATGCGGCGCAGGTAATTCAGGCAGCCAATATCAAAATATACAAGACCATCAATGACTCTATACAGGAGAATATCGATGCCTTCAATGCAGGAAAGTTAGAAGTGCTTAATGAAATACATGAGGGATTTCATGGTAAGGGCGGGCAATAATATGAAGATAGCTGTGCTTAGCGGCAAGGGCGGCACCGGCAAAACTCTGGTTTCGGTAAATCTGGCCGCGGCTGCTAAAGAAGCTGTCTATATCGATTGTGATGTAGAAGAGCCCAATGGTCATCTATTTTTCAAACCAGAGGAGGTTACGGTGGAAAATATTGTGGTAAAGATTCCGTTGGTGGATGATGAACTTTGTAATGGCTGCCGCAAGTGTGTAGACTTTTGCAATTTCAATGCCCTTGCCTATATTGCCCCTAAACTGATTATTTTTGATGAGATTTGTCATTCCTGCGGAGGATGTACATTGTTTTGCCCGGAGAAAGCCTTGACAGAAAAAGAAAAAATCATTGGAGAAGTACAAAGCGGCATTTCTGAGCAGGTCATGGTCATAACGGGAATTTTAAATACTGGCGAGGCCTCAGGTATCCCGATTATCAAGAAACTGCTGGAGGACAGACAACTGAAGCAACAAGTTACCTTTATTGATTGTCCGCCTGGGAGTGCCTGCATTGTTATGGAAAGCGTCAAAGATGCTGATTACTGTATTTTGGTAGCTGAGCCCACCTTGTTTGGGGTGCATAATCTCAACATGGTCCATGATTTAGTAAAACTTTTCGGCAAACCTCACGGCGTAGTGCTCAACAAAGGCCTGGAGGGGGAAAATCCTGCGGAGAAGTACTGTATAGAAAAAGGCATCAAAATATTGGGCAAAATTCCCTTTGATAATGAACTGGGAACCCTAAATTCAAATGCTTTTATTGCAGCCAGAGAGAATAAAAAATATCAGGAAATGTTTACTTCCCTGCTGCAAATTGTGACTGAGGAGGTGCAGCATGCAACAATTATTAATCCTTAGCGGTAAAGGTGGAACGGGAAAAACAACCGTTGCCAGTGCTTTTATCAAGTTATCAGCTGCTAAAGCTTATGCTGATTGCGATGTGGATGCCCCTAATCTGCACCTGGTTATGAACCAGCCTGGTCAGCCTCAACGGACCGATTATTACGGACTGCCCAAGGCTGAAATAAATTTGGATTTATGCATTAGTTGTGATTTATGCAGACAAAATTGCCGGTTTGATGCTATTAATTCCGATGCCGGAGGTATTGAATATACAGTAGACTATTATGCCTGTGAAGGCTGCGGGGTTTGCGAAGTAATTTGCCCGGTGGAAGCGATAACCTCAAAACCTGACATAGCGGGAGATTTGATGCTTTATGTTAATGATGCCGTGTTTTCCACCGCCCAGCTGAAAATGGGCAGCGGCACCTCTGGTATGCTGGTTACCGAAGTGAAAAAGCAGATGAAGGCAGCAATAGAAGATGTTGAACTGGCCATTATTGACGGATCACCAGGAATCGGATGCCCGGTTATTGCATCACTCAGCGGGGTGGATATGGTTTTAATCGTGACGGAACCTTCTATATCCGGCATCAGCGATATGGAACGCATTATAAAAACTGCGGATAATTTTCAAACTAAAATCGCCGTATGCATAAACAAATATGATACCAACCAGGGAAACACCAAGAAAATAGAGTCATTTTGCCAAAGGCACCAACTGCCACTGGCGGGAAAGATACCTTTTGACCAGGAGGCGGTTAAAGCTATTAATAACAGTCAAAGTATTGTGGATATTGATTGTTCGTCCGGGCGGGCTGCCCGGGAGGTTTTTGACAAGACTATGCAAATATTGCTGGCGGCGGACACACGAAGAGCCAGTTCTCATTGGATAAAATGATGGCTAATCCCCAAGCCAGTGATTAAATAGCATAAATATAAAGGAGAGCGAATAATGAGCGAGAATTGTGATCAAACCTGCAGTAGCCGCGGTGAAGAATGTGCTGACAGGAAAGAAGTGAAAAAAGATTTGATTGAACAGCCCCACACACTAAGCAACATCAAGAAAGTAATCGGCATCGTAAGCGGCAAAGGGGGTGTTGGAAAATCCCTGGTAACATCCATGCTGGCGGTGACTATGAATAGAAAAGGCTATAAGACTGCTATCTTAGATGCAGATGTAACCGGACCTTCCATACCGAAAGCCTTTGGTATAAATGAAAAAGCTCCAGGCAATCAGATGGGCCTATATCCCATAAAAAGCACAATGGGTATAAAGATAATGTCAATTAACCTGCTATTGGAGAATGACACAGATCCGGTAGTCTGGCGGGGACCTTTAATTGCCGGCGCCGTCAAACAGTTTTGGACGGATGTAATATGGGAAGATGTTGACTATATGTTCATCGACATGCCGCCGGGAACCGGAGATGTTCCTCTTACGGTATTTCAGTCTATAAAAATAGATGGAATCATCATTGTAACTTCACCCCAGGAGTTGGTTTCTATGATTGTAACCAAGGCTCTAAAAATGGCCCAAATAATGAACATACCAATCATCGGGTTGGTGGAAAACATGGCTTATTTTAAGTGCCCGGACTGTGACAAGGAATACAAGATATTTGGTGACAGCCATATCGATGAAATCGCCCGCCAGCAAAAGGTGGATATTCTGGCCAGTATGCCCATTGATCCCAAACTGGCAGCTGCCTGTGATAGTGGAATGATTGAGGATTTCGAGGGTAACTGGTTTGATAATATCAGCAAAGTATTAGAAGAGAAAACCTTAGAAGAAGAAAAGTCAGTAAAAACTTTAGAAAAACAAGTCCAGCGGTTAAATGTCAAGAACCAATTGGAAAAAAGTTTTAAAAAATTA
>CAZLVY010000055.1:0-14730 GCA_964563125.1 uncultured Syntrophomonas sp. | reverse complement strand
ACCGCATTGGGTAAACCGCCAATACCTAGCTGCAGACAGGCGCCGTCTTCTATTTCCTGCAAAATAATCCGGGCAATTTTTTCATCGGTAGCACTGGTTTTGATCGGGGGTAGTTGCATCAGGGGCCGGTTGTCACCTTCGACTATATAATCAACTGAAGTTAAATGGATTGACTCCTGATTGCCGCCTAAGCATAAGGGAACTGATTCATTTACTTCTAAAACAATTATTTTTGATTTTTCCATGGCTGCCGGAGTAACTGAATTGGATGGACCCAAATTAAAAAAGCCGCGTGCGTCCATAGGTCCAACCATAATGAAAGCTACATCTATGTCTATATATTTTCTAATAGATCGAGGTCCCTGATGATAAGAAAAAGGTACGTAATTACATAAATCCTGGTCATGCATGTATCTGGATATGGCGCTAAAATGATAATCCTCCATAATAAAATGCTTTCTTTCCGGGTCAGCTGCCACTGGTTTAGGCACCTGAGTATAGCTTATACTCCTTATAGTGACATCATTTAGTTCATCTTTCCTTTTAGCCAGTGCTTCATCTAAAGCATCAGGAAACATTACAAACTCACTATATTGAACCGTATCTCCTGATTTAACTAATTTTGCTGCTTCATCTGGACTAATTAGCTTTTGCTGGTATTGCCATTTAATAATATCTGTCATAAAACAATTCCTCCTGTCTGATTTTTGCTAAAACTATTCCTTATTCTAATTTTGCCCAAAATAAATTTACTAGTAATTAATTTAGATAAACCTCCTTTGCAGTACTAATACTGTAAGTTAACACCATAATAGCATTATTTTTAAGATTGTGAAACATTTCTTTTAATTTTGTATAAATATGAAAATTCGCATAAATGAAAGGATTGCGCTTACTTCTGCGCAAATTGAATAGCAGTCTTAATCTGTGTGTCAGTTATATTGTCAACTATAGAATAATCGCCTATTCCCTTAGGCAGGACAAAGTTTATTTTATCGTTCTTAATTTTTTTATCCCCCTGCATTGCGCGAACCACATCTTCGGGAGAATATGCGGGAAATTTAATATTAATCTGTAACTTTTTGAATAAGTTTTCAACTCTTTTTACTTCTTCTTCAGACATTAAGCCAATAGCACAGGATAAATTGCAGGCTGCTGCTATCCCAACAGCAACTGCTTCACCGTGACGGTATAGCTTGTAATTGCCTAATTTTTCAACAGCATGTCCAAAAGTATGACCTAAATTAAGAATGGCCCTAAGCCCTTGTTCGGTTTCATCACGGGCTACGATTTGACTTTTTATTTGACAGGAGTGGTAAATAATCTTTTGCAGGCTTGCTTCATCATGTTTGACTAAACTTTCCGCCTGCTTTTCCAGACTGGTAAAGAATTCATAATCATAGATTATGCCGTATTTGACCACTTCTCCTAACCCGCTGAGGAACTCCCTGTTGTCCAGAGTTTTTAAGGTATCGGTATCAATTATGACCAGTTTTGGCTGATAAAAAACACCCAGCAAATTTTTGCCGGAGGGGTGATTTACCGCAACTTTACCTCCTACACTACTATCAACCTGAGCCAAAAGAGTGGTAGGTATCTGAATAAAATCTATGCCTCTCAAGTAAATTGCCGCGACAAAACCGGCCAGATCACCAACAACGCCGCCGCCCAGAGCAATACATAAACTTGAGCGTTCAATTCCTGCGCCTACCGCCTGATCTAAAACCTTCATCGCTTCAGCCATATTTTTATACTGTTCCCCATCCGGCATTAGGGCCAGGGTGACTTCAAAACCGCTGTTTTGCAAGGACTTAAGACACCTATATCCATATATACCGTAAACAAGGGGATTGCTGACCAGTATGATTTTGCGTGCCGGCGAAATCTGTCTTACCAGGGAGCCTGCCTGTCCTAAGATATCAGAAGTTATTATAATATTATAGCTGCGGGAGCCTAAATCAACTTTTAATGTTGGCACTAAATTAACTCCTCATTCTTAGTTAAATATTAGCTGCGTTCATTTTTTATGATGCTGATTATTTCGCGGACTACAGCTTCCAGGTCTTTACCGCTGGTGTTTAATCTATAATCAGCACACTGATAAAAGGGGTTGCGAACTGCTAACATATCTTTTATATCATCAACAGTCAGATTCTTCTTAAGTAATGGACGGGTTCCCCGCTTGCGGTTAACCCGGGCAAAAATATCTTCAGGATTAGCATCCAGACAAATTATTTTGCCATTTTGCCTTAGGGTTTCAATATTGTTTTGCTGGAGAACAATACCTCCTCCAGTGGCAATAACAAGATTCTCTCTTTTAGCCAGTCTTTCTGCCATCAGGCTTTCCTCAGATCGAAATCTGATTTCCCCGTAGCGCTTGAAAATCTGACTGATAGACATTCCGGTTACTTTTTCTATCTCCCGGTCTAAATCAATGAACTCCATTTTTAGTCTTTCCGCCAGCTTCATACCAACAGTACTTTTGCCGGTTCCCATAAAGCCTATTAATACTATATTTTTTTCCATTGCCACACCTTTTGTACATATTCGCGGTAGTTTTCATAATTATGTTTAATTCGCTCCATATTGTCTCCTCCCAGATTATCCAGCAATGCTTCAGCAATACCAAAGGCTAACATAGCCTCCCCTACTACCGCAGCTGCCGGGACTGCGCATATATCAGAACGTTCTACTGTTGCTTTTTCTTCATTCCATGATGCGGTATTTACACTTTGTAAGGGCTTGTATAAAGTAGGTATCGGTTTCATATAAGCTTTGGCCCGAATAGTTTCGCCATTACTAATCCCGCCTTCTATACCTCCTGCTCGGTTAGTGGTGCGGTAAATACCGCGGTCAGCATTATAATAGATTTCATCATGAACTTTGGAGCCTGGTGATGCAGCATTATCTATTCCCTCACCTATTTCAACTGCCTTAATAGCTGGTATACTCATTAAAAGACCTGCTAGTCTGGCATCTAATCTGCGATCATAACTGATATAACTGCCTAGACCCGGCAATACTCCTATTGCTCCCAGTTCAACAACGCCTCCCAGAGATTCTCCCTGTATGCGAGCCTTATCAATAATTTTTATCAGCTCTTCTTCCTGGCTGATATCAGCACATCCGAGCTGTGATTTTTCTAACTTTCCGTAAAATTCACTTAAATTTTCCCGTTCCGGCCTGAAAGGAATAATTTCCAATTCCCCGATGGCAATGACCTCACTATAGATATATATGCTAAATGTCTCTAATAGTTTCTTAAAAAATGAACCAGCTGCCACCCTTACAGCAGTTTCCCGTGCTGATGCCCGTTCCAAAACATTGCGCATGTCCGGGTGGTTATATTTGATAGCCCCGGCTAAATCAGCATGTCCCGGGCGCGGCCGGCTGACTTTGCGTTCTTCAATAATTGCATTTGGCCCACTGTCCATTATTCGCTTCCAGTTTTCATAATCTTTGTTTTCTATATAAAAGCTTACCGGGCTTCCCAATGTCTTGCCATTCCTGACGCCGGACAAAAACTCTGCCGTATCCGCTTCAATCAGCATGCGCCCACCGCGGCCGTAGCCCTTTTGCCTTCTTTTGAGCTCGGTATTCACTTCATGTTCGGTTATGGCAAGATCTGCCGGCAGACCTTCTATTATACCTATAAGTCCTTTACCATGCGATTCTCCAGCAGTTGTAAATTTTAGCATCATGCTCTCCTATTTCTTTTTGATATAGCCGCCGCTGAATTTCTTCGGTTCCATCATAACTACAAATGCATGGGGGCACTTTTCATATATTTGCTTAGCTACTGGCTTTGCCATACCGCGCTTAACAATAATATTTAACATCAACTTGGGTCCTGTTTTACCAAATGCCTGCCAGGTTGTCACCGGATAGCCGGCTTCCCTTAATTCATCAATTAAGCCATATTGTTCTGCCTCAATAGTAACCTGTATACCCCGGTAACCCAATGCTAATCTTTCTTCTATTTCACTACCCAGTAATACTCCTATAGCAAATCCGGTACAAAAGACCAACAACTTAACCGGATTATCCAGAGATCCGATAACCAGACTCAAGGCTACAGTATAAACCAATATTTCCACAAACCCGATAAGGGCAGCAGGTATCTTTTCACCCCGGATAACAAATATCATTCGTATAGTCCCCAGCGTAACGTCGATTACGCGAGCGAAAAAAATGAATAATAATTCTAGAATTAAAGTATATTCCATGTCAGACTCCTTATTCCCAATTTTCGGGCGGCTTATCATCTACTCTGATCCGGGCCGCAACCGGATTAAGTATAATATAAAGCTTATTATTATATTTATTGGTCAGGGTAACCGTGCCACCGGAACTTGGCACTCCGGCAGCGGAAAAAGTGCAGGCTGGTGTATAGCTGATCTTTTTGGTAAAGGTGGTGCGCCCAACATATATGATACCTTTATTAAAGTATTGCATAGATTTACCGTTTACGCGATAGCAGTTATCATCATGATAAAATAACACTGACTGAGGCTGGCCGGTAAATATAGCTTCCTGCCTTGTCCATCTTAAAGTTGCTGCCAACCTGTTAGCATCTGCTTTAAGTACCCAGGCCTGTTCGGCACGGTTAAGCACCGGGATGGCCAGGCTGAACAAAATAGCTAAAAGAGTTAAAACCAGTAATAATTCAATTAATGTTAAACCTTTTTCCTTCGAGTTGATTGGTAACCACATCCTTCATGAAGGCCAAAGGAGGGTTGATTCCCATTAGTATTTGTAAAGTTAGAGCGCCTTGATGAACAAACATTGCCACACCGTTTACTGTTTTCAGTCCCTGAGCCTGTCCTAACTGGAGAAACTTCGTCATAGGTGGATTATAAATCAAATCACAGATGACCGCACCTTTTGGTACTGTTGCCAGAGAATCTACCGGAGATTTATCTATATTAGGCACCATTCCCACTGGTGAGCAGTTAACCACCAGTTGGGCGTCAAGGCAACAATTAGCAAAATTATCGGGGTTCATCGACCAGTATCGCACCTGACAGGAGGTAGACTTTTCTATGAAATCCGCTAACCTGCTGGCTTTTTCTACCGTAATATCCAGAATCTCAATCAAGTTATAGTCATTATTAGCCAGGTTGTAGGCTACCGAACGCGCTGCTCCGCCGGCGCCTATTAATACTGCCTTGCGCGTACCGGGCGGCACCTCAGCTTCTGTAATAGCAGCCATAAAGCCCTTTCCATCTGTATTATAGCCTATCAAGCGGCCATTTTCATTTTTTATGCAGTTTACCGCCTGGCAGGCTTGTGCTTCAGCAGATAGTTCATCAAGATAATCAAGGACTTTCTCTTTAAAAGGAATAGTGACATTAATACCTTTTATATTTAAAATGCGTACTGCTTCCAAAGTTCTTTTCACTTCATCGGCAGAGATTTTAAAAGGGAGGTAAATGCAGTTAAGACCTGATTGTTTAAAAACAGCGTTATGCATTAGCGGTGACAAACTTTGGGCAATCGGATTGCCTATTATCCCTAGTATTTGTGTCTCATGGTTTATCAGCATAGTACTACTCCCAATTTATAAAATAGCGAATGCTTTCCCATTCGCTTAAGACAAATTATTGCATTCCCAGGATTATTTTTCAACCAGAGGTTTAAATCTGATTAACATCAAATTCATAACAAACCTCGTTAAATAAATTGCTTTTTTGCACAGTAAAACTGCGCTCCCGAAAGATAACCCTATGGTTTCTTTCTATCAGTAAAACCGTTGTTGACCGGGTACCATAATTCGGGCTTATAATACATGCAGGTGCCAGTAATCTTTCCATATCCAGACCCACACCGGTCGAGGGCAGGTCTTTATCATCCGGTATTTCCCTGTCTGCCATCAGGGTAAATAAATCTTCTACCTCAATTTCCTCAGTTTGCAAAATAGCTGTGAGGCCTAATATCCCCTTTTTGACTTTGGGCCAGGGAACATCGAGAAGACTGTTGCTGAGACCGTGTACGCCTTTTTCGGCTTGACGGATAAGCTTTTCCCGGTTGGAATAGTAATAAAGAGCCTCCAAGTTTCCTGCTAAAAGATTAAAGCCATTATATGCTTGTGCTCCATCAGGGAGGTTTTTCAGATAGGAAACTGGCGAAAGCCCGCTTTTTAAATAATCAAGTACCAGATGCCCACGTGACGGGGCTTGTGGTTTAAAACTCGCCGGGTCACGGTAATTGGTTAATGCCGCAAATTCTCCGCTGCGGGTAATCCCCATCCAGGTGCCACCCTCCTTAACATCCTTCCCTGCCAGGATATCAGGATCATCCGGCCAAAAATCCGCCGGTAAAGTAGGGCGTTTATAAAACTCATCCCGGTTAGCCGCCACCACCAATTGATAGCGGGGATGACAGTCATTGGCAAAAAGTATCAGGCACATATTTCCTCCTTCAGACGTGGCATGCATATGTTGGAGTTCCTCGTCTGCACATTACATAGGTTAGACAGATTATGTCATTTCTACGCCAGTTTTTCAAGCAACCTAAAACGCTGATCCCATAATATACTTATTGTGCCCGTTGAGCTATTTACTTAACTCAACAGTCGCTATTTTTACTGCCAAAATTTAAATTGAAAAGGTCAAAGGCAACATTTGGTGCCTGACCCCTTTGGAAACATTTTAAGCATTTAAATGTTTTTTGATATGTTTTAAAACGAAATATTCCAGGGCGCGGGATATTTTTGTGCCTAAAAACTCACGGCTGGCAATCGGGACTACCAGAATAGTAAAAAGACCGGCGCGGTTGCCGCCCATTATGTCAGTAAATATTTGATCACCTATAACTACTGCTGCTTCCGGGGTAGTCTCCATTAAGGAAACCGCCTTACGGAAAGAACCGCGGCGGGGCTTGCCGGCACGGGAAATGAAAGGGATGCCTAAGCTGTGTGCCACCTTTTCCACCCTTTTTGCGCCATTGTTTGAAATGATACAGGCCTTAAAATCCTGTTCCTTGACCTGGGCAAACCATTGGGCTACTTCTGCTCTTATTTCATTACTGTTCCATTCAGTTACAGTATTATCAAGATCTAATATAAACGCTTTTTTCCCTGAGCTTTTGAGTTCCTGAAGCGGAATGTCCATTAGAGAATCTACATAAAGGTCAGGATATAAAATTTTTAACATGAGCACCCCCGGTAGTTTTTTATCATTATTGGTTATTTACTCAGCCAGAATCTTTCTCAGCGCGGCAGCAGACATTTCAGGTGCAGCCGGATTTATAAAATAACCAGTAGCCACTTCCACCCCGGCATTCACCAGCAGACGCGGGTTAATCTCCAGGTGCCAGTGATAACCTTCTTGATTAGGTACATTAATTGGAGCTGTATTTATCACCATATTATATGAAGGATTGTGCAAAGCGCTCATCATAGCGGAAATTACTTTTTTACTAAGGATTGCCAGTTCCTTTATTTCTTCCTCATTTATATCCCCAAAATAGTTGACGTGACGTTTGGGTATTATCCAGGTTTCATAAGCAAAGCGCGAGGCATACGGGCAGATAACGAGGAAGAACTGTCCATCAAATAAAACCCGCTGTTTATCCTTCTTTTCGGTTTCAATCATTTCACATACTATACACTGTTTATATTCCTGGAAATAATTTTGCATAACTGCTTTGTTAACCGGCACCATAGGAAAGGATACTATCTGGCTGTGACTGTGCTCTAATGATGCTCCCGCAAAAAGACCCCGGTTTTTATAAATCTGAATGTATTTTATGCGCTCATCAGCGGCCAGCTCTTTATAGCGTATCTGCATCATTTTATATATAGATTCTATTCTCTCCACTGGCAATTGGTGAAATTCCTCACCGTGAAGCGGAGTTTCAACAAGTACTTCATGCTGTCCCAATCCGTTACAATGCTTATAAATTCCGTCCTCTTTCATATCCAGCTCACCTTTTAGCTCTAAAGCGGAAAATTTATTGAGGATAGTCCTGACTGTCCAACCTGGAGTATTGGGCTGGGTTCCTTCTTTCCTAAAGGCTAGTATTTCGTCAGTAGTCATAGTTTCATTACCTTCACAGAAAGGACAGGTATGATTGAAAGTGGGTGTGGGATTCGCACTCTTATTATCATTTTTCTTGATGGGAAAATCGCGTGGTTTAACGACGAACTCATTAGCAGTAATTACCCAGTTATCTCTGATAACATCTTTGCGAATTTCAAGCATGATTTTGTCCCCCTAATTTCTACTTGTAACAGTTCTTCATTTATTTCAATAAGTATTATATATTCAATTCAAGAATCGCTTCTGTTTTTCCTTTTTAAGTAATAGTATTAATCAATATTTATGAAACTATTGGTAAATAGATGAAAGGAGCATTATAAATGCTCCTCAGACCGTCAAAAAAGGCTAATAGCAACTTTAATAGTATCGCTTGCGATACATTGTAGTGCCCTTGGGTGCTGCGTTAATCCGGAAGTCCCGCTCAATCGACGTACCTCATGTACGCCTCAATCACGGTCCTTCCGATTGCCTTGCTCTTAACCTTTTTTGCTCGCTCTGCCAGGATGTCGACTTTATCGACACCTTGAGGAGCATTATAAATGCTCCAAATCAGTTTGAACCGCTATTATCTATGCGAGGTTTAAGTTCACCTATTCCCGTAATTACTGTATCCGGTAAAATTGTCAACCCCCCCCAATGAATGACAAGCAGCTCTGGAAACAGCTTAATTTTCCGTTGATAAAATATTTAAACCAACCATTTATTTTAATATATTACTGGCTACTATTAATTTTTGCATATCTGAAACGCCTTCTATTTGTGAACCCAAAATGGCATCTTTGTATATGCGTGAGATTTTATAATCTTCCATTAAGCCATAGGAACCGTGGATTTCCATGGCTATTCTGGCAGCTTCAACTGCATTATCTCCAAGGAAAGATTTAACCAGGGCTGCTTCTTTGGCAAATTGCCCCGCATCTTTCATTGTATCCGCTAAATATCCTAACCGGTAGCAAATCCAGCGTGCTGTTTCGTATTTTATGGCCAGATCAGCAATTTTTAACTGAATAGCCTGGAATCTGGCTATTGGCTGCTCTCGGTGCAGTTTTTCTTTAGAATATTTTACTGCTTCTTCATAGGCGGCTAAAGTATCACCTAATGAACAAGTGCTGGTACCGATTTTTCCCAGGGCGATACTGGCAAGAAGGATTGCAAAACCCTGACCTTTTTCTCCCAAGAGATTTTCTTGCGGTATTCTTACATTATTGAGATAAGCATCAACTAATTTACCGCCCCGGGCGCTTAATTTTTTCCACGGCTCAGAAGCTGAATATCCTTCACAAAACTTTTCTACAATAAATGCTGATATATTGCTGGTTTCTGTATCACGAGCAAAAACAACTATTGGTCCTTCATAACTGGCATTAGTTATAAACCTCTTGGTACCGTTTAAAATATAATAATCGCCCTCTTTTTGCGCTGTCGCTTGTATCTGTTTAGGATCAGAACCGGTGCCCGGTTCAGTAAAGGCAAAAGAAGCCAGTTGTTCTCCCCGGCATACTGGAGGCATATATTTTTGTTTTTGCTCTTCAGTGCCAAACTTATCTATTGCTCCTAAACCTAAAGTGGAAGCCCCAATAGTTACTCCAACTCCGGCAGAGCATTTAGCAATCTGCTCCAAAGCCAAGATATAGCTTTGATAACCTGCATCTGATCCACCATATTCTTCAGCAAAAGGAACACCTAAAAGCCCTAATTCCCCCAATGTCTTTATAATTTCTTCCGGTATGAAATTTTCCTGGTCTATTTTTTCAGCAATAGGTTCTACATATTTTTGCGCAAATTCACTGGCTATTTTTTGAATTAACTTCTGTTCCTTACTTAAGGCAAAATCCATAATTACATCTCCTTTTATTTAATAAACATCATATTTTAATATTATCAAACCAGGTAAAGCTTGTAATCGCAAAAGCTGCTTCAACTATGAAACAGCTTATTTTATTTAACAAGTTTATATTTAACTATTTACCTATGAAATACTTCCCCTGACTGAGATTGTGCATAAACATCAGGCTTTGATTGCGATTTTCAACAGTAAGTACCCTCTCCATACTTGAAGAGTCCAGATTCTGGTTGATGGCTTCCTTGGTAAGCCTTATAGCTAATGGATCTTTTTCAACTATCAAACGGGCTGTAGCAAGTCCTTTGTTCATTAGTTCATCTCTTTCAACACACTGAGAAGCGAGACCTAACTGCATGGCTTCCTCAGCTTCCATGAACCTTCCTGTCAGGAGCATATCATATGCACGCCCTGCTCCAATTAACCGAGGCAGAAAATAACTTGAGCCCATATCGGCTCCTCCCAGTCCTACATTAACATAATAGGCTGAAAATCTAGCATCAGGTGCAATTATACGGATATCTGAAGCCAATGCAAAACTAAATCCCGCTCCAGTCGCCGCACCATGAACCAGGCATATTATTGGCTGAGGAATTTTACGCATCAGATATTCCAGTTCCCCGAGTCTGGTCTGCCAGTGGTAAAGAGCGGGTGCATTGAGCATCTCTTCAGGAAAAATTTCTTTTATGTCTACACCACCACAAAATCCCTTTTCTCCTGCTCCTTTTAAAATAATAGCCCTGGTTTCGAAGTCTTCACGCAAACTTGTCCATAAATCAAGCAGTTCATCCATCATCGCCAGATTCAGTGCATTTAATCTTTGCGGTCTGTTTAGTGATACGACTAATATTCCCGGTTCAACTAATTCCAGTGCAATTGTTTCATAATTCTTAAATTTATTCATAACTCAAAACTCCAATCAATGTAATATCTATAATATTAACCTTTTTTATTAATTCTAATTTAAAATTGTAGTGGTTTGTTATTAAAAATACTACTTATTACATTTTTTAACTACTTTACAGTAACTTCTTCTAATTTAAACAAATGCATTTACGTATTGCCGAATTAACTTATTCTTAAGAAGAAAAGAATTTATCTGTCAGCACTATTCGACCGTCCCTGCAACATCCCCTGTCAAGTGAGGCTGCAAAGGGCTATAATAAAGGATACTAAAACAGAAAAGGAACTTGATGCATGAATCTCCTGTTTATGGATAATGTTAGTAAGGCTTACGGGGATAAGTTAATTTTGCAAAATTCCAGCCTGAGTATTGAAGAAGGCGATAAAATTGGCCTTCTGGGCATCAATGGTTCAGGCAAATCCAGTCTTTTAAAACTTATTGTCGGTTGGGAAGAAGCCGATGCAGGCAGCATTATCAGACAAAAGCATCTGCAGATTAACTACCTTCCCCAAAATCCTGAGTTTGAGCCTGATGCCACAGCATTATATGCAGTACTAAATAATATTTCACATAAAAACCAGCAGGATACATGGGCTCTGGAGAGTGATGCTCAGAACATTCTTACCCGCCTGGGAATCACGCAGTTTGATGCCAGATTGGACCAACTGTCGGGTGGACAACGTAAAAGGGTGGCTCTGGCAGCAGCGCTGCTTAATCCTGCTGATTTGCTTATTCTGGATGAACCTACCAATCATTTGGATAATCAGGCAATAGATTGGCTGGAAAAGTATCTGCAGAAACTAAAAGGTGCTTTGCTGATGGTTACACATGATCGCTATTTTCTGGAGCGAGTGACAAACCGTATAATTGAGATTGAACGCTCACAGCTATATAGTTATCCTGGAAATTGGAGTATTTATTTAGAGAGAAAGCTGGAGCGGCAAGAGAATGAAGTTGCGAGTACCAGCAAAAAGCAGTCGCTGCTGCGCAAAGAACTGGCGTGGATTCGCAGAGGAGCTAGAGCACGCAGCACCAAGCAAAAGGCACGAATCGAACGTTTTGAGAAATTGCAGGAGGATCTGACAACTAGCAGCCAAAAGAGCCTGCAAATATCTTCATCAGCAAGTCGATTAGGCAAAAAGACTATTATTCTGCAGGACATATCACATAGCTATGAAGAAGAAAAACTTCTTGATAATTTCTCCTATATATTTTTAAGGAATGAGCGCCTGGGAATAGTGGGGCCCAATGGAATAGGCAAATCTACTCTCCTGCTTATAATGAGTGGCAAACTCATTCCCAATGAAGGTAGTGTTGAAATAGGCAGTACCGTTAAAATCGGCTACTTCCCGCAAGAAAGTATTGGGCTGCCGGAAGAAATGCGAGTTATAGATTATATCCGTGAAGCTGGTGAATTTCTTTCAACCGGCAAGAAGCTCCTGAGTGCCTCTCAGATGCTGGAGACTTTCCTGTTTCCTCCTTCATCCCAGTGGAGTACATTACAAAAGCTATCCGGCGGGGAAAAAAGAAGACTGCACTTGTTGCGGATCTTAATGACAGCACCTAACGTTCTCTTATTTGATGAACCCAGCAATGATTTGGATGTTGAAACACTGAGTATTCTGGAGGACTATCTGGATGATTTCCCCGGCGCAGTAGTTGCAGTTTCCCATGATCGCTATTTTCTGGACCGTATAACTGAAAAGATAATATTATTTGCAGGAGATGGCAAATTGGAAGAGTACCCCGGTAATTATTCAGATTACCTGCTCCAATCTGCTAATAAACCTTTGCCTAAAGCAAGCCTATATGAGAAGCCCCCGCTCAATAAAGTCAATATCCCTCATGAGACAACAAAACCCAAAGCACTTAAGTTCTCCTTCAAAGAGCAAAGAGAATTTGCAGAAATTGATGACAAGATTGCAGCAGTCGAAGATGAGTTAAAGGCTATTAATCTTAAAATTAATCAAGCCGCCAGCGATTACCAGCTCCTGCAGGAGTTGGCTGATACCCGTCAGGAAATGGAGCAGCGACTGGAACATCTGCTGGAGCGCTGGACATATTTAAACGAACTGGCGGAAGAAATTGAGCAACAACGTTAATAATAGCTAATATAAATGCTTGTCCTAAATAAACAGTTAAACTATCGTAATATAAACAAGAACTTCATCTTTTTTGCTAAGAAATCACTATCCACTTATCTCCTTTATCAGTTTCTTTAGCGCCCGCTTCTCAATGCGGGAAACATATGACCTGGATATGCCAAGCTTCTTGGCTATTTCCCTCTGAGTCTCTTTTAAACCATCAAAAAGGCCGTAGCGCATTTCTATTACCTGCCGTTCCCTTCTGGTCAATATATCTATCTTGCCCCGTATCTTTTCTTCCTGTAGTTTTGCTTCGACAAATTCAACTATTTCATTATCGGTTGTAAGTACATCTATTAGTGATATTTCGTTGCCTTCTTTGTCGTATCCAATGGGATCGTAAAGCGAAACTTCTTTTTTTAATTTTTTTATGTTGCGCAAGTGCATTAAAACTTCGTTTTCTATACAGCGAGCAGCATAAGTAGCAAGCCTTACTCCCCGATCTTCGTTATAAGTTTTAATAGCTTTAATCAGTCCTATTGTACCGATGGAGATTAAGTCCTCCATGTCTTCTCCGCTGGTTTCGTATTTGCGTACTACATGGGCAACCAATCTTAGATTATGTTCAATTAATTTATTACGGGCTTCTTCATTTCCAGTTTTCATCTGCTCCAGATAATTTTTTTCTTCCGCTTCTTCCAGTGGCTGCGGAAACACCTGGTTATTAAGATAGGCAAAAAGGAACAGGGTACCATTAAGAATGGCTGTAATCGCTAGTATCCAAGCCAGGATAGCCACACTACCACCTCCATAATATTTGGGTGCTTAATACTTTATGAAGGTGATGTGCAAATTGTGTCTACTTTTGACAGGTATTTTATGTTAAATTTATTGCTCTAGTAGGAAATAATTGATGCTGCCTTTCTGACATTGTAAATATAGGGATTTTTTGAAAATATTTTTATAAATATTTGTTATCATTATAATCTCGTGTTATATTCTTTTTAGAGAGAGAAAGGAGGCTTTTATTGTGCCAGAAGAATTCAAACCAGGCTGTCAAAGACCCCCTATCAAAAAGGCTCCGGTTGAAACAGAAACGGCTGCCGAGGTTATTGTAAAGGAGGCGAAGCAATCGATGGTAAAAGTAGGTAAACCAGCACCAGATTTTACAGCTGCTGCATATTTGGCAGGTAAGTTTGTCAACATCAGCCTTGAGGAATTAAAAGGGAAATGGGTATTATTATGCTTCTATCCTGGTGATTTTACTTTTGTCTGAGCTACAGAAATTTCAGCAGTTGCTGAAAAGTATGAAGAGTTTAAAAAACTGGGTGTAGAGGTTTTAGCCTGTAGTGTAGACAGTATTTACGTGCATAAAATGTGGAATGATCATGAAATATCCAAGATGACAGGGCAAAATATTCCCTTTGCTATGATGTCCGACCAGGACGGCAGCATTGGCAAATTGTACGGTATCTATGATGAGGACAGTGGCGTTGAAACCAGAGGGAGATTTATAATTGATCCTGATGGTGTCATTCAGGGCTTTGAAGTTCTTTCTCCTCCAGTAGGAAGAAATATTATGGAATCTTTCCGCCAGGTACAAGCATTCCAACTGGTTCGGGCTTCCGGGGGAACCGAAGCTACTCCTTCCGGCTGGAAACCTGGTAAGTCTACCCTTAAACCAGGTCCGGATTTGGTAGGCAATGTCTGGAAAGTATGGAAAGTCAGCGAAGCATTTGACGATTAAAATAAAGGGCTAGGCTAATTAAAAAAAGCGGCACTCTTAATTAAGCTTCAAAATAGTAAAAGGGGCTGTGTGAAAACACAGCTTAGAAAAACCGTTTAAAACGTTAAGTTTTA
>CAZLVY010000054.1:0-14793 GCA_964563125.1 uncultured Syntrophomonas sp. | reverse complement strand
ACCTATGATATAGGTTTTCAATCTCTTTCAGGCGCTATGGAACGAGGTCATGACATGGTTTACGTCTGCTATGACAATGAGGCTTACATGAATACCGGAATCCAACGCTCATCTTCAACGCCTGGTTTTGCCCGCACGACTACCACGCCTGTAGGCTCTGTTATACAGGGAAAGAAACAAAATAAAAAGGACCTGACTGAGATTTTGGTTGCTCATAATATCCCTTACGTAGCTCAGACTGCCCCTATAGGCAATTTTAGGGATCTGCACACCAAGTCTAATAAAGCTATTTATACGGAAGGCCCTTGCTTTTTGAACATATTGTCCCCCTGTCCCAGAGGTTGGGACTACCCCATGGCCAAACTTGCGGAAATTACTAAGCTGGCGGTGGATACCTGCGTATGGCCCCTTTACGAAGTAGAGGAGGGAGTGTGGCATCTGAGCTATACACCGAAGAAAAAGCTGCCCGTGGAAGACTTTCTCCGCCCTCAGGGAAGATTTAAGCATATGTTCCTAGAAGGCAATGAGTGGATGATTGAAGAAGCTCAGGACTATGTAAATCAAAAATGGGAACGCTTGCTGGAGCGTACCGGCGCTTAGTCTAAAGCTTAAAAATGGGGATAAATTCAAAAAACATGATATGATAAATGTTAACAAGGAGGTTTTGCCTGTGGAACAGACCATGTTTACTAATGAGGTCATTTTATCCTGGCTCCAGTATTTTTCAAAAAACGCACCGATTAACCTTGCAAAACTGAAGATGCTGGACATTACGGGAAAGAATAAGAATTTGATTCCCACCGTTATGTGCAATCGGTCTGTCTTGGTCTTTACGGACGCCGGACATCCAGATATCTTCTACGACATGTGGAATGCGGAACTGGGGGACTGCGATATCTGGTACAATGAGGGCTCAGATCCATCCGGAGAAATTAAGCACAAGCAGGTTTCCGAAATGATTGATCGCGGGATCAATGCCTCTGCAGCCATGTTGATTTTGAATCCCAACGCTGCCACCAATTATCAGATTGGCATGGAGAACAGCCGTTTTTCCTGCGGCTCTGTTCAATATGTGTGCCGCGAAGTTCGGGCGATTATAATGAACAAGCTCAATCCGGGGTACCAGGATAATATATGTATCATCTCCGGTGAGAGCATTGCGGTGGAGGCTGCCATGATTGCTGCTGAGGGCAGTATCATTGCAGTGGAATATGATCGCAGGGATCGAAATACCATGACTGAGAATGTTGAGAAATTTGGCCTGAATAACGTAACAATCGTCGAATCTCTGGAAAATGGAATCATGCATGAACTGCCGGTGCCCAACCTGGCATTTATAGTTGGTTCAACCAGGATCGGCAGCGAGATAAAGAAACTGCTGGCCATAAATTCTGCTATGGATTTTGTGATTTACACGTTGGACTTCGAAGTTTTAACTTCTCTTCCTGCATTGTTTAAGGAAAACGGATTGGAACGAACTGAAGCGATACATATAGAGATTTCAAGAGTCAATAGCAAAAACATGACGGAGCCATTTCCAGCTCCCTGGCTGATTTCTGGTAGAAGAGTTAAAGAATAGTATAAGTATACCGCTGGTATAGTATAGGATAATTAATCAAAGCTGCATTAAGATTGGAAATCGAGAAACTTGTCAAAATCGTTCGCGGGTTCGAATCCATCCGCTTGGCTACTTATGAAGTCGATATTTTATAAAAGTGAGTGGACAAATATAAGATAAACAAGCACTTTTCAACAATAATTGAGAGGTGTTTTTTATTTTCTGCAATTTAATCAACAAAGGGACTTTATTTTTATTTTCCAGCGACACAGAATGTCATTTTCTCAAAAGGTAAAAAGGAAGTGGATGTTAAATTAAAAGAGAGAAGTATAGTCGTTGGAGGAGACGATCATTGAATATTACAGATAATTTTATTCCTAAGGATATAAAATTGGAGGAAATAAAGGACTCTAAAATTAGATACGACATCAATCCAAAAATAGACAAAAATCTTTATATACAAAAGCTCGAAGCAGAAATTATAGAACTTAAAGCTGAAATGGAACTAATAAAAAAAGAAGAACTATATGAGAGTGAGGAAAGGTACCGTTCTATTTTTGAAAATAGTTTGGATGGAATCCTTTTAGCTACTTGCGATGGAACAATAATTTCTGCCAATTGTGCAGCCTGTCAAATGTTGGGGAGAAACGAAGCAGAGATGTGTGTGGTTGGACGGAAAGGCATTGTTGATCTGGATGACCCAAGACTAAGAAAAGCAATTGCCGATAGGGATGCGACAGGTACTTTCAGCAGTGAGTTAACCATGGTACGCAAAGATGGTACTATTTTACCTGCCGAGGTTACATCTAAAGTATTTAAGGATAGGAAGGGTAACATTTTAACCAGCATGATTATTAGGGATGTAAGTGAGCGCAAGAAGGCAGAAGCCTTACTTCTTTCTTCTGAGCAAAAGTTTTCAGAGATCTTTTATAATAATCAAGCTATGATGGCTATAGTAAGTGTAAGTGACCATAGATTTATTGATATTAATAATGCGGCATTGATAGCCTTTGGTTTTAATGCGGAAGAGATTATTGGTAAATCTCTGCTTGAGTTAAATTTATGGGTAGACATTGAGCAAAGAAAGGAAATACTGAAAAAAATTGCCCAATATGGTGCTGTTAAGGATTTTCCATGTCAATTCAGAAGTAAAGGGAATGAAGTTGTTTTTATGCTTTGCACGGCTAATTTTATAAATGTAGGAAGAGAAAAGTACATTCTGGTTTCTGCTTTTGATATAACCAGTCTGAAGAAAGTGGAAGAGGATTTACGAACGTCAGAAGATCTATTTTATAAATCTTTTAATGCTAATCCGCTTTCCATGGCTATCATATCAATAGAAACGGAAACTTTTATGGAAGTAAACGAAAGTTTCGTCAAAATAAGCGGAAATTATTATGACAAAAAAGATTTGATAGGACGTAAGGAAGACGAAGTAGTTGGTTGGGTAGATTTGAGTGAACGGGATAAATTTATTGGGATAATTAAGCAAGAAGGAAGCGCCGATAATTTTGAAGTAAGGTTCGAAAAAAAACAATCAGGAGAAATTACAACAGCATTATTATCAGGTGTAATAATTTCCTGGAGAAAAGAGAAATGTATGCTAGTTGTTGCAAATGATATTACTGAATTAAGAAGATACCAGAATGAAATGATTAGAATGGACCGCTTGAAGCTTATAGGTGTGACGTCAGCAGGTATTGCACATGAAATTAGAAATCCGCTCACTACTGTCAAAGGATTTTTACAGCTGTTTAAGGAAAAAGAAAAATATGCCGATGACAGGGAACATATGGACTTAATGATAGAGGAGTTGGACAGGGCTAATGTGATTATAACTGAGTTTCTTTCTCTGGCTAAGAACAAGGCCGGTAATTTAAAAATGCAAAATCTGAATATCAGTATTAGAAAAATGTTGCCTTTACTCGAATCTGAAGCTTTAAAAAAAGGTTTATTTATTAAACAGGAACTAGAGGAAATTCCTGATTTAATGATTGATCAAGGTGAGATTCGGCAACTGATTCTTAACCTGGTGCAAAATGGACTTGATGCTATGTCAGCAGATGGTTCTTTAACAATAAAAACATATAAGAATATTGAAGAGGGAGTAACTCTGGCTATAAAAGACCAAGGCAAAGGGATAAGCCCGGAAATCATGGACAAAATAGGGATGCCATTTTTCACAACTAAGGATTATGGTCTAGGGCTGGGATTAGCTATATGTTACAATATAGCTCATAGGAATAATGCCAGAATAGATGTTAAAACTGGTCAGAAAGGCACTACTTTCAAGGTGAATTTTCCCCTAATCGTTGAAAATTTGTCATAAGGGATTGATTTTACGCCATTTATAGTTAGATTTATTAGATATGTGAGATATAAACACTTTTCGATAAGAAATGAAAGGTGTTTTTTTATATTTAATTATTTGGTGATAATAGCAAAAATAATTATAATAGATTAATAATTCTATTAAACGGAGAGGGTAAATATAGGAAGACGGCTAATAACATTATACATTGGATTATAATTAGAGAGTTATATTCAAAGGGGGAATGGGGTAATGAAAGAGAAGACTATAACTGAAACATTTCTCAAAAATATTGGAGAGCCGCCGAAATGCAGCACCTTTATGCAGTCGCGAATGGTAAGCGCAGTACCGGAAGAGGGGGTAATGACTATCACTTTTCCGGTAGTTGACATCTATACTAACCCTGCTGGTTCGATGCAGGCGGGGTTTTATTCAGCAGCCTTTGATAATGTTTTCGGTCCGCTTTGTCTGATGGCTGCTGGAACGCCTCACAGTGTTGCCATAAATCTTAATACTGAGTATCACCGTCCGATATTTCCCGGTGACGAACTTACTATCACTGCGCGGGTAATCCGCAATGGTAAAAGCAAGGTTTTCATGAGTGCAGAAGGATATAATCAGGAAAATAAACTGGTTGCAACTGCCACCTGTAACTATTTGTTACTCAACAGTCTTAAGTAAGCCTTTTTCATAGGCCGAGCCTGGATTTTAATTAAAAGGAAGAAGTCTGACTTATTTATTATATTGAAGGTACAAATTGACATCATTATAAAGGAGAAGAGTTATGCAGCTTTTAAAAGAAAAGATATTAGCCGAAGGACAGGTAATAGGTAATGATATATTAAAAGTAGACCGTTTTTTGAACCATCAGATTGATGTCAATTTTTTGAACATGATAGGCAGAGAATTTCATCAGAGATATAAAGAAGAAGCAGTGACGAAAATTCTGACCGTGGAAGCGTCAGGCATTGCTATTGCCTGCATAACCGCCCAATATTTTAATGTACCCGTTGTTTTTGCTAAAAAAGGTCAGGCCAGAAACCTTGACCAACAAACTTACACCAGTCAGGTTTATTCCTTTACTCGTAGCACTACCTATAACATAATGGTAGCTAAAAGCTATGTTACTGCTGAGGATAGAGTATTAATAATTGATGATTTTTTAGCTAATGGCCGTGCGGTAATGGGACTAATTGATATTACTGAACAGGCAGGGGCGAATCTTGCGGGAGTCGGAATAGTAATCGAGAAGGGTTTTCAGGAGGGAGGAGCTTTACTGCGTCAGGCAGGCGTAAATCTGCAGTCACTGGCAAAAATAGAATCAATGACAACAGGAAAAATAATTTTTGCATAAAAGTGCACCTGTCCATATTAGATGTGTCTAATGTGGACAGGTGCACTTCAGTTCTGAGCTTTTTTATGCTTTAAAAAGCAATATTCTGGTTAATTATTTCATCATAGAGCTCTTTGGTCAAAGGTACATATGAATTTTTGCGCGGGTCAAGGAAGAATAACTGGTCCAGTACTATCTCCGGGTTAAAACCTTCTTTTTGCAAGGAAATCTTTATCTGCTTAAAGCTATTGGTGGCATCAATTTCATCTCTAATCCGTACAAAATAAGGTCGCGCAAAAACGGGTAAATTCTTAATTACATATTGCGCAAAAGCATCCCAATCAACTTGAGAGCCTTCCAATAGCTTTAAGGCAACCATTCCGCAGCGGCCTTCAGCACCTTTGACTTCAACTCCGTAAACATTGCTGTCTTCTATCTGACCAAACTGATTCAAAATGTCAGCGACTTCATTTGTAGCTACATTTTCGCCTTTCCACCGAAAGGTATCGCCTAGTCGGTCAACAAAGGAAACAAAATCACCCTCGTGAAGCTTAACCAGATCACCGGTATCAAAATACTGGTCGCCTTCTTTAAAGACATTGCGCAATATTTTAGCTTCGGTTGCAATGGGATTATTAACATAACCGGCAAAGGCGGCCCGGAAGTTTATTTCACATATAAGTAAGCCGGTTTCACCAGGTTTACATAAAATGGGTTTACCGTTTTCGCCTGTTAAAATTCTTTCGTTTTCCACATCATATTGTACAACTTCACCTATTCTAATTCCAATTACCGTAAGAGTACCCATCATTCCCGGGACCTGCTTCAGATTAATTATTCGTGCTACCCCTTCTGTTGCTCCATATACTTCTACAATCTTTGTAATACTAAAGCGCTCTTTAAACTGAGTCCAATATTCACCGCGCATTCCATTACCCAATATATACTGCAGAGGGTTATCCTTATCAGCAGGGTTGGGCGGTTGATTATTGAGATAACGGCATAATTCTCCAATATAAATGAAATGGCTGGCATTATACTTCCTTATATCATTCCAGAAATTGCGGGCAGAAAATTTACGCCTTAAGGCGAAGGTACTTCCATGTGTAAGAAAACTGCCAAAGGCTATATTGGCGCCACTGTTATGATAAAGAGGTAAAACATTATATAAAATATCACCAGGGATCATTTCCAATCCCAATCCGCCTGAGCCATGAGCAAGAGCGAACCAATTCTGGTGTTTGCTGGCTGTCGCTTTGGGAAAACCGGTAGTACCGGAGGTATAAATATAGAACAAAACATCTTCGGTAGTAACAGTGTTGGTAGTATTAGGGTTAGTAATCGGCATGGAGGCTAATAAAGGTTGAAGGTCTTCTACTGTAAGTGCAGTATTGATCTGGGCCGTATCGTTTTCCACAAAAATATGACCTGGTTCGCTAAGGTTTACATCTGCTGCAACTTCTTCAAAAGCAGCCAGTAGTTCATTGCCGATGATAATTGACTGGGCATTACAGATATTAGCTGCATGAGCCAGAACCTTTCCCCGGACACCAGTGTTGATAAGAGAAATAATTACTCCCAGTTTGGCAAGACCTGAAATAATAATTAGATATTCAGGCCGGTTCTCCATTAAAAGTGCAACTACATCACCTTTTTTAAAGCCTCTGGCTTTAAATAAATGAGCATAACGGTTAGCTGCCTCATTAAATTCCTGATATGTAATTATCCGTTCTTCAAAGAGAACGGCTGGTTGATCAGGCCGTTTTCGGGATTGTTTTTCCAACTCCTGACCGAGGGAAATGTTATGGGGTTTGCTCAAAGAGAGGACCATACGGCCTCCATTCAACCTTGAGAAGGTTCTGCGTATCGCTTTCATAATTTTCGCCTCCAGTAAATTATTTTATTAAATGATATTACGACAGGCAAAGGCGAAGACCCTTTTTAAAATTTTAAGTGATTCTTTAGTAAAACTTAAACTTACTTCAGCGCGTTAGGGAAAAGCTGGTAATTGCTAATATTAGCCGCTTTTTAATATATTGCATTAGCTTAAAAAAAAAGGTACAATTAATGAGCGTCAGACACTGTTAGATGGCGAAAAGGTTCAAATCCCTGCCCTCATGGGAAGGGTTTTATTGTCTTTAGATTTGCCGTGCTAGATGGGGAATTAGCGGTGCCCTGTAACCTGCAACCCGCTACAGCAGGGTCGAATTCCTGAGCTGAGGGTATGTCTTGTGAGGTCTGGCTTAAGTAAGTGGCGAAGAAGTTTGGGTCCTGTGCAATGGGACATCTTGAACCGTGTCAGATCCGGAAGGAAGCAGCACTAAGAGATTAATCCTGTGTGACGCAGGGCAGCCTGAACGGAGTTAACTGCTTGAGTAACGCTCGGAAGGTATTCTCGAAGCCAGGTGCACGGCTTATATATGATATAATTAATAAGAAAAGCAGGATAAAGCCTGCTTTTTTGTGTAACTCGCTTTTTTTCTCTAGCAGGAAAGAGGATAAATATAGAGAAATATAAACGAGGTTTACCTATTTGATAATTGGCAAGGAGGATTCTGTATGGCTTATTTAGCATTGTATCGTGCTTGGCGTCCCCAGAAGTTTGGTGAAGTGGTTGGACAGGAAAGCACAGTAATCGCACTGCAGAATGCCCTTAAAGAGGGAAAACTTACCCATGCTTATCTTTTCACCGGTCCTCGTGGTACGGGAAAAACCAGTATTGCCAAAATCGTGGCCAAAGCAGTTAACTGTGAAAATCTTGTTGATGGTGAACCATGCAATAAATGTTCTTCCTGTCAGGATATAAACCGGGGTAATTTTATGGATGTAATAGAAATTGATGCGGCCTCAAACCGAAGCGTTGATGAAATGCGGGACCTAAGAGAAAAGGTTAGAATACTGCCGGCACAGGGCAAGGAAAAAGTATATATTATTGATGAAGTTCATATGTTAACCACTGAAGCCTTTAATGCATTATTAAAGACTCTAGAGGAACCCCCCGCCAAGGTGAGATTTATTCTGGCGACTACCGAAGCTCACAAAATTCCTGCAACTATTCGCTCCCGCTGTCAAATATATAATTTTAGAAGACTAACAGCTGATGAAATAATTTCTCGTTTAAAACAAGTTGTTGCAAGTGATGGAGTGGAGATTGACGAAGAAGCATTATTACTAATTGCCAGAAGGGCTAATGGAGGTCTACGGGATGCTTTGAGTCTGCTTGACCAGATATATTCTTACAAAGGAGAAAAAGTAAAGAAACAGGATGTTTTAGAAGTTTTAGGAATAGTCGATGATTTATTTCTGGCTCAGCTTATGGAAAGAGTTTTTGCTCAGGATACCGGTGCTATAATCAGTATGCTGGGACAAACCCTCAATTCGGGTAAGGAAGCACAACAACTAGCAAAAGAAGCTTCGCTTTATCTACGTGACTTAATGCTCTATGCGGTAATGGGGGAGAAAGCAGAATTTAGTGTAGTAACCAAGGAAAGTCTACCATTAATTAAGCAGCAAGCCAAAGTTAAACAAGATATTTTATTTGAGTCAATGAAAATAATGATGGAAACGGGAGACAAACTGAGATTTGGCGATGGACATAAGTATTTGTTGGAAATTTCCTTATTGGATATTGCATCCCTTACTTCTGCTAAAGCTACGGAGAACAAAATTAGTGAGCCGGTTAGCAAACGTACCGTCTCTAAAACGCAGGAAACCCCCAGAACCAATAAAAACGAAGCCCAGGATGCACTATGGAGTAAAATACTTCAAGGGGTAAGGGCAGAGAAAATTCCTACTCATGCGCTGCTTTGCCAGGGTAAACTCTTGGGAGCTAAAGAGAATGAACTATATATTGGTTTTAAAAAAGGATTTAAGTTTCACAAAGAACGTATGGAGGAAAAGCCCAATCGTGATATAGTGGAGAAAGTTATTAAAGAGTTATTAAATAAAGATATGCAAATTCAGTTTATTTTCTTGGAAGAAGACCAGTATAATGATATAGTTGCAAAAAAGGCGATTGAATATTTTGGTGAAGATTTAGTTGAGATAAAAGATTAAGGAGGAAAATATCATGGTTTTTAATCCCGGTATGGGCGGCGGGTCGATGTCCAAAATGCTCAAACAGGCTAAGCAGATGCAAGAACAGATCGGTAAGTTACAGGAAGAATTAGAGCAAAGAGAAATCGAATCATCTTCAGGTGGAGGAGCTATAATTATTAAAATAACTGGCAAACAAGAAATTACAGCCTTGAAAATTAATCCTGAGGCAGTTGATTTAGAAGATATTGAAATGTTAGAAGATATGATAATGGCAGCAATTAATGAAGGGATAAGAAAATCACAAGAAATGGTTTCGTCTGAAATGGCTAAAATTACTGGGGGTATGAAAATTCCTGGCTTATAACCAATATAATATAAAGCAATACTAGCTCTATCCGTTTTTAGGAGGAATAACATGCGGCTTGCCCGACCACTTGAAAATCTAATTGATGAATTAATGAAGCTACCTACTATAGGCCCTAAGACAGCGCAAAGACTAGCATTATACATTTTAAGAGCACCCGATACAGATGCTAAACTACTAGCGCAGGCCATTGTTGAAGCAAAAGAAAAAATATCACCCTGTTCTAACTGTGGTTATTTAACTGATATGGATCCGTGTGCTTTGTGTATTGATGATAAGCGGGATAGCCGAATTCTTTGTGTGGCTGAAGAAGCCGCAGATATTATTGCTATTGAAAAAACAGGCTTTAATGGGCGGTATTTTGTTATTAACCAAGAATTTAACATAATGGATGATAGAGATTTAGATGATTTAATACTGGATAAATTTAAAGATAAATTGGCTTCGGGTATTGTACAGGAAGTAGTCTTGGCATTAAATCCTGATATTAACGGTGAGGTAGTAGCCAGATATTTAGCTCGGATTGCTGGTCAGTATAATATTAAAATAACCCGTCTGGCACATGGTCTGCCAGTAGGCGGCGACATTGAGTTTGCTGATGAAATAACCCTAAGGCGGGCGATAGAAGGGCGACATGAATTTTAGCATTAAAAAGTTAATCTTGGAATAGAAATACTGTAGGGATACTACAGTATCTCTTTTTCAGGAGGTACAAGATGTGTTGTCTAAACAATACGATTGCAAGAGTGCGTGAGATTTTCGCCTTAAAGCGTAATGCTTGCGTACGACAAAACAAACATGAGGAAATATTAAACCAAGCTCAGCAAGATTTGAGTCAGGCCTATAATATATTTAGCAATGTATTAGATCCCGAATTAATAGACATCGCCATACTCAACTTAAAAATTGCCGAAAAAAGGTATGATTTCTTAATCAGGGAGCTGAAGAGAAAACAAACCGAATAAAAAAGATTCATGGAGGTGCTAAAGTGGAGTATGTAAATATTATTATTGCCGCCTTATTTTTACTGGTTATCTTATACATAATTGCTCAAATTGCTATTAAGCCAATAAAATTATTATGGAAAATCCTAATTAACTCGGTAATTGGTCTGGTATTGCTGTTAATTACAAATTATCTAGGTGTCTATTTCGATTTTAGTATTCCTGTAAATGTGTTTACCGTATTAATTGCTGGCTTTCTCGGTATTCCGGGAGTACTACTTTTAATATGCTTTACACTTATAATTGGCTAAAAAATAATAAGTTTTAATTAAAGCTATCAAAATAGCTTTTTTTTTGCTTTGATTTACATTAAAATAGCCACAATAAGAATAATTATTAAAAAGTATACTCCAAATGAGCAAATAAGTTAAATGTGAGTGTTAATTAAGTATAATAATATAATTGTTGACGCACAATTAGCGATTAATTATACTAATAGTAATTATTTTTTAAAGAGAATAATATTTCAGGAGGTGTAACTGACGAAAAAAACTGCTGTAAGAGTCGTAGAAGCATACGTTGGAGAATACGCCAGTGGGAAAAGCGAAATGGCTATTAACAGGGCTCTGGAACTTACTAAGCAAGGTCGGCGAGTTACGCTGGCTGATCTTGACACAGTAGAGCCCTTTTATACTTTAAGACCATTAAAAGAAAAACTGGAAAAGCAAGGCATTAATTTAATATGCCTTTCAGCCAAAGACGCTTTCGGTCTGGGAGAAACGGGCGCTATGCTTAACCCTAAAGCCAGATGGGCATTAAGACATGAAGGTGACGTAATTCTCGATATAGGCTACGGCGTTTATGGTGCCAAGACATTGAATCTGGTTGAAGGCGCAAATGAATCAGAAGAGTTAAAGATTTTGCTGGTAATAAATTATACCCGCCCGATGACTAACTCCAAGGAAAGAATCAAAGAATATATACTAAGCTTGGACAGAGTTGACGGTATTGTTGCTAATACTCATTTAGGAGATCAAACCACTATTGAAATAATAGTTGATGGAAATGCAGAAATAATTGCAGTGGCCGAAGAACTCAGTTTACCAGTGGAATATATGGCTGTAGACATTAGCCTTGCAGCAGAAGTAGAAAAACATAATTTTAAGATACCTATTAAATTTATTAATAGATATATGCCAGAAGCAATATGGTCTTAATTTGTTATATATTGGAGGTGCTAATTTAAGTGCAAAAGGTTATTGGAGAAACCAAAAAAGCTTTTTTAACGGGAAATGAAGCGATTGCCTGGGGATGTTTGGCAGCCGAGGCTGAAATAATGTTTGGATATCCTATTACACCGCAAAATGAAATCATGCATTATTGGACACGACTGGCTCCTAAATATAGTAAAGGATTCCTGCAGACCGAAGATGAAATATCTGCCGGCTTTACTGTGTGCGGTGCTTTACAAAGTGGGGTAAAAGCTTTTACCGCTACCGCAGGACCTGGTAATGTACTGATGCAGGAACCTTTTGGTATGGCTGAAGCCATGAGGCTACCTTTTTTTGCTATTATTCAGCAGCGGGGTGGACCATCCTCGGGAACAGTTATATATTCCCAGCAGGAAGTAACACTTACCACTAGAGGTGGAAATGGAGAAGGACATAGGATAGTTTATTCGACCGCTACGCATCAGGAACTTTATGATTACACGATTAAAGGATTTAATACTGCGTGGAAATATAGGTTCCCGACTTTTCTTTTAGGTGATGGATATCAGGCCAAGATGAGAGAACCACTGGAAATGTATGAGCCTGCCGAGAGGGGAATAGATATTATCAAACCCTATCCGCTAATTGGTCTAGGTGGTCATATTGGTGAAGATAGAGAACCGCAGCATTTACGAAATATTTATAGTATGGAAGAAGAACTATATGATGTAGTATTAAAATTTGATACAGAATATGAATCTATTAAAGCAGAAGTTGCTGAATACAGTGAATTCCAGTGCGAAGATGCAGATATCATAATAATTACTCATGGAATTGTTTCGCGTGCGGCTGAAGATGCTGTGAAAGCACTTAGAACGCAAGGGATAAAAGCGGGATGCTTTAGACCTATAACGCTGAGACCTTTTCCCCGAGAGCAATTGCTGGCCGTAATAGAAAAAAGCAATGCAAAAAAACTTTTAATTGCCGAATCGGCTATGGGACAATTGGAACGCATTGTTAAATACGAAATATATGGTCAGAATTTGCCGATTGAAACCCTATTCATGCCGGGGGTAGGAATTGTTGACTATGATCTTATGCAAAAGGTTAAAAGCATTATTTAAGCTGCGATAAGGAGGTATTAATAATATGGTTGCACCCGCAACACCAAAATCATGGTATTTACCAAGTAAACCGCATAAATTTTGTCCTGGCTGCGGACATGGAATTGTACTGAAAGCTTTGGGCGAAACAATAGATGAACTGGACATTCAGGACAAGGTCATCTTTGGTTGTGATATAGGCTGTTCATTACTGGCCTGGGACTTCCTGGCCTGTGACAGCACGCAGACTCATCATGGTAGAACTACACCAGTCATGGTAGGTATCAAAAGAGCCCGGCCGGAGCTGATTACAATTGGCTACATGGGTGACGGAGGCGGTTATTCAATTGGCTCCCAGCACCTACTCAATGCTGCTGTTCGTAATGAAAAAGTTACACTAATTCTGGTTAATAATACTAACTATGGTATGACTGGTGGGCAGATGGCTCCTACAACCTTGCCAGGGCAAAAAACCGAAACCAGTCCTTATGGACGCGATCCGGAATTAACTGGTTATCCAACTAAAGGGCCGGAATTCATAGCAGAACTTACTCCAGATGGTGCATATGTAGCAAGAGCTACCGTATCAAAATATAAACAGCTAAGAAGGTTTTTGCGTAATGCATTGCGCAACCAATTGGAAGGCAACGGTTTCTCCTTTGTAGAAGTCCTATCAACTTGCCCAACCAATTGGAGAACTAATGCCCAACAGACCTGGCATTTTCTTGAAGATGAAATGGAGCAATATTTCCCGGTCGGGGAACTAAAAACTCCCTTCGGAAAGGGGGATAAATAATGGCATTAGTTAAAATTGCACTGGCTGGTGAAGGCGGGCAGGGCGTACAATCAGTCGCCGAAATAATTGCGGAGGCTGCGTATAACGAAAAGAAACAGACTCTTTACATTCCCAACTTCGGCCTCGAACAGAGAGGTGGAGTGTCAATTGCTTTCATACAAGTTAGTGATACACGTATAGGTGCACCGAAATTTAACAAAGCTCATGTAGTTTTGGCTCTTAGCGAGAGAGCTATCGCCAGAACAGCTGCTTATTCTGATGAAGACACGCTATTTGTTTATGATTCAAGCTTTAAAATAAATCCTGATGAAATGCCAAAAAGAGTTAAGCGTATTATTGGTTTACCGGCAATTGATACAGCTAATAGGGAATTACACCCCCGGGTATTTAATATTATTATCATGGGAGCAGTAATTGGTTTAACAAATGTAGTTAGTTTTGAAACTGCTAAACAAGCATTGGAGCATAAATTAGGTTATAAATTTGAGAGCAATCCAGAACTACGGACTCTTAATTTTAAAGCACTTGAAATTGGGAAAGAATTAGCAGAGAAATCCCTGCAGGAAGGGGTGTCTACCCATGCCTAAAACAAAAACAATCGAAGCAAAATCAACTCCGATGGAAAAAGCCACCTTTCATATATTCCCTGAATATTGTAAAGGATGCGGCTTATGTAAAGAAAAATGCCCTAATGATGTATTAAGATGGTCGCACAGTCTGGGAGTTTACGGAACACCTATAGTCGAACCTAAAGACGAAGATAGCTGCATAGCCTGTCTAATCTGTGAAATGGTTTGCCCGGATGCGGCCATATATATTGAAAAATATCCTAAAGCCAAAAACAAATAAAAAATATATTAGTAAAATAACAAAAATGCAGGGACGACCATAGTCGTCCTTTTTCGTAAAGATTTATCCTAAATTTTAAAAGTTAAAATAATTGACTTCATATTATAATTACTATTGCTTTAATGTTTTAGGCAAAAAATTATGTTAATCAGTTTAAAAATGAGCGAAAATCCCTTGACTTTGTTTAAGGGGCATGATAAGATAATTTTTGCCGCTAGCGAAATCTAGTAGAGCAAAGTTCTGATAAAACTTAAACAGCAAGACTAAAAGTGCGAAAAAAGTTATT
>CAZLVY010000053.1:0-15376 GCA_964563125.1 uncultured Syntrophomonas sp. | reverse complement strand
TTTCCCATCAGCATGGAAGAGATGACCATTATTAAATCCAACCACATGGCCCGTTTAAAAGGGGCAGTAGTAAAGAAAGTCTTAAAGCTGTAAAGAAAAACGTGTAAAAAGAATGTTGCTATTTGCCCCGGAGAAGTATCCCTGCTACATGTTTATACTGAAGGAAGGTTATTATAAGTGAAAAAAGTCAGTATAATTGTACCGGTTTATAATATGGAACAAAGCCTAGAAAAGGCGGTTTCAAGTTTGCTGGCCCAGAATTATGAGGCTTTGGAGGTTATTTTAGTTGACGACGGATCGACGGACAGCAGTTTACAGGTATGCCATAAAATAGCAGGTCAGGATGGGAGGGTTAAGGTGGTGCACACACAAAATCAAGGATCCGGTCCTGCCAGGAATATCGGCATTGAAATGGCTGCAGGCGACTATGTCTATTTTCCCGATGCGGATGACTATATTGAGCCTGATGCCATCGAAGTTTTGGTTAATGCAATGGAAAGCGGGCATTGCGACCTGGTAGTTTTCGGGTATCGGGTCATTAATGTAAAAGGAAAAGTGATTAGTATTCGAGCCTTTCCGAATATGGCCGTGGAAGGTGCCTCTATTCGCGAGAAATATCAGCAATATAAAATTGGGCCAGCGCCATGGAACAAGCTTTTTGATCTGGAAATGATCAAAAAATATAATATATTGTATCCTGCCTTAAGAAGGCACCAGGATGTAGTATTCATCGCCAGATATATTGCCGTAACCGAAAGAGTAGGCTTTGTTGATAAAGTGTTTTACAGTTACCATCTTAACGATTTTAAAAAAGAGTGGGAAAAGTATCCGATAGATTATATTGATAATGTTATAGATTTTAGGCATTATCACATGGAGGCAGTTGCTGCCTGGAATCCAAAAAACCAGGCCAAGCTTAACACCACCAGTGGTGATCATATAAATAATATAGTTAAAGCCATGGAATTATCCTTTGGTAAAAAAATGAATTTTAATAAACAGCAGCGCCAGAGCTGGCTGAAAGAAGTTATGGAGCGGGAGGAAATTCAAAAAGCATGTGCCAGTGAATTTAAAACCGAATCCCGTTACCTGAATAAGATTTGCAGCTTGGTCAGAGATGGAGAGTTGAATTCTCTTTACCGGACATTAAGTCTGAAGGTGTTTGTTAAGGTAAGAATAAATTGGTTGATTGATATGAAAAAAAGTTTGACAAAAAATCGAAAAAAAGTGGACCCGGCTTAATTGTCAGCTTTAAAATTTTTGCTGCTGTATAAATTTTTTCACTCGGAACAAAAATAAAAAGGACAGCCCCTGCTACATCGACTTGCCTCTTAAGCTGTCAGCTCCTCCAGATTGGCGCCGGTAAATTGGCTGTTATACAGATCAGCATAGAATCCCTTTTGGGAAAGCAGTTCATTATGAGTGCCTTGCTCAGTAATACGTCCTTCATTCATTACCAGAATCAAATCGGCATCGCGAATGGTAGATAGTCTATGGGCGATGACGAAGCTGGTACGTTTGTTCATTAAAGCTATCATAGCTTTTTGGATGTAGGCTTCGGTTCGGGTGTCGACGCTGCTGGTGGCTTCGTCCAGAATAAGAATAGCCGGGTCGGCCAGAATAGCCCGAGCGATAGTCAACAGCTGTTTTTGACCCTGAGAAATATTAGATGCTTCTTCATTTAAGACGGTATCGTATCCATCCGGCAGGGTGCGAATGAAATGATCAGCATGTGCAGCTTTGGCGGCAAGTACCACTTCTTCTCCGGTAGCAGCCATGCGGCCATAGGCAATGTTATCCCGGATAGTGCCGTTAAAGAGCCAGGTATCCTGCAGTACCATGCCAAAAAGGCTTCTTAGTCTGCCGCGTTTCAGATCCCTTATATCAACGCCGTCTACGGTAATTCTGCCCTCATTTATTTCATAAAAGCGCATTAAAAGATTTACCAGAGTTGTCTTGCCGGCTCCGGTGGGACCGACTATGGCTATAGTTTGTCCCTGCTTTACATTGATGTTCATATCTTTAATGAGCGGAACATCAGCCTGGTAGCTGAAACGGACGCTCTGAAATTCTACATCACCCCGGGGAGACTCGATTTCTTTTGTATCTGCATCATCCGGAATTTCTTCGGCTTCATCAAGTATTTCAAAAACCCGTTCGGCTGAGGCAATAGTGGATTGAATAATATTAATAATATTGGCGGTCTGTACTATAGGCTGGGTAAACTGCCGCGAATATTGAATAAAGGCTTGCAGATCACCGATGGTAATTACGCCGCTGGTTACAAAGATGCCGCCTGCCACGCAGACTAAAACATAGCCGACATTATTAATGAATGATAGCAAGGGCATAATCAAGCCCGAAACGAACTGGGCTTTCCACCCGGCTTCATAGAGCTTTTCATTAATGGTGTCGAATCTTTCAATTGATTCTGGCTCATGGCCAAAGGCTTTGACAATTTGGTGACCAGTATACATCTCTTCTACATGACCATTTAAGAGTCCTAACTCCCGCTGCTGGCCGGCAAAGAATATCTGAGATCGTTTGGCAGCAGCTTTAGTGACCAAACCGGATAAGGGCAGGACTACTGCAAATATCAGGGTCAGCCAGGGACTGATAGTCAGCATCATAATTAAGACACCTACCAGTGTTACCACCGAGGTAATAAGCTGGGTTAGGCTTTGCTGCAAAGTGGTGGCGATATTATCGATGTCATTGGTTACCCGACTCAAGATATCCCCGTGGGTGCGGGCATCAAAGAATCTCAAGGGCAGCTGTGCCAGCTTGCCATTCATATCCTGGCGCAAATCATAAACAGTTTGCTGAGCTACTCCGGCCATAACGTATTGCTGAATATAAGCAAAAAGGGCGCTTATAATATAAAGTCCGGCTAAAATTAGCAGGATATTTAAGATATAGGCAAAATCCACTGCTGCTCCCGGCACATGGTTATATTTTTGCATCAGGTCTTCAAATAACTTGGTGGTGGCTTTTCCCATTATTCGGGGGCTGACAATACTGAATACAGTACTTAAAATGGCGAATAAAAGTACGATTAACAGCCTGAATCGGCGTGGTTTTAAATAGCCTAAAAGCCGGTTGAAGGTGCCTTTGAAATCTTTGGCTTTAACGACCGGTCGGCCCATGGGACCCATCGGTCCGCCGCGGAAACCGCCGTTATGGCCGCCACCGCCGGGACTATTTTCTCTGCGTTCAGTCTTCATGCCAGTTCCTCCTCGGACAGCTGTGAGTATACGATTTCCCGATATACTTCACAGGAATTGAGCAGTTCTTTATGGTTGCCCATACCTGCTATCTGCCCTTCTTCTAAAACAATAATGCGGTCTGCTTCCATAACGGTGGTAACCCGCTGGGCTATGATAAGTACCGTAGACTGCAGGGTCTCCTTTTTTAGGGCTGCCCGCAGCCGGGCGTCAGTTTTGAAATCCAGGGCTGAGAAGCTGTCATCGAATATATATATATCCGGTCTTCTGACTAAAGCCCGGGCAATTGAAAGCCGCTGCTTCTGGCCTCCGGAAACATTAATGCCGCCCTGTTCGATAACAGAATCAAAGCCGTTTTTCATGCCGGTGATAAACTCTATGGCCTGGGCAGTTTGAGCTGCCTTATAGACTTCATCAATGCTGGCATCCTGCATGCCGAAGCGAATATTTTCCGTAATGGTGCCGCTGAATAATACTGCTGTCTGGGGCACCAGACCAATTTTAGCCCTAAGATTCTCCTGAGACATTTCCCGTACATCTACTCCGTCAATCAGAACTGCTCCCTGGCTTACATCGTAAAAACGGGGGATAAGGTTAATCAAAGTAGTTTTACCCGAGCCGGTACCGCCGATAATAGCGGTCATCTCTCCGGGGCTGGCGGTGAAGGAAATATTGCTCAGAGCAGGCTGCTCGGCTCCTGGGAAACTAAAACTGACATCTTTAAATTCCAGATAGCCTTTATCACTGCCGGGCTGCTTCGTCTGCCCGGGATCTTTAATTTCTGGAATAGTATCCAGAACTTCATTGATTCTTATTGCTGAAGCCGAGGCCCGCGGCAGCATAATAAACATCATGGACATCATGATGAGGGAAATCATAATCTGAATAGCATACTGAATAAAGGCCATCAAGGACCCCACCTGCATGCCGCCATGATCTATGCGAATACTGCCAAACCAGATAATAGCGATGATGGTAAAATTCATTACCAGCATCATGCCCGGCATCATGGTTGCCATCAGTTTATTGACCCGAATGGCATTATTGGTAAGGTCAAGGTTGGCATCAGTAAAACGCTCCCGCTCCTCTTTGGTACGGTTGAACGCCCGGATTACTCTAATACCGGTCAGGTTTTCCCGCAAGACCAGATTTAAACGGTCCAGCTTTATTTGCATTAACTTAAAAAGGGGAATGGCTTTGCTCATAATAAAAAAGATTAATACAGCAATAAAAGGGACGGCAACCAGCAGCACCAGCGACAGAGGCCGGTCCTGATTCACCGCCATGATAATGCCGCCTATACCCATCATCGGCGCGAAAAGCATCATGCGCAGAATCATAAAAGTTACCGTCTGAATCTGGTTGATGTCATTAGTAGTGCGGGTAATAAGGGTAGCGGTTCCCATCTGGTTAAATTCGTGCAGGGAGAAGTCTTCCACCCGGCTAAAAACTTTGCTGCGCAGTAATCGGCCCAGACCAACTGCTATTTTTGCCGCTAAAAAACTGGTCGCTATCGAACAGATGGTGCCGCCCGCTGCAATTAAGAGCATAAAGCCGCCGGTTCTAATAATATAGGGGGTATCTCCCCTTACAATACCGGTGTCCACGATATCGGCCATTAAGGTGGGCAGATACAGTTCGGTAAGGGTTTGGACAAAGACCAGCAGCAGAACGGCTGCCACCAATATTCTAAACGGTTTTAAGAAACGGATTAGTTTTGTCACCGGGTTTCACTTCCTATTCATGGTGTGTTATTTCAGGTATGATTTGTTCGTGGTATCTTTCAATAACCTGCTTGATTTCAAGCAGGTCAGTCAGCAGTTCCTGTGCCCGCTGCTGGGGAATTTCTGATAATAGGCTGCTGAATTGCTGCCTGATTTTGCCCCCCAGTAGAACCATTTCATCACTGCCAGGCTGACTCAGATAGAGCCTGATAACCCTCTGATCGCTGGCATCAGGTCTTTTTTCCACCCAGCCGCGATCTTCGAGTTTTCGTATCTGGTTGGAAACATGCGATTTGGCAATACCGGTGCGCCGGGACATCTGGCTAATCGTAATGCCTGGTTCAGCCTTTATATGCTTGCTGATCATCAGCAAAGAAAAGGGCAGGTCATGTTCAGCAAAAATATCGCGGGCATATTTACTCATGCCGCGATTTATATCATGCAGTAATTCCACCAGTTGTTCATGTACTAAGTCCAAAGCCAGTCCTCCCTATGATAAAGCTATTTATAATATTTCCTTATTAACAGAAAAAATCGTTCTGCACTGAACGATTATACAACTATATTAATTGTTCTGTACAGAACAATATTTAACAAGTAAGGGAGATGCGGGGAGAGATGGATTTAGGGGTCAGGCCTTAAATGTTTCCAATATTCTATGGGCTTAATGCCTATATTGGTCATTGGTCTGCTTAAAACCATCGATATTGATCATTATCGCAGAAAATTATGAAGAGCTGACCCCAAAGGAATGATTTAGGGTCAGCTCTTGTACTACTTCTGTAAATTCAATAATATGTCTGCAGCAATTGCCCAAATGGAATCAGGTGATTGTTTAATTAAGCTTTCAGCAAATTCAGGTATCCATTCCTTCATATGAGTCGTCAGCCACTTTTGTTCATCTATTAGTTTTTCTACTGTGCTGTCTTTATTTTGTTCTGCTGCTATATATTGAGTAGCCAGCAAGAAATGCATAAATTCTAATTCTACAGCAATATGGTCGTTAACTTCATTTTCCAGTTCCAAGCCCCAGCAGTAATATTTTGTGCCTAACTCTGCCATTAGTTGGGTCCGTGGTCCGGGATAATTATTTCCTCCTGGCATATACATGCCTGCATAGGGGGGGCATACCGGTTGGGGATAAGAAAAATCAAATAATTCAGTATATGCAGCTTGGATTCCTTCCAGGGGCTTCTGCCAGAATTCTTCTCCTTTATAAAGCCATGTGCTGCTTAGTTCTGCAGTAACCGTGCCGCTCTCTATCATGTATTGGGTTAGATTTTCAAGAGTTTCCCTGTAAAAACCACTATTCATAGCATTATAAACAAATTGATCAGGATAGTTGAATATGCTTGCTAACAGCTTATAGGCTGCACTTTTGATTACTAATGGTTCAATTTCTTGTTTTAACATGAAGTCCTCCTTAAGTTAAGGAATTGCTACACCCAGAAAATTTAGCAGTGCTTCCAGGCTTGTTTCCTGTATAGTAATGAATCCTCCGATGGCGCCAATTAGACTTATTAAAATTCCTCCGATTACAGCAAGCACCACAAAATATATTGCTAGTTTTTGATTTTTCCACAACTCCGGTCCTTTTTTCCACCTGATGTAAAACAGCATCAAAAATACTTCAAAGGCAATAACGGCCAGACATATTTTGACTTTTATCAGCGGTGAGGCAACCAGGGCCGACCATGCCGGATAGTCTATAAGAGGACTTACGCAGGCTACAGCAATCCCTATAATACCTATAAAAAGGAAAACAGGTAAACTGTAATCTAACTGTTTAAATAACTCGGAGTCCTTTTGTTTTCTATATACTATAAATACAGCAATTGCAACTAGGACTAAAGCTATAAGTACTCCTATACTCAAGTGAACTGACATATTGTGATAAGCAGTATTTAATCTAGACATTCAAATCACCTTCCTCCTGGCGATCCAGCAAGCGGAAAATGCTGACCATAGCTGCTGCAATTACTGCCCATAATACCAGCATGGTAATCGCCCAGCTTTTTAAAGCAGGTATTATAGTATAAAAAGCTTCGGGATGTGAACCAAATATATTCCATAACATGAAAACCAGGATCAATAAAGTAAAAGGAATAAATACTATTATTGATGGCCAGGTTAACCAGAAGTTTCTTTTTTCTTCCACTTTATTCACCTCACACTTCAAAGTTTGGGTAGTCAACAAGTATATCAATAAGTTCTGATTTATTCCCTGCTTGTACTTTTTTGATTTCTTGCAGTAAATGGTTTTTAACCTGGCTTACCTCAGAACCAAATAAGCTAACCAGATAGGATTCAGGAATACGAAGCTCGTCTTTGGCCAACTGATCAGTACCTCCTAATGCGGCTGTCATTACCGGAGGAATATAATACATATTAGGCTCTGTATTATACTCTTCATGCATAGGCAAGGCCACTTTGTATTCCTTCACCAATTTGTAAACTTTTGAAGCCGGATCGGTAATATCGCCAAAGAAAATAGCACGGGCAACACATGAACTTACACAAATGGGTGGTTTGCCTTTTTCCAGCAAGGGGTAACACATTATGCATTTTTCAGCTACACGCAATTGATCATTCCAAAATATTCTTTTATACGGACAGGCCTGTATACATGCTTTGAAACCTTTACATAGATCCTGGTTGATTATAACTATACCGTCAGGACGTTTATAAATCGCTTTACTGGGACAAGCTTCCACACAGGCAGGTTCAGAACAGTGCATACACGCCATGTGAACATGAAAATACCAGTTGTCCTGAGGCACTGAGCCTTCACCTACTGAATCATACCAGTTTGGCCCCCATTCCGGTGCAGGGCTGGGCAATAACCTGGGCTGTTTGGTACCAATGTTATTCATTAGTTTTTCATAATTAAATTGAGGAACAGTTTCGTAATCATCTTCTTCGGGCATTTTCCCTTTGGCAGTTGTTTGTTCCCAGTTTTTTGGATAACCGGTTCCGGGACGAGTTTCTACGATAGACCACCACATATGTTGTGCACCTTCGCGGTTCGTCCACCACATCTTACAGATGACGCTGCACTCCTGACATCCTATGCATTTGTTAAGGTCAACAACTTTTGCCCATTGATGTATTTTTTCAGCCATGCGCTATTTCACCTTCCTTATTTCCACAGATGTGTCACACTCATTACCACAAACTCCCCACAGATTCCAGGCAAATTTGAGATGATTATCAGGGGCTTCTGGGTCATCAGGGTATTTGACAGACTGGGTGGGATTAGGCCGAACCGGTGTGATTAAATTAAAGTAACCTTCCCGATATTGGTAACTCTCCCACGCATGATCAATTCGAACCTCAGAAGGACTAATGCCAGGCATAATCATGGCACGGCAGATAAATCGTCCATAGTCATTATAGACTTCCACCAGGTCATTATCATTGATATTTCTTGCTTTAGCATCATTGCCATTAATCTGTATTACAGCCTCACTGCGTTGCAAACGAAGCAGAATAGAAAGTTCCGAAAACATGCTGTGAGTTTTGAATTTACCGTGGGGGGTATTCATTTTTAAAGGTGCCGGTTTACCATCAGCTAAGTCTACTTCTGGGATTTTAAATGTAGGTAGTGTTTCCCCCAGAGTAATATAGTAATCATGGTCCAGATAAAATTGTTGGCGTCCGGTTAAGGTTTTATTGACTTTAGATGGAATCACGCAGGGATACTTGGAAATAATAAGTTCAGGCGCATGTTTTCCTCCGGCAGGCCAGGGCAGTTTTCTTTGGATATTTTCCCTGAATGGGTTGTGCGGCCTGTCAGGCTGTAAAGCCGGGAACGGGATCGGACCTTTTTCCGCAAGCTTTAAGAATTCCTGGGCATAAGCATCTCCATCACCGGTGGACAGGTATTTTTCAATAACCGGTACGAGATCAGCAGCAAATCTATCCTTGTGTTCAATAAATTTACTCTCATCCGGGAATAAAATGGGACTGTTTTTGACAATGAAGTGAGCGACTTTTTTATCGCTATCCAGGGCACCTTCGCCAACACCTTTAAAATACGGGTTCTCATTGCCCTCTTTATCAATAAATAAATCATAGATTTTAGTGAAGTCTCTTACTGTCTTACCATCTGCTTCAACCCATTTGGCATCCCATATACCGGCGGTTCTCGCTTCCAGAGCTTTTTGTTGTATTCTTTGGGCGATCATGCGCATAGTGTCGAAGTCTGTTTTTGATTCATACATTGGCTTTATACAAGCCTGCTGTAGCTGAAAATATGGATGCAAAGGGGTTGTTTCAATATCATATTTTTCATACCAACTGGCTGTAGGCAGAACGACATCAGAATATAAGGAAGTAGTTGACATCCGGTAATCAAAATTAATAACCAATTCCAGTTTATCTTCGTCCTTGAACCAATCAAGTAAACGATAACCACCTTTACCGTTGTTTACAAAATCAGCTCGCCAAATCATCATGGCCCGTGGCCTTTTAGGTGGTTTAGGGTAAACAGGCATATTTCCCTTGCTTAGTGATTTTATCAGCAAATATTGACGATAAGCCATTTCCTTTTCAGGATCGGTACTGACAGCACTTCCATCGGGGAGTTCACTAATCGTTCCAGCTTCAATAGAGGTTATAATGTCTGCCCAGTTTTTGTTCAACTTCCAGAGTTGTTTATCGAAATGAGTCCATACAAAAAGGGTAGTATTAACGGCTTTACTTTTGGCTAGTGGTACATATTGTGCCATTCCTTTTAGCCACACCCGATATTGCCCGGTATACTGGTGGAATCCTCCGCCATTTACTCCGACATTACCAGTAAGGGCCATTAACAAAATCATGGAGCGATTATTCAAATCATTATGATACCAGTGGTTAACTCCGCCTCCTTCAATAATGCAGGCGGGACTATACTGATGCAAATCACTAGCTAGGCTTTCAATAACCTGGGTATTTACTCCGGTAATCTTTTCGACCTGATTGAGGGAGTAGTCCTGTTCGAGTAAACTGTTAAGTTTGCTCCAGACAGTTTCAACTTCTATTGAGTCACCTGTCTTAATCTCGACAATACCAGTATATTCTAGAAGCGGATCCACCTGAATACTTTCCCAATCAAGAGTATCACGGTCATCGCCCATAGTACCAGGAGCCAATACCATCTGGTTACTGTTTTTATCCCAGACATAAAGTTTATATTTGCTGCCGCCCTCTACCAGGTCATATTCGCTGAGGAACTTGCTGTTGTCGCTCCTAATTAAAAATGGCATGTCGGTAAAAGTCTTTACATAGTCTTCTTTATACCATTTATTTTTAATTAAGATGTTAACAATACCCATAGTCAAAGCAGCATCGGTTCCAGGTCGCGGATGAACAGAGAAATTGGCAATTTTACTGGTAGCATTATAATCAGTCATAATTGATATGACTTTTGCACCTTTATATTTAGCTTCAGTTACAAAGTGAGTGGCTGGCATCCGCGATTCTGCTATGTTGGCTCCCCACAATAGTATTAATTTAGCATTTGTCCAGTCCCATTCTTCACATTCTTCGGTTTGTACTCCCCAGGTTTCAGGTTCTCCTGCTGGTAAATCACAATACCAGTCATAAAAAGATAAAGGTCCGGCAGCTCCCATGACAGTACCTAAACGATATCCACTGGCAGCTGAAATATAGTTAAAGGAAGGTATTGCTGAGAAAAGAGCCAATGCTTCCGGCCCGTCTTCTTTAATAATAACCATTAATTGCTCAGCAATTAAATCCAGGGCCTCGTCCCATGAAGCTCGCCGGAATTGTCCGGATCCCCTGGGACCGGTTCTTATCAGTGGTGTTTTAATACGCGTAGGACCATAGATATACTCTAGGTAAGAAGAACCGCGAATACAACCTCTGGGGAGATAAGCATTTTTGGCGTAGGGGTCGTAGATATTGTAGTCTGCGGCAGGTTCAGTTCTGACAATTGTATTACCCTTTATCAGAGCGTTCCAACCGCAGGCCTGTGTACAGTTCCCGGCACAGGTGGTGCGAACCACATCGTCGTAGTTAATCATACCTCGATAAAAATTTTCTGATCTTTCATCAATGACCGGTTTTAAGTGATCGTACATATAAGCGCCAGATCCGAGCTGTTTTACCAGCCCGTAGCCAGAAGCAGCAATAACACCGCTCAAGCCAAACTTTAGAAATTTCCGCCGGCTAATTTCCATTTATCATTCTCCTTTACTGTATTTTTGAGTAGCCCATCAATTGAGCAGCTTTTACCGTAACCACGATAATGCACCCAGAAAAATAGGCATATGATTATATATACAGTTTAAATAACATGTCTTAATGAACAGTTAATTAATGCTTATCATTTGCTTATAAATTTATTAAGAAATTATTAATGTGGAAGGGAATTCTTTATAAGAGTTATTTGATATGCGAAATTTTTGTTGGAAGTTAAACTAAAGTATGACTGAGGAAGTGACGATCAGGGGCTTTTATGGCAAAACTTATAACCAACTCCCCATACTGTTTGGATGAATTTTGGTTTAGAAGGATCTAACTCCACCTTTTCTCTGATTTTTCTCATGAAGACAGTTATAGTACTTATGTCCCCGACATAATCCTCTCCCCAGAGTTGGTTGAGCAATTGCTCACGAGTAAACACCTGTCCCGGATGACTGGCAATAAAACAAAGCATTTCGAATTCCTTGGGAGTAAAGTCTATTTTTTTACCTCTGACTGTCACTTCATAACTATTGCAATCAATTTCGAGGTCTTTAATAGAGATAAGCCCGCACGAGTTACATTTTCCAAGTGAGTTATTTGAGGTTCTTCTAATTAAAGCTTTTACTCGTAAAGATAGTTCTAACGGACTGAAGGGTTTAGCCAGATAATCATCCGCCTCCAAGTTAAAACCAATGGTTTTGTCAACAATATCATTTTTAGCTGATAAAAAAATTATAGGCACACTACTTTGCTGCCTAATAATTCTGCACACTTCAAAGCCGTCCATTACCGGCAACATAACATCTAGAATTATTAGTGCCGGGTTTTCCTTTTTAAACATTGCCAAAGCTTCTTCACCGTTTGATGCATAAATAAGGTTATAGCCATCCCGGTGCATAATTTGTTCTACCACCTTTTTTATGCTCTCTTCGTCATCAACCAGCAATACTTTCAAATCGTCTTGCACTGAAATTACCTCGTTATTCATTGATTTTAACGGCAGGAATCCCTACTTTAAAAATGCTCCCTTGATTATAGACGCTTTCCACGGTAATCCATCCTCCGTGCATTTCGGCCAATTCTTTAGCCAGTGATAATCCCAGCCCTGTTCCACCGAATTTTCTAGAAGTGGAACTGTCAGCTTGTACAAATCTGTCAAAAATAGTAGCCAGGTCTTTTTGTTTAATGCCAATACCGGTATCGGCAACAGTAATAATTATTTCATTCCTGTCCTGTTCATAATTGATGTTTATATTTACCTTCCCACCTGCTTCGGTAAATTTTATAGCATTTCCTGTTAAATTCTGTACAATTCTTCTTATTTTTTCTGGATCAGCTTTTATAAGAGGAACTGCTGCATCAATCCTGGTTGTTAATACTATACCTTTAGTTTTGATCATTGGAGCAAACATTCCCTCGACAGAACATATAACATCAGTCATATCCATAGTTTCGAATCTGACTTCAGACCAACCTGCTTCTATTCTGGCAACATCTAAAATATTATTTATTAAATGAAGTAAGTTTTCGCTGTTTGACTCAATTTCCATAAGATTTTGCCGTTCTGATTCAAGATTATCCGGCAGTTCCTCTAAAAGAATTTTCGTAAAAGCGATGATTGAAGTTAGCGGAGTTCGGAGTTCATGACTCATTATAGCCAAAAAATCAGACTTGAATTTATTTGCTTCTTCCAGCTTAGAGTTTGTTTGGGTTAGCTGCTGTTCGTTTAATTTTAGGATATGGTTAGCGCGTTCCAATTCTGTGGTTCTAAGCTTAACTTTTTTTTCAAGGTTAATATATAGTTCGCCTAGTTCTCCAGCCATTTTCTGAAAATGATGAGCTAAATGCTTTATTTCTCCTTTAGCGTTTAAATTACTCAGATCAATATTCATATTTCCGCTGCCCGAATATTCCAAAGCCTTTTCTAATTCACTTAAAGGCTTGGATACCAGATGCTTCATAAGAATATAGATAGAAAATATGAATACAATAATAAGTAACAGGAAAAAGACTCCATATCTCGTTGCATTAGCTTTTAGATTGCTGCTTATTATATTCATGGGCATTATAAGACTTATGGCTCCACCCAGGTTTCCTTCTGAATAGCCTTCTTTAGGATAACCAGCTACATCAACTTCTCCCGCAGGACTCCCATGACATGCAAGACAAGATTTTTCTATCTTTAAAGGAATCATATAACGGAATACTGATTCTCCCTCAATAGTTTCTTCACTCCACATTTCTTGCAGCTCAGGATTTGCTTCGAATCTTTTCAGAATTTGTACTTCAAACTCATCCGGTGCATTTCTTGAATCCCGATAGTGAATTCGTGTCTGTTTTATTTTATAATCAGTCAATCTGCCAAATGCATCAGCTGTACCCATACCAACAGCAGCTGGGTTAAGGTGTTTAAATTCGTAATTTCCCTTTGAATCAAAATTAATTCGGTCCTGATTAGTAGATATAAATTCTCTGGTAGCTACAAGTTGTTTAGTTATTACTTGAGCTTTTTCTATCAATTCCAAAAGAGCTTGCTGCTTTTGCTGATTATATTCCCAGAAGAAATGTATTGTCATAACAAAGATTACGACTAATGTGGTAGCAAACATGAATCTGAAAGCTAACTTCTCTCGCAATTTATATCTCCTCACCTTGGTACTGCTAATAGGTCAAAACATTAGCTGATCCAGCTGTGCTCGATTTCATACAGAAAAAGGGATGCGCTGGGCATAAATCGACTTCTGATTATTTACCATATTATATATATTTTAACACACCGCAAGGTAAGTAGAAGCGCCTATTGGTTTATCGAGGGGAGTATCTCCTCACATTTAAACGAAACTTGTGGGGATTTAAATGCTATTATGTATTTGCAGATCGTTTATCTAATACTTGTAAAACATAGGGGAGGTGTGAACCTTACTTACCCTTTTTATCAGCATACATAAGGGCATCTATGTGCTGAATAAAACTATCCGCGCTCATAGGGGTATTATAATCATAAATGTCATAGCCCATACTGACATTTAATTTATAGGGCTTAACCCCAGTTAAATTGAAATTAGTGAATTTTTCGTTAATTCTCTCCACAAATTTTTTCAAAGTGTCCTTATCTTCAATATCTACAATAATCATGAACTCATCGCCGCCGTACCGCGCCAAAAAATCATGCTTGCGCAAGCCGCTTTTCAATAGCTGCGTGGTTATTTCCAGTGCTTCATCACCGGTAACATGCCCATATTGGTCATTGGTCTGCTTAAAACCATCAATATCGATCATTATGGCGGAAAATTTTTGACCTGCTGTAATGTTTTTAATCTTCTGCTCCAAATAGCGGTCTAACTGTCTGCGGTTGTACAGCCCGGTGAGATAATCAGTATCCATTTTGCGATTTTGTACATAAATATAGATGATGAGCAATGACAAGGTAAGACCGGTCCAGATCAGCGCGGTTCCATAAAAAAAGGATTGTATTAATGCCCCTATTATTGGTGGTAAGGGAAATATGATTAGAGGTACGAAATAGTTTTTAGGAATCATACGGCGCTTTAAAAAAGGCAATATAAAAGCATAGAGCAGATAAGAAAGAGACAAGGCTATGAACAAAGGATACCATGGGCCACGGTGATAAACATTGTTGCTGTCTATGTAAAATAGCATTTGGTTAAAGGGATTGGCGATGACCATTAAGGTGCTGAAAAGTATAGGTAACAGATAAGGCCAAAATAATTTTCCCAGCCGGGTTTCATCCTTGAATATTTGATAGTCGATATATAATAACCATAAATAAGGCAAAAGGGGATTCATAATAAAATAGAATAGAACAGTACGCACATAGACTATACTAAAAAGAGATATTGCCTGTCCTTCCATATACCAGCCCGCTGCATCTATCAGAAGTATCAGCATGTTGGAGACTAACAAAACCAAAAACAATTTATCCTCAAAGATGCGCTTTTCCCTACGCTGATAGAAATCAAATAACAAGATTGAACAGACCAGGAAGGCGAAAACCTCTGTTTCGCTGTTCAACAGAAACGACAATTAAGGTCACCTCTTTAATACGAGATTTTCCAAGTTACATTTAATATCAATTATTTTAATAATACACTATTGATTTCTATTTGAGACAAAATACTTATATTTCGGGAGGAAGGGGAAAAATTGTACGGGACAAGCATATGGGGCTGTGTGAAAACACAGCTTAGAAAAACCGTTTAAAACGTTAAGTTTTAG
>CAZLVY010000052.1:6932-15750 GCA_964563125.1 uncultured Syntrophomonas sp. | reverse complement strand
TGAAATCAGGAGGTTTTGCATGAAACAGGACAAAATATTGATTATCGATTTGGGAAGCACAGAGAACACCAATATTGCTCGTGAAATTCGTGAATTAGGTGTTTTTACTGAAATCCATCCCCACGACCTGACCGGTGAACAGCTTGCAAAGCTGGCCAATGTGAAGGGGATCATCTTAAACGGAGGCCCTAACCGCATCGTAGATGGTATAACGATTGAAGCCTCTGCAGCACTTCTGGATGCCGGGGTACCTGTCCTGCCAGTGGATCATAAGGGTGCTTTACCTTGGCCGAAGGATGCCGGGGCACGCAGGAAGCTGATGCAAGAATTCGTGTTCGGCCAGTGCCAGGCAGAAGCCAACTGGAATATGGAAAATTTTATTGCCGAGCAGGTTGCGCTGATCCGTGATCAGGTAGGCAAGGAGAAGGTCTTGCTGGCTTTGTCCGGCGGGGTGGATTCCTCAGTCGTTGCCGCCCTCCTGATTCGCGCTTTTGGCAAGCAGCTGACCTGTGTGCACGTCAACCATGGACTGCTGCGCAAAGGCGAACCGGAACAAGTGGTGCAGGTATTTCGTAATGAACTGGGTGCCAACCTGGTCTATGTGGATGCGGTGGATCGGTTTTTGGACAAACTGGCTGGAGTCGCTGATCCTGAAGAGAAGCGCAGGATCATCGGTTCCGAATTCATACGGGTATTTGAGGATGAAGCACGCAAACTGGAGGATGTGAAATTCCTGGCCCAGGGGACCATTTATCCTGATATTATCGAATCCGGAACCAAAACTGTTAAAGCCGTCAAGAGTCACCACAACGTGGGCGGTTTGCCGGAGGACCTCCAGTTCCAGTTGATTGAGCCGCTTAAAATGCTTTTTAAAGATGAGGTCCGCGAATGCGGTCTGGCATTGGGTTTACCGGAAACCATGGTATACCGTCAGCCATTCCCGGGACCGGGTTTAGGGGTCAGATGTATCGGTGCCATTACCAGAGACCGGCTGGAAGCAGTACGGGAATCGGATGCGATCCTGCGGGAAGAATTTGAAAAAGCAGATTTGGCAGGCAAAGTCTGGCAGTATTTCACTGTAGTCCCGGATCTGCGCTCAGTAGGCGTGAAGAATCATGTGCGAAGCTTTGAATGGTCGGTAATCTTGCGCGCAGTCAACACGGTGGATGCCATGACCGCCTCCATTGAACGTGTTCCATATGAAGTCCTTGAGATAATCACTCATCGGATCACTCATGAGGTTCCCGGCGTCAACCGGGTACTGTACGACTTGACACCCAAGCCGACCGGCACGATAGAGTGGGAATAAAATAGGTGTTTGATTTGAATAGAGGCAGCTTTGGTTTTTGCAAAAATTAAAGCTGTCTTTTTGTTTAAAGCTGCCTGATGAGGCAGGTTTGGATAACGGCGGTCTAGTGCTGCTCTTTATAGCTTTGCAGATATTTTTCATGCTGATAATGATTGTATTATCAGTTTTTAAACCCAGGAAACGTTTAGATTTTTATACCACAAGTTGAAGTAAAAACCACCCTGATAACGGGTGGTTTTTAATATAATGATTTATTAACCGAACCATTTTCCAACGGGGAATCCATACCCGAAGTTAAGCAGGCACCATATCTTTTTGTGTCCTATCCCAATGACGGTGTTCAGCAATGGCTTTGATGAACTCCTGAGTGAAATTCCCCAGATCAGTAGTATTACTTATGGTCACAACCCCCAGATTGGAGAGCAGTGTATTATTGGTATTGGTTCCGGCCATTGAAATGTGATCGATCTCAGCTGCGTTAAGCAAATCAATACCTTCATTTGAAGCCCCAATTGCCTTGCAATGCTTAAAGGATTCGTTGATAAAATGCAATGCACAGCCATGTTGCTTTAAGCTATCTACACTTTGTCGGCCGCCGGGTACATATACGGCATCATACAGGACCGAAGCGGCAGTATGATAGTTTTCCTGTACCTCTAATTGCTGCTGACCATCGCTGCTCTTTAGCATACCCTGTTGTTTACTGATGATTACAGGGTGAACAGCAGCGGCTTTAAAGGCGTCCATAACCTGCATTACATCAGAGTGGTTATAGCCGTTTTCTAGTAACATGGCAACTCTGCGGCTATTGGGCAGTTTGGTGGTGTTTGCCTGGCTGACGGCTGGGGAGGATTCCGTTATTCCGGTTCCACCTGGAAGCGAGGGCGGAGACGCTCCTATTCCAGCGGCAATATCAACAGCCAGTTGACCATCAACATTGTTAAACATTTCTACTACGCGTTGTTTAATATTTTTATCCTTGACTTTGCCTACTTCAAAATGGAATGCCTCTACAATGTGCTGTTTTTCGGGAGCTGACATGCTATTCCAGAATAGAGTAGCCTGACTGTAATGGTCGGCAAAACTGCCGCTGCGCCCGCGAACTTTTTTGCCATCCACTTTTTCAGCGTAATGTACATAGCCGCACTCGGTTTCGGGAGCGGGATGTGGTTCATTGCCCTGCAGAGAATTGGGCGAATAACTGATTTTGCCACTATCAATAGTCATACGGTGATAGCCGTCACGCTGGTTATTATGAACCTGGGCAACGGGTCTGTTTATGGGAATCTCATGAAAATTGGGACCGCCCAGGCGTATTAACTGAGTATCCAGGTAAGAGAACAAGCGGCCTTGCAGGAGGGGATCATTAGTAAAATCTATTCCGGGTACTACATTACCCGGGTGAAAGGCTACCTGCTCGGTTTCAGCAAAAAAGTTTTCCACATTGCGGTTTAAAGTCATTTTGCCGATCAGGCGAACGGGAATCAGTTCTTCCGGCCAGATTTTTGTGGGATCAAGTATATCGAAGTTAAAAGCGAATTCCTGATCTTCTTCTAAAACCTGTATCCCCAGTTCGTACTCAGGATATTCACCATCTTCAATGGCATTCCATAAATCTCCGCGGTTAAAGTCAGGATCTTTACCGGCGATTTTTTGTGCTTCATCCCATACCAATGAATGTACACCGAGCGTAGGCTTCCAGTGGAATTTAACAAAACGTGCTTTACCCTGTTCATTGATCAGGCGGAAGGTATTGACCCCAAAGCCTTCCATCATGCGAAAACTGCGGGGAATGGCACGGTCCGAGAGCAGCCACATAATCATATGCGCCAGTTCCGGGGTGCTCACTACAAAGTCCCAGAAAGTGTCGTGGGCAGCAGATGCCTGCGGCATTTCATTATGAGGCTCAGGTTTAATAGCGTGAACAATATCAGGAAACTTGATACCATCCTGGATAAAGAAAATAGGCATATTATTACCTACCAGATCGTAATTACCTTCTGCGGTATAAAACTTGGTGGCAAATCCTCGTACATCACGCACCGTATCAGCCGAACCCCGGGAGCCTACTACAGTTGAGAACCGTACAAAAACAGGGGTTTTAACCATAGGGTCCTGAAGAAATTTAGCCCTGGTAAGCTCCGACATGGACTCATAGACTTGAAAGTAACCGTGCGCACCAAATCCACGGGCATGAACTACCCGCTCGGGAATCCTTTCGTGGTCGAAATGGGTGATTTTTTCACGAAAATGAAAATCCTCCATTAAAGTTGGACCTCGCAGTCCTGCCTTAAGTGAGTCATCGGTATTGGAAACCCGCAGACCCTGATCGGTAGTAAGTGGATGCTGATCATGGTTAACTGTAAAGATTGCTAATTGGTCATTCTTGGTTTGTTCATTTACCCCGGTTTGATTTTTTTGTACTGTGTCCATTTTTCCCTTCCTTTCCTTCATAATTTCTAAACAGGCATAATTAAAAATGGTTTTTAGATTGTAGACACGAAATGAGAAAGCGTATTATTAGCTTTTGAAGCTAATAAAATTAACATATTTAGTGTTCCGTTTGCAGTATTTAATATTCAGTTAGTCAAAGATTGCAATAAACTCTTATCTTTCCTGAGAGTGACTAATTAGTTGAAATAAAGGTTCCATTTGGCAGATATCTGGTTGACACTCCATAGATGCTTTGTTAATATCAAAGTGTAATAAAAAATAGAATTAATAAACGCGAAAGTGTGTCTAGGGTTCCGCATATTTTATATGGGCTGGTCCAAGTGACACAGGTGCTTTTTAGCACTACACCGTATAGGGATAAAAGCCCAGGCGGACAGGTTTCGGTTACGAAACTGTTCTCCTGGGAATTCTATTTTTTAAGAGGAAATTTTTACTCAGCTGTCGCTAAAAACCTTACTTATTAAAGAGTGATGTTAATAACATTAGGGTTCTTAATCTTAATGGAAAATAAATTTTGGGAGGATCAACTATGATAGAAAGGTATACCTTGCCGGAGATGGGAGCAATCTGGTCAGAAGAAAGCAAACTGATGAACTGGCTCAAAATTGAAGTTGCAGCTTGTGAAGGACAGGCAAAATTAGGCCGTATTCCTAAAGCAGCAGTTGAAACCATCAAACAGCGGGCTGATTTCGATATTAAGCGAGTAAAAGAAATTGAAGACGAGGTACATCATGATGTCATAGCCTTCTTAACCAATGTAGCTGAGTATGTCGGCGATGACTCCAAGTACATACATCTGGGTATGACTTCATCCGATATTCTTGATACCGGTTTGGCCATGCAGATGCGGGATTCAGCTGATATATTACTGGGAAAGTTGGAGCAATTAAAACTACTGACCGGGGAAAAAGCCCGGCAGTATAAATACCTGTTAAACATCGGCCGTACTCACGGTATCCATGGGGAACCTACCACTTTCGGCCTCAAAATGGCATTATGGTACACCGAACTTGAACGCGATATTAAGAGGCTGCAGGAGGCCAGGGAAGTAATTGCCTGTGGAGCTATTTCCGGTGCGGTTGGAAATTTTGCTCATCTGGATCCGCGAGTGGAAGAGTATGTTTGTAAGAGTCTGGGTCTTGCCCCTTGTCAGGTCTCAACTCAGATAATTCAAAGAGACCGGCATGCTCAATTTATGACTACCCTGGCAGTTATCGCCAGTTCTTTGGAAAAGATGGCGACTGAGATTAGAAATTTGCAGAGAACTGAAATACTGGAAGCTGAAGAACCTTTTAAAAAGGGACAAAAGGGGTCTTCGGCTATGCCCCATAAAAGAAACCCCATGATGAGTGAACGAGTAGCAGGACTTTCCCGGGTTATCCGGGGCAATGCCGTGGCTGCACTGGAAAACGTAGCCCTGTGGCATGAAAGGGATTTAACCCATTCATCAGTAGAAAGAATTATTATTCCCGACAGTTGTATTCTATTAGATTATATGCTGGAGAAATTTACAGCCATTGTAGCCGGGCTGGTTTTATATGAAGATAATATGATGGAAAATATCAACCTGACCAGAGGACTGGTTTTTTCTCAGGAACTAATGCTCAGCCTGGTTAATAAAGGCATGCTGCGGGAAGATGCTTATAAAATGGTACAGGGTAATGCCATGCAGAGCTGGGAGGAAAAACTGGATTTTAAAGAACTGGTTTTGTGTGATGCAGAAGTCATGAAATTCATTACCCCGGCAGAAGTAGATATTATTTTTGACCTTAAAATATACACCAACAATGTTGATTATATATTCAGACGTTGTGGTCTGGAATAAGCGGAAAGGAAGGCTGCTAATGGAGAAGCAAGAGCTGCTTTATGAAGGTAAAGCCAAACAAATCTATGCCGCAAGCGATGAACGCTATTTCATAATGACGTACAAAGATGAGGCTACTGCCTTTGACGGAGCCAAAAAAGGAATTATCGAAAATAAGGGAATAGTTAACAACCGCATTTCCTGCCTCTTGTTTAAAATGCTGGAAGAACAGGGCATCTTAACTCATCTGGTAGAGCAAATAGATGAACGCAATGTAATTGTAAAACGCATGCAAATGCTGCCGGTAGAAGTGGTGATAAGAAATGTGGCAGCGGGAAGCTTCTCTAAAAGATTTGGAATTGAGGAAGGAACCGAACTGGCTTCTCCTATTGTGGAACTCTTCTATAAAAATGATGATCTGCACGATCCAATGATTAATGAATATCATGCCGCAGTCTTGGGCTGGGCGACCTGGGAACAGCTCAAAGATATACAAACTCTGGGTCTAAAGATTAATGAAATTTTACGCAGTTTTTTTGCTGATATAAATATTACTCTGGTTGATTTCAAACTGGAATTTGGCGTTTTCGAAAGTCAGATACTTTTGGGGGACGAAATTTCTCCCGATAGCTGCCGATTATGGGATAAGACCAGCCTGGAGAAGTTGGATAAAGATCGTTTCCGCCGCAATATGGGCGGCGAGGCAGAAGCCTACCAGGAAGTAGTCACCAGGATAGAAAAAATACTGGGATAAAAGTCAACTTTGGAAAAGGAGGAGACCAGAGATGTTAAAAGCTAATATATATGTGACGCTTAAAAAAGGAGTATTAGATCCTCAGGGCGAGGCAGTCAAGAAGTCATTAAAGGTGCTTGATTACGGGCAGGTTGATGAAGTGCGTATCGGCAAGTTTATAGAGGTATGGCTGAAAGCCAGCAACCGGGAATCGGCTTTAAAGGAACTGGAAGAAATGAGTGACAAGCTGCTTGCCAATCCGGTAATTGAAGACTACCGGGTCGAAATAGTGGAGGTAAATTAGCAATGAAATTTGGGATAGTAGTATTTCCCGGTTCCAATTGTGATGCCGATTGCTATAACGTTATAAAAGATGTTATGCATCAGGAAGCAGAATATATCTGGCACAAGGAAGAAAGTGTGGAAGGTTTTGACGCTCTGATCCTGCCGGGCGGATTTTCTTACGGGGATTATCTGCGCACCGGAGCTATTGCCCGCTTTTCACCGATAATGCCTGCAGTAATAGATTTCGCCCATAAAGGCGGCTTGATTATAGGAATTTGCAATGGTTTTCAAATTCTGCTGGAAGCCGGTTTGCTGCCGGGCGCCATGCGCAGAAACAATAGTTTGAAATTTATTTGTAAACCGGTTTACCTGAAAGCCAAAAGGGTTGATACTCCTTTTAGCAGTCAGCTTGTCCAGGATCAAGTCATAAAGGTTCCCATAGCTCATGGTGAAGGAAATTACTTCTGTGATGAAAAAACCCTGCAATCACTTAAAGATAACCGGCAGATAGTCTTTACTTACTGCAATGAGGGCGGGCAGGAACTTGCGGAACTTAATCCCAATGGTTCACTGAAAAATATAGCTGGCATTTGCAATCTGAAGGGTAATGTACTGGGAATGATGCCCCACCCGGAAAGATGTTCAGAAGAACTTTTAGGCGGGAAAGACGGCTATTATATATTTGACTCAATGCTTAAATGGCTCAAGGAGGTGGGAAAATAATGAAACAGATGACCTACAAAGAGATGGGGCTTTTAGATGAAGAATACGAGCAAATAATTGCTATTTTAGGCCGTAAACCCAATTATCTGGAATTAGGAATGTTTTCAGTAATGTGGTCAGAACACTGCGGCTACAAAAATTCCCGCCCGCTTTTAAAAAATTTCCCCACTACAGGGCCGCAGGTTATTCATGGGCCGGGAGAAAATGCTGGTGTGGTTGATATCGAAGATGGACAGGCACTGGTTTTCAAGATTGAAAGTCATAATCATCCATCAGCAATTGAACCTTATCAAGGTGCTGCTACCGGAGTTGGAGGTATCGTAAGAGATATTTTTACCATGGGAGCAAGACCAATTGCATCGTTAAATTCTCTGCGCTTCGGTGAACTGGATGATGAAAGAGTTAAACAGCTTTTTACTGGTGTAGTAGCCGGTATTGGAGACTACGGCAACTGCCTGGGCATACCTACGGTTGGCGGGGAAGTATATTTTAACCCTGCTTACAAGGGCAATCCCCTAGTTAATGCCATGTGTGTAGGGTTAGTAAATAAGGATGAAATTGCTTTAGCAGTAGCCGGAGAAATAGGCAGTCCCCTGATGCTGGTGGGTGCCAGGACCGGCAGGGACGGTATCCATGGCGCTACTTTTGCTTCTGAAGAATTAAGTGAAGCTTCCCAGGAAAAACGGCCATCTGTTCAGGTCGGAGATCCGTTTATGGAAAAACTGCTGATTGAAGCTTGTCTGGAATTGATTCAGGAAGATTTAGTAGCCGGTATGCAGGATTTAGGTGCTGCCGGACTTACCAGTTCTATTGCCGAAGCTGCCAGTAAAGAAGGACGAGGAGTAAGAGTAGACGTGCTAAAGGTTCCGCGGCGTGAAACCGGTTTGACTCCTTATGAAATAATGCTGTCAGAATCACAGGAAAGAATGCTGATTGTACCCCGCGCAGGCAAAGAGTCGCAGATAGAAGAAATTTTTGATAAATGGGGACTGGATGCTACCGTTATTGGAGAAGTAACTGGTGATGGCATGTTTGCCGTTTATGAAGGTGATGAATTGGCAGGTGTTGTACCGGTAGAAGACTTGACAGAAGGCTGCCCGGTATATGTGCGTGAAGGCCAGGAACCTCCTTATTATAAGGAGTACCGCAATTTTAATATTGATGCTCTGGCTGAAACAGAGGCTGCTGATGCTCTGCTAAAGCTTATGGCTTCACCTAATATTGCCAGCAAAAGATGGGTATACAGTCAGTATGACCATCAGGTAATGACTAATACTGCAGTAGTGCCCGGTGATGCTGATGCGGCGGTATTAAGAATCAGAGGCTATCAAAAAGGCATAGCCCTGGCTACTGACTGCAATGGGCGTATGGTTTACCTCGACCCTTATCAGGGGGGGATGATGGCCGTCTGCGAAGGGGCGAGAAATATCGCCTGTGTAGGTGCCAGACCTTTGGCTTTAACCAATTGTCTTAATTTCGGCAGCCCGGAAAACCCTCATATATACTGGCA
>CAZLVY010000052.1:0-6832 GCA_964563125.1 uncultured Syntrophomonas sp. | reverse complement strand
AAAAGTATGTTAAAATCTTGTCATGATATTTCCGAGGGCGGCCTGGCAGCAGCACTGGCAGAGTCTGCAATTAAAGGAAAAGTTGGCTTTAAGGTTGAAATGGATTTTAAGGGCATAAGAAAAGATAAGCTATTATTTTCCGAAGCTGCCAGTCGTGCGGTGGTAAGTCTGGAACAACAAAAGCTAAGTTATTTGCAGGAGATTTCAGCACAATATGGAATTGAGGTAAATGTACTGGGCACAGTTGGCGGAGACGATATGATTTTTAGTGATAAAGGCAGTCAATTTATTAATCTGCCGGTTGATATTGTTACCAGGACCTGGGAGGAGGCGATAGAATGCCACATGAAGTAGGCGATAAGTTTAAAGATGAATGCGGAGTTTTTGGGGTGTTCCTAAATAACCCGGATAAAGATACTGATGCTGCCAGAACTGCTTATTACGGCCTTTATGCACTGCAGCATCGGGGCCAGGAAAGCGCAGGTATAGCAGTATCAGACGGGCACAAAATAAGCCTGCAAAAGGGTCTGGGACTGGTAAGTGATTTAATCAAGAACGAAGACATTGAAAAGTTGACCGGTAATATAGCCATCGGCCATGTCCGTTACTCAACAACCGGAGAAGGCGGCATAGTAAATGCTCAGCCCATGGTATTTCATTATCTGCAGGGAATGGTGGGTTTAGCCCACAATGGTAATCTTACCAATACCGTTGAATTAAGAAAACAGCTGGCTACCTATGGTTCTATTTTTCAGACTACTACTGATACTGAACTGATCGGCAACCTATTGGCTCGTTATTCTCAGGACCAATTGGAAGATGCCCTGGCCAAATGTATGATCGACTTGAAGGGGGCATTTGCTCTGGTAATCATTACCGAAGACCGGATGGTGGGAGTACGTGACATAATGGGCGTCAGACCGCTATGCCTGGGAAAATTCCAGGATGGATATGTTTTAGCCTCAGAAACGGCCGCCTTCGACACTATCGGGGCAACTTTTATCAGAGATATTGAACCCGGTGAAATTGTAGTCATTAATAAAGAGGGTGTAAGGTTCATACAGGGGGCGGCATCTCCCCGCAGCGCTCACTGCGTTTTTGAATATGTTTATTTTGCCAGGCCGGACAGCACTTTGGATGGAATTAATGTCTATCAGGCTAGACGTGAATTAGGCAAACAGTTAGCCAGAGAAAGTAATATTGATGTGGACATGGTTATACCAGTACCTGATTCCGGGACTGCCGCAGCACTCGGTTATGCTGAAGAATCCGGTCTGCCTTTTCAGGATGGACTGATGAAAAATCGCTATGTTGGCAGAACATTTATACAGCCTACTCAGAGCATGAGAGAGTTAAGTGTGCGGTTAAAACTCAATGCAGTAGACAAGATTGTAGCAGGCAAGAAATTGGTAATGGTTGATGACTCCATTGTCAGGGGTACTACCAGCAAAAAAATTGTAGAGATGCTGCGTGAAGCAGGTGCAAAAGAAGTACACATGGCAGTATCTTCTCCCCCGACCCGTTTTCCCTGCTACTATGGCATAGACACTTCGCGCCGGGAAGAACTGATTGCCAGCACCATGGAAGTAGAGGAGATCCGCAAGTTTATTGGCGCTGACAGCCTGCAATACCTAAGTAATGACGGAATGTTTCATGCTATGGGTGGTAATGATCAAAACTATTGTGATGCTTGCTTCAGTGGCAATTATCCGCTGGGTTTGGAAAGCCAGAAGAAAAAAGCAGTTAACTTTAACGGAGAGTAAAGTTGAAAAGAGTTTAAAATAAATGGGACTGATGAAGTTCTGTGCTTTAATCTCTGCAGGGGGAATTATTTTTGGTAGTTATTATCGATTATGGCGTAGGCAATCTGGCCAGTGTCAGGAATGCCTTTTTAAAAATAGGAATTGAAGCATCAATAAGCAGCAAAAGAGAAGATATTTTGCAGGCTGATCGGGTTGTACTTCCAGGAGTCGGAGCTTTTGCCGATGCTATGAACAGTCTGCGCAAGTACGAACTGGACAGCACAGTAAAAGAAGTAATAAATAGCGGCACTCCGCTTCTAGGCATCTGCTTAGGCCTGCAACTGCTTTTTACGCAAGGTGAAGAGCATGGTATCCATTCCGGTCTGGATTTGATCAAAGGACGAGTTGTACAATTTGACTTACCGCGTCAATATAAAGTACCTCACATGGGTTGGAACCAAATTTATCCGCAAAAGAGCAGCAGGCTGTTTAAAGGTATACCTGCCGGTAGTCATTGCTATTTTGTCCATTCTTATCATGCAGTCCCGGAAAATAATCCGGATGTTGCTGCCTGCAGTGAATATGGGGTTGATTTCGTTTGCGCTGTCGAAAAGGATAACCTGTTTGCGACTCAATTTCATCCAGAAAAATCAGGCGATATCGGACTTAAAATACTGCAGAATTTTGCAGCTATATAAGGGAGAAACTATATGCTGGCTAAAAGGATAATCCCCTGTCTGGATGTATACCAAGGCAGGGTAGTAAAAGGTATAAATTTCGTAAACTTGCAGGATGCCGGAGACCCGGTTGAACTGGCAGCATTCTATGATAAAGAAGGTGCTGATGAACTGGTTTTCCTGGATATCACCGCCTCCCATGAAGGCAGGAAGACTATGATAGAAGTAGTAAAGGAAACTGCCCGTCAGATATTCATACCTTTTGCGGTAGGCGGAGGAATTGGAAATATAGATGATATGCGCAATATATTAGTGGCTGGTGCTGATAAAGTATCAGTTAATTCGGCAGCAGTAAAAAATCCCGATTTAATCAGAGAAGGAGCCCGCAAATTTGGCAGTCAGTGCATAGTGGTAGCTATCGATGCCCGGCAAAAAGATAATGACAGTGAAAGTTGGGAAGTTTTTATAAATGGCGGCAGGGTAGCAGTCGGTATCGATGCTGTCGAGTGGGCAAAAAAGGCAGAGAAACTGGGCGCCGGGGAAATACTGCTTACCAGTATGGATAAAGACGGAACCAAGGACGGATATGACACGAAATTGACTGCAGCTGTCAGTGATGCGGTTGGAATTCCTGTTATTGCTTCGGGTGGAGCAGGCAATTTGGAGCACCTTTATGAAGGAATTGTTCAGGGAAAGGCAGACGCAGTTCTCTGTGCCTCTATTTTCCATTACCGCGAATATACAATAGCTCAGGCCAAGCAATATTTAAAAGAAAAAGGACTACCGGTCAGGTAGTTCGGTTACGTAATAAATATTTAATAGCAAATGAGGATGAAAGGTAAAAAAGTGAGAAAGAGAAGTACAGCATTTATAGTTTTTATTGCGTTATTATTTAATCTGTCATTTGGTTTAAAGTCAACCTTGGCGGAAACTTATACTATACCCGAACTGGATTCTGAATCAGCAGTTTTAATGGATGCCAGGACCGGCCAGGTTTTATTTGCTAAGAATATGAACAAAAAGCAGTTTCCAGCTTCTATAACTAAAATTATGACCGGCATGCTGGCCTTAGAAAACGGAAAACTAAACGGCCTAATGACCATGAGTCATGAGGCAGTATTTTCCATAGTGCGAGGTTCCTCACACATTGCGCTTGATACTGGAGAAAAATTATTCCTGGAAGAGGCACTGTATGCGCTTTCAGTTGAATCAGCCAATGATGCCGCTAATGGGATAGCAGAATATATAAGCGGAGACTCAGAAGCTTTTGCCGAGCTTATGAATAAGAGGGCCAAAGAGCTGGGAGCTAAAAACACCCATTTTGTAAATGCTAATGGGCTTGATGATCCCAACCATTATACTACTGCTTATGATATGGCGGTTATTATGCGTCAGGCAATTAAGACCCCGCAATTTAAGGAGATTTTCAGCGCCAGCTATTATGAAATGGCAGCCACCAATTTGCAAACTGAAACCAGATATTTTCACAGCACCAATTTTATGCTTAACGGCAAGTATGAGTATGAAGGTATTGTTGCCAGTAAGCACGGCTGGACTAGTAATGCGCACAACACCCTTGTTACTGCTGCTTCAAGAGGCGGCAGAGATTTAATTGTGGCCGTTATGAATAGTCAGGGTACTCATGGTACATGCGAAGATACCGTTAAGCTGTTCGACTATGGGTTCAACGATTTTAAAGAAGTTATCGTGTTATCAACCGATGCCGGTGAGAATATACCGGTATTTAAAAATAATGTTGTAGAAGGAAATGTTACGGTGGAACCGGCAGAACCTGTAAGCCGGCTATTACACAAAAGTCTGTCAGATGATGCTTTTGATGTCAGCTATGAGATCATAAATAACTCCAGTGATGAAAGCATTGAGACCAAAGTAACCTTTAATTTAAAACAGGAAAATGACTACATGTATGAAGATTTAGGCAGTATGGTTATAGTATCTGCTGGTGTTGCCCCCATCGCTAATATAAACAATACTGCATGGGCAGGTATAAAGAATTTCTTTAAAATAGTTAAAACATTATTTCTGGTTCTTATAGGTCTTTTGGCAGTAGTTTTGATTCTGCGGCAAATTAATCTTTACCGAATCAAGAGAAAAAGAATGTCGGCAGGCTCATATAGAATCAATTATCTGGAGCGCAATATCAGCAATAAGGATAAAAATAAATACAGCAATAGCAAATACAATCGTCGTGATTATGATAGATAGATTTCCGAATTATTTATAACTCTTAATTACTGGATTATATGTTTAATATTAAAAGCCCGAATGCTCGGGCTTTTTCGTTTTTTTACAAGCATATTTTTACAGGGGTAATTTTACTAATTGGTGAAATAATACTATTGATAATCTAAATGAAAGGGGCAAACCATGAGAAATTTAAGTGAAAATGAAATTCTAGCTTTAAATTCACTGCTTAGAATGGAAGTTAATGGATTGGCAGTTTCTAAGGCAATATTTAGAGCAGTTGGAGATGACAAACTAAAGGATATGACAGAAGCAGGGATTAGTTCCTGCGAGGCACGTATTCAAACTATGCAGCAATTTCTTACTGAAAATCAGATTATCCCGGGAGGTGTTCAATAGTGGGAGATATTTTAAGCAATTTATTTAGTAAAGCTACTGACAGTTCGACTGATGAAGTCCTGAGTTATACCGCCATGGCTTCTGCAGCAGCAGCAGCCGGAGCATACCTGGCGGCAACACTTCAATCTACTACCCCGGAAATGCGCTCCATCATGAGCGGTTTTGTGACTCAGAAGGTCTTGGAACACGATGCCATGACTAACTATGTTATGAATAAAGGTTGGATGAACCCTTATGATGCTCCAACCAAGCAGTTGGAAAGCAGTTATAGACAGGCACATTCCGTCCTTAGCCAACATTAGAAAGAGACTTTAAAAGCGAGTCATAGGCTCAGTTTGCCTGACTCACTTTTTTTGCATTATTTAATTTTATTTTCATTTCAGCTCGTAACTATCCAGAGATAACTGAAAATTTACATTTGCTGCTTGATCATGATAATCAAAAGCAGTTATACCCAGATAAGCCTCAAATGATATTGCAACGTATTCAATAATTGTGCTGTAAACAATTGAATAACGAGGCATTGTCAGAACCGTATTACCATTGGGAATATGATCATATACTTCATCATTGACATACCAGCAAAAGTTAAAATCTTTCCTTGAGATATCAGGTGTATGCCCGTACCTTTGCCCTTTAAACAAGGGGAACTCAAATTCCAGGTTGTTTTGTTCTATAGGGGCAATATATTTATCATTATTACGCATGAATTCTACCGCATCCTCCAACCTGTCAGGGGGAATATAATAAATCTTATTTGATACTACCAGATATCCATACTCCTGGGAGGGGATTACAATAGGTTCGGTATCGTCTTTTTTAATTTTCGGCCAATATTCACAAAGGTTTCTCCAATGTCCATTCATTATAAACAAGGTTAGGTCATTATCCGAGATTTCTTCAACCACCTGTGCGGTAAGTTCAACTTCCTTTTCAAATGTCTGACCGTCCTGATCGATATCAGGAATAACCACTTTACCTTTATAATGCCATTCATTGTTAGCTTTCAGCGGAAATAATTCTATGGTATTGGTTTTTTCAAAAAAAGGAGTCTGTTGTATCTCATAGATTACAGCAGGCTGTTTGGTAATATAAGCAGCAATAACAAAACATAAACCGGTTAGAATTCCTACCAGAATAGGACCTAAAACATTCAGCCATTCTTTTATGGATTCCCGTCTTTTAGATTCTAACAAAATAACCATCCAAAATTTCAATTTATAATCTAATAATATATTTTATTTATTGATTATATTCCTTATATTTTGAAGAGGGAGACTAACCAATGGTATTTTTTGAAAGCAGGCTTTCCTTTAATGTTAGTCGCAAAACACAATTCTCCATAATTGATGAGTTTATAGAGCGACTGTGGTAATGCATATACATAGCTCACCAGGTGCTAACGGAATAATAAGGATGTCAGTTTGTACAGAAAAGCAAAAAGAGGGCCTTAAACCCTCTGTATATTTTTATGGTGCGGGCGAGAGGACTTGAACCTCCACGAGTCTCCCCGCCAGATCCTAAGTCTGGTGCGTCTGCCATTCCGCCACGCCCGCATTTTTTATAGAACAAAGAATATTATAACCTCATTAAGCAATTATTACAACCGGAGTTCGTGCTTTTGTGTTGTTGATCAGTGATAATGTCATGGTATAACTCATCAGGGAAAGTGTCATCCCCCACTAAAAGATATAATGGGAGGATGAAAACATAACGACATTTATCTTCATAAAATCTACACACCGCATGGCTACAATACCATTAAAGACTTCTAAAGGACGGGTGTATCCGCTAAATTAGCAGCGACCA
>CAZLVY010000051.1:1363-15782 GCA_964563125.1 uncultured Syntrophomonas sp. | reverse complement strand
GCAGAAGTCGGAATCATTTCCGGTTATACCAGTACCCAGTTTGGTCCGCAGAACCTGATTACCCGTGAACAAATAGCAGCAATTATCAGCCGTGCCATGCAGCTTAAAGGCAAAGGTATGGCAGTAACAGGCAGTGCTGCTGTGGCAGTTTTTGCTGATCAGAAAGCCATTTCAGATTGGGCAAGAAGCGGAGTAGCTTTTGCCGTGGAAAATAATATCGTCAAGGGACGCACTACTGTACAATTTGCTCCTCAAGCAACTGCTACCAGAGCTGAAGCTACCGCCATGATACTTAGAATGTATAATCAGTTGTAACATACCGGATTAATTGAAACATCCCTTTGCTCGTTTTGAAGCAGAGGGATGTTTTTTTAATTAGCCTTTGTTGTTTTTTCAAAATTAATGTCAATCAACAGTACAAATTTTTGGAAACAAGAACAAATTATGCATTGGAGCAAAGGAATCAAATTTCATGTGCTGGGTAACATTTATATATGGGAAAAAGACGTAATAGGAGGAGCATTGTTTAAACTATTAAAAAACGGTCACTGTTTTGTGCCGTATGATGTTGGCAAAAAAGATATCCTCGTCGTTTTTAATAAAATATGTGCCATAGAAGACGAGATTATGCCGAAAAATTATGGGGATGTTGAGGTAATCGACTGCCGGGATTGTCTGGTTTGTCCGGGAATTATTGATCAGCATGTTCATATTACCGGGGGAGGAGGAGAAGAGGGCCCAATCAGCAGAATACCGGAGATTATGTTAAGTGAGGTTATTGAAGCTGGAGTTACAACTGTAGTCGGCGTTTTGGGTTTTGACAGTATTACTCGCAGTATTGCAGGACTGCTAGCAAAAGCGCGCGGTCTGGAAGCGGAAGGAATCAGCACTTATATTTATACCGGCAGTTATGGCAGCCCTACTGAAACTTTAACCGGGAGAGTACTGACGGACATCGTTCTGTTGGATAAGGTAATTGGAGTGGGGGAAATTGCTATTGCCGATTACCGCTCCAACCATCCTACCCTGGACGATTTGCGTACCCTTGCCTCCGAAGCTAATGCCGGCGGCATGTTAGGCGGTAAAGCTGGTATTCTGCATCTCCATTTGGGTGATGGAAAAGAAGGAATGGAATCCCTGTTTCGTTTAATAGACCAGTCAGATTTTCCGGTGGAAATGTTTGTGCCCACGCATATTAATCGTAATCAAAAACTTTTTAAGCAAGGCATAGAACTTCTGCAAAGGGGTGGCAATATTGATTTAACTGCCGGTGAAACTGCAGGCTATAGTGTAGCTGAATCCCTATCTATTCTAATTAACAAAGGCATCAATATGGAAAAGGTTACAGTTTCCTCTGATGGAAATGGCAGTTCTCCCAATGATACAGGTATCAGTCATATGAATCAATTATTACAGGATATCAGAGTGTCCATATTGGAGGGCAAATTAGATTTTGCCACGATAATAAAAACTGTAACTGTTAATCCAGCCAAAGTATTAAAGCTCTATCCGCAAAAAGGCTGCTTATTACCGGGAAGTGACGCAGATATCCTGGTTTTGAAGCAAAATGATCTGAGTATCTGTCGCTTACTGGCAAAGGGACAGGTAGCAGTAGTAGAAGACAAGGCAGTCATAAAAGGAAAATATGAAAAGCAGCAAACTATTAAACAATAAAATAACTGGGAGGAAACAATGGGGCATTATAGAAAAGGCGACCTGGTAATAATAGGTGGGGCTGAAGATAAATATGGAGAAAGCAGAATTCTGGAAGAAGTTGTTGATATCATTGGCGGTAAAGATGCCCGAATGGGGATACTGACGACTGCTACGGAGCATCCTGAAGAGGTCGGTGAAGAATACCGGGATATTTTTTTACGCCTGGGAGTAAAAGAGGCAGAAATTATAGATATAAATACCCGGGATGAAGCCAATATGGAAGATAATGTCCGTAGAATTATGGATGTCACCGGATTCTTTTTTACCGGTGGCGATCAACTGAGAATCACCAGTATCCTGGGGGGGACCAGAGTATATGAAGCAATACATGATTGCTTTAACCATGGAACATCAGTCATTGGCACCAGTGCTGGCGCATCTGTTATGAGCAGTACCATGATTGTAGAAGGAAACAGCAATGATGCGGCCAGAAAATGCACTTTGAAAATGGCTCCCGGATTAAGGCTTTTGGAGGGTGTAATTATTGATCAGCATTTTGATCAAAGAGGAAGATTAGGCAGGCTTTTATGCGGGATAGCAGAAAATCCCGGAATTCTAGGTATCGGAATTGATGAAGATACAGCAATCCGGGTTTACCCTGACGAATATTTTACCGTTCTTGGAACTAATGCAGTTACAGTTATTGATGGCATGACAATCAAAAGCAGTAATGTTTCTGAATTAAAGCCGGATGAGATTTTGAGCATAACCAGTGCCAGTCTCCATGTTTTATCCCGCGGATATGGATTTGACTTTAAGAAACGAGAAGTTTTAAGACTACATTAATTAAGGTTTTCAACAGGAGGAATAAACTAATGGAAGTAGTCAGTATAAGAAATTATAATGGCAGGAATATTTATAGTCATAAACCGGTAATTAAAATGATAGTCGATCTGGCAGATTACACTGAAATAACCACCAGAGATTTGACCGGATTTAACTTTAGATTATTAAAGTTTTTCCCGGGACTAAGAACACATTGCTGTTCTCCCGGTTATGAAGGAGGATTTGTACAAAGGCTAAATGAAGGGACCTTAGTATCGCATGTTATTGAGCACCTTGCTCTGGAGCTGCAATGTATTACGGGCTATGATGTCTCTTTTGGCAAGACTCGAGTTGTAGAGGAACCGTCTTTATACTGTATTTTCTATGAATACATCAATCAGCATTGTGCTATGGATTTTGGTTATGCTGCAGTAGAAATAGCATTGGCGTTGGTTAGAAACGATACTATGATCATTGATGATATTTTAGATCAGTTATATAAAGATACATTGAAGACCGATTTAGGTCCCAGTACCAAAGCCATTTTGGCTGAGGCAAAAAGGCGTCATATACCTTTTAGACAACTGGGGGAAGACAGTTTGTTTCAACTTGGTTATGGAAAGTACATGCAGTTTATCGAGGCTTCATTACCTGGAACCACCAGCAGTATTACTGTAGGTATAGCCAAAAACAAGCAGTTGGCCAAAGACCTTTTACGTGAACACCGGATTCCTGTTCCCGAAGGGGGCGTTGTTAATGCAGAAGGTGACTCAGTTGATTTGGCAGAGAAGATAGGCTATCCGGTAGTAGTAAAACCTTTGGATGGAAATCATGGCCGGGGGGTTACGGCAAATATTGGTGATGAAAAATCTCTTCGGACCGCATATCGTTTAGCCAGTTCTTATTCCGAAGGGGTTATTGTTGAGAAATATATTCAGGGAAAAGATTATCGTATTTTGGTAGTCGGGGATCATGTTGCAGCTGTTGCTGAAAGAAAGCCGCCTTTTATTATAGGTGACGGCATTCATTCAATTCTGGATTTGATAGCCGAGGAAAACAAAAACACCAATCGGGGGATAGGTCATGAAAAGGCATTAACTAAAATTTACCTGGATTCAGTTACAGAAGAATTACTTTTCAGATCGCGACTTAATAAGCATGATATTCCGAAATTAAACGAGGTTATTTATTTAAGGGAAAATGGAAACTTAAGTACCGGAGGCAGCGCCAGGGACTGTACCATGGAGATACATTCTTTTAATAAGGAATTGGCAGTAAAAGCCGCTAAAGTAATTGGTTTGGATGTAGCAGGAATTGATGTTGTTACAGATGATATCTCCCAACCGCTGACTCCACTGAATTCTGCCGTTATTGAAGTAAATGCGGCTCCTGGTTTAAGAATGCATCTTTATCCGACTGAAGGTCAGGGGAGAAATGTGGCGGCGGATATTCTTAATCATATGTATCCGCAAGGAACTGTGTCTTCCATTCCTATTATTTCTATTACAGGTACAAACGGTAAAACAACTGTTACCAGAATGATCCAACACGTATTGTCACTGACAGGTAAAAAAGTAGGAATGACCTGTTCCAGCGGTACCTATATCGGCAAAGAGTGTATTTCCCGAGGGGATAACACTGGACCTGTAAGTGCCAAAGATGTGCTTTATAATAGAGAAGTGGAAATCGCAGTACTGGAAACTGCCCGAGGGGGAATTATCAACAAAGGGTTAGGATATGACCTGGCTGATGTTGGTGTCATTGTGAATATAAGTGAGGATCATTTGGGACTGGATGGTATAAATAGCTTAAAAGATATGGCTTTTGTCAAATCTTTGGTAGTTGAGGCGATAAAGCCTAGCGGTTATGCGGTTTTAAATGGTGATGATGACTTGACTGAATATATCACCGAGAAAATAGGGTGTAAACTAATCTTTTTTTCACAAAATAGAAGCAATTCTTTAATAAAAAGTCATATTGAGCAGGGGGAAACTGCGGTAGTTTTAGAAAATGAGTTAATTTGTTTATATCAAAATAATACTAAAAAGATTTTGCTGAGAGTTGACGAGGTACCAATTACCTTTGAAGGAAAAGCAAATTTTAATATAGAGAATTCTCTGGCCGCCGCCGCTGGACTTTTGGGTTTAGGGATACCACATAATGTTATAAGAACAGGGTTAATGTCCTTTATGCCGGACGCAGTTTCTAATGCCGGAAGACTTAATCTTTTTGATATGGGAGATTTTCAGCTACTAATTGATTATGGACATAACCTGAGCGGGTATAAGTCTGTATTGCATTTTGCAGATAGACTGGATACGGCAAGACTAATTGGTGTTATCGGCATACCGGGTGATCGCATTGACAAGGCAATATTCCAGGTAGGGCAAATTTCCGGGTCGGCCTTTTCAAAATTATATATTAAAGAAGATAAAGATTTAAGAGGCAGAGAACCGGGGGTGGTTGCCAGTATTTTATATCATGGGGCTGTGAGTGGAGGTGCAGAAAAAGAAAATATCGAAATTATTTTATCAGAAATGGACGCATTGGAGGCTGCGATTAAAAATGCCTGTGCGGGAGATTTAATTGTAATGTTTTATGAAAACTATGATGCAGCTTATAAGTTGGTTCAGGCCTATATGAGGGAAACGGCTCAGCCTATTTCTCTGTTTCCCTTTGAGAATGTTGATGTCTCCCCTCATTTACCGGTCGAATATATTCAATAAACATATAATATGAAGAAAAGCAATAAATCCTCGAGAAAGCTCACTCTTCTTAGTGAGCTTTTATTGTATTTGTGACCCTGCTGTCAGTTTACGAATAAAAAAACAAATATAATCTAAATGGCTGGTAATTATTATTATTATGGTAAAATTATCTTAAATTAGATTGGGACAAGGATTTTTTTATGAAAACAGTAGAAAAAATATTTTTAATATCCGGGCTGGTTATTATACTATTTGTCAGCGGGGCAGTATATGTAAATAATAAAATAGACCGTTTGTTTGAAAATGTAGGCAGTCTGGAAGTAATTTTAACAGAACAGAACGCTGCAGGGGAAAATTCAGCAACGGCACCTGGTACTGAGTCTAATTCGAATCAAGAAAATAGCTTTGAGGGAAAAGAGTATACAGCAGGTAAAAAACCGACTCCTTCCGCATCAGATTTAATATTTGATGAAGGTATTGAAGCCATCATACAAGCTAAACTTAATAAACCTATTGAGCGCAAAGATAAAATAAAAGTAGCGCTGATACTAATAAAACGCCTTAGTGTAGACGACGTAACTTATTTCTATGATCTGATTACACTTGGTAACTATACCAGTGAAGATATCCGCCACGCACGCGCTATTCTATCCGCCAATTTAAATAATGAAGACAAAGAAACCATTCGCATCATAGCAGAAAAATATGGCCTGACTCCCTAATGTTGCCAAGGGGGTCAGGCTTCAATGTTGCCTTTATCTGGAGGAGAAACAATGATTGATATTCATGTACATATACTGCCCGGTTTTGATGATGGGGCATCTGACATAGAAACAGCTTTGGGTATGGGTGAAATAGCTGCTGCGGGGGGTATTCATACCATAATTGCGACTCCTCATGTGATAACCGGAATTTCTAAACATACGGTCTCCGATATAATTACAGCGACAGAAAAATTAAATATGCTCTTAACGCAAAAAGGAATCCCGCTTAAAATACTTCCCGGTGCCGAATACTATCTGGAGCCTGATCTGCCTGCACGCTATGCAGCAGGCGAGATTATAACCCTTAACCACAGTCAATATCTACTGGTGGAACTACCTGCCGCCCAGGTACCAATCTATACTACTCAGGTATTATATGAACTACAGCTTCAGGGAATTACTCCTGTTATCGCCCACCCGGAGCGAAACAACGGTTTTATTAGTAAACCACAGCTTTTGGGTGAGCTCATTAAGATGGGGAATCTATCGCAGATAACCAGCGGCAGCATAATGGGGTATTTCGGTAGAACCATTAAAAAAACTGCTCTTTATTTTATAAGGCAAGGATGGGGGCATGTTGTGGCATCTGATGCGCATTCGGTAATAAACCGTACACCAGATTTATTACCAGCTATCAGCGAGCTAAATAAGATTGGCGGAGAGAGCTGCAGCCAAATATTAATGTTTGATAACCCCCTGAGTATTGTTGAAGGAAGAATTGTTAAGTCACTTCCGCTTATCATAAATAAAAAGTTCTTTTTCTGCCGTTAGACATTATGGGGAAAATGTATAGCTAGCCATATACAGGGGGGAGCCTGGCTGGTCTTTTCGACTCTATGGGCTACCCCGGCCGGCAATAAGAGATAGTCACCGGTCTGCAGATTTACCGATTCACCGTTACGGTAGCTTATTACTGCTTCTCCCATTAAGAGCAGAACCCATTCGTCCTGTTCCTGCTCATACCAAAAACCGGGGGGTGAACATTGTCCGCTTGAAATTATGCGTTCAATAATAATATTTTCATTTTGAAACAGCTTGTCAAATATCTCTTTATCCGGCAAGTCACCTTTGTAATTAAATAAATTCAATCTAAAAACTCCTATTAGACAAGGCAAATGTAGTCGAGCTATTGTCTTAACTGTCGATACTTTTTTTCAGGCTCTTCTGATAAGCTTTCCAACCCGGGCATATTTTGGTGTGCCAATACCATAATCTGCTGGAAAACTTTTTAGGATTGGCTTCCGCACTTTTTCTCCAGGAACATGATTCACATTTGTGAGTAGTCATATTATAAACCCTCCACTCAAATATTTTTCTCCCTAGTTATTTAGCAACTTGTGTTCTACCATTATGCAACAGTTTTTAATAAGCTTCATGTTACTGGCTTTGGCTAGTTCTATTGTTTCTTCATTGCATTCAATACCTACCTGCACCCATATAGCAGGTATTTGTAATTCCTGGGCTTCCTTGACGATATCATAAACTTCTTCACTGCGACGGAATATGTCAACTATATCTATTTTATGAGGAACTGATTTTAAATCAGGATATGATTTTTCTCCCAAAACTTCCTTCAGTAATGGATTAACCGGTACGACTTTGTAACCCTGGCTTTGTAAATACCTGCCTATACGATTGCTGGGGCGTTGGGCGTTATCTGATAAACCTACGATAGCAATTATTTTGGCATTATCGAGCAGTTGTTTTTTTTCTTGACTAAGTGATAAATGTTCAGGCATATAAATAACCTCCTTTGATATTTGTAATAAGATGCAGGCAAGAATATTATTATTATAATTATATTATACAAGTGTGAAACATATAGCAACTAGATGAAAAATGGTATTAAAACAGATAAGAGCAGGCATCTTATGCTGTTTATCATAACTTGTACATTCACAGCATAACTTCTATAATGAAGATAAGTTTTAATAATGGGGGGATTATAATGGATCTACAGACTCTTATCTACGAAAAAGGTGATGGTATTGCAACTATCACTTTCAATCGGCCCAAAGAGATGAATTCGACTAATGAACTCGTAATTGATGAACTAACTAAAGTGGTAGATGATGCTAATGCTGACGATGAAGTAGGTGCAGTAATTGTAACCGGTGGAACCAACATATTTGCCGCCGGCGGGGACATCAAGTATATGTCCGAAGCGAACGCCCTGGTTGCTGAACGTTTTATCGGCAAATGCCATCGTATGATGGATAGTATGGCAAGTTCTCCTAAACCTTACATAGCAGCAATTGGAGGATTGGCTTTAGGTGGAGGTTGTGAAATGGCACTGGCCTGTGATATTCGTCTTGCAGCAGATAATGCTATTTTTGGCCAACCTGAAATTAATTTGGCCATTATTCCTGGTGGGGGAGGCACACAGCGCTTAAGCAGAGTAGTAGGCTCTGGTTGGGCGAGACATCTTATTCTTACCGGAGAAATGATCGATGCCCAGGCAGCACTTAAAATTGGTCTGGTAACCAAAGTAGTCCCGGTTGATGAATTAATTGCAACAGCTACTAAATATGCTAAATCCCTGGGGCGTAAAAGTAAAGGTGCTATGGCAGCAGCTAAAAAGTGCCTGCTGCTGAGTGATACTACTGATTTAGCAACTGGATTGGCTTATGAACAGAAGGCATGGGCGTTCCTATTCGGCGGTGAAGACCAGACAGAAGGCATGAAAGCATTTTTAGAAAAACGTCGCCCAGCTTATACAGGAAAATAACCAATTAATAGAACTAATATACTAAAAAAATAATAAGCAGTATGAGCGTTTCGCCCATACTGCTTTTTTCTGATCAGTTTAAATATTAAATACCCAGCGCGTTTTTAACCATTGTTAAAGTGCCCACAATTTTTTCATCGCTAAAGGTTTTCACCAGTTGTTCCCAGTCAAATTTATCAATGCCCTGGCGGATAATACCGGCATGATGATCACGATGAATCAGCTTTAGACCCATAAAGGGACGCCCCGGGGTATCGATAAGGGCAACAACTTTGGCCTTAGCCTGTTCCATTAGTTGGTCATAATCATCAACCAGCTGATCAAATATACCTCTGTCAACCATTTCGTTAACTGTCATCAAATCGCCTTTGAAAATTACATCACGGTAGTTTTTCTCACTATCCAGACCCCAGCGCATCAGGCCGGCTTCAGCAGGAGTCAGGGAAAGTCCAATTTTAATTTCTGTCATACCGATTTTAATTTTAGGATGATTAATAGCTATGCGCCAATCGGCAGCCATGGCTACAATCATACCAGCAGCTGTTGCCGTACCATTTACAGCGGCAATTACAGGTTTGGTACAGATGAAAAGCTTGTATAATACTTCTTCTTCAATTTTGAACCAATCAAGAATTTCCTGGCCGTTTTTGAAATTGACAAATTCATTCAAATCAAAACCGCCGGAAAAGAACCTGTCAGTACCGACCATTATGAGGCCTTTTATGTCTTCTTCATTATTCACCTTATCCAGTGCCATATCCAGGCCTTTCAAGGTTTCCAGACTGATAGAACTTAGTTTGTTGCTCTTAAACTGAAAGATAACGATGTTGTCTTCGACCTTCATTTCATAAGCCATTACTTTATCCATCTCCTTTTTAAAATTTTGCATCCGATACTTCGATATCGAAATGTTTGTGATTTAATTATCCCACTTTCGTGAGAGGTGTCAACCATCTAGTGAGGAGAAGGGTAAGGCATATTTTTAAGGATATTTTTAATAAGCTGCTTGTAAGATATTCAGGACATCACTCTGGTCGAGCTTTTTAAATTGACCTAAAGGCGCAAAAGATGCTTTCTGAGCCATTATAGCCAGAGAATCTTCTGTGACACCCGCTTCGCTTAATTTGCTGGCCAAACCTAATGACTGAAAAAATACGCGCGTTAATTGAATTCCCTGTCGCGCGACTTCGTAATCGTCTGTTCCGTGAACTGCCCATACATAGCGGGCATATTCAGCAAATTTATTTACGGTGGTATCATTTAATACATATTCCATCCAATGGGGAGTGAGTATAGCCAGTCCTAATCCATGGGTCATGTCATAAAGGGCGCTCAACTCATGTTCAATCGTATGAGTAGCCCAATCAGTAACTTTGCCAGTTGATAATAATCCGTTCAGCCCAATAGTGCTGGCCCACATCAGATTAGACCGGGCTTCATAATTGTCAGGCTCCTTAAGCGCAATCGGACCAAAATGAATACAAGTCTTTAAGACCGCCTCGCACATTCTGTCTTGCAGGTAGGCACTGTCATTAACACTGAAATATTGTTCGAAAACATGACTCATGATATCAACTACCCCGGCAGCAGTTTGTTCAGAGGGAACCGAATAAGTATAAGTAGGATCAAGGATAGCAAAGCGAGGTATTAAAAGACTGCTGCCAATGCCTCTCTTATCCTTGGTTTGTTCATTACTGATGACAGCATTACGGTTCATTTCCGAACCGGTAGCAGACATGGTTAAGACTACTCCAAGAGGTAATGCTTCAGTAACCCGGGCAGTATACTCAAAGAAATCCCATGGATCACCCGGATAATAAAAGCCGGCAGCAATTGTTTTAGCACAATCAATAACACTGCCACCACCGACTGCCAGCACCATTGACAAACTATTTTCCCGGCATAGCTCAATTCCTCTGCGGACACTGTCAATGCGAGGATTGACCTGTACTCCCGGCATTTCCACAAAAAATATACCATTTTCATTTAGAATTGCAGTAATCTGGTCATAAAGTCCGATTTTCTTAATGCTCCCGCCACCGTAAACTAATAGTATCCGCTGGGAATGCTTCTTTATTTCCTGGGCTAATTTGGGAAGCTGTTTTTTGCCAAATAGTATTTTAGCGGGATTCTCAAAAACAAAATTAAGCATAAATATTTCCTCCATTTAAAGTTTATTTGAGAGTAGACAGCCTTAAACCCCAGTCAAAGGCTTGAATTTATAATAGTATTAGCATGTTTTACAGTATAACGCGCTTTTCTTAACGTTTCTCATATTCACGCAAAAAATTCTCCAACCGGTCAAGGCCTATTTGCATTTTTTCTAATGAGGTGGCATAGGAAAGTCTAATATAACCTTCGCAGTTAGGACCAAAATCTATCCCTGGTGTAACGGCCAGCCCTGCTTTATCCATTATTTCAAATGCAAAGGAATAAGAATCGTTACTGTATTTCTTAATGTTAGCCAGGGCATAAAAGGCACCGGTTGGGTCTACTTTGGTGGCAATGCCCATTTCATGCAGTCTGCGCAGTACATAATGGCGGCGATCATTATAAATCTTGAGCATCTGAGCTACATGCTGATCGCATTCTGTTAAAGCAGCAATACCACCTTCCTGTACAAAAGAAGAGGCACAAATAAAAAGGTTTTGCTGAACTTTTTGCATAGGGCGGATATATTTTGGCGGTGCTATTAAATAACCTAATCGCCATCCTGTCATAGCATACAGTTTGGAAAAGCCATTAATGACAAAGGCATCCGGAGTAAACTGCAAAATGGAATGCTCATCGCCTTCGTAAATTAGGCCGTTATAAATTTCATCTGATATTATGGCTGACCCCAAATCAGTGAGTGCGCGAAAGTCATCAGCGGTTAAAACTGTTCCGCAGGGATTGGAAGGGGAGTTGACCATAATAGCTTTGGTCTGCGGGGTTAGATGCTTCTCAACCGTCTCAGGTCTATATTTAAAGCCATCTTCTTCACTAACCGGAATGAATTGAGGATTACCTCCCAGAAATCTGATGAAATTTGGATAACATGCATAGTAGGGATCCGGCAATATGACTGATTGTCCGGCTTCTATTAAGATAGATAGAACTAACAGCAGAGCAGGTGAAGTTCCGGAGGTAATTATAATCTGATCAGGTGAGATGTTTACACGGTATTTGTTCCAGTAAGAACAGGCAATTGCTTCCCGAAGCTCAATTTTACCCAGGCTGTGAGTATAATGAGTGTCATTAGCTTGCAAAGCCTTAAAAGCTGCAGCTTTTATTGGCTCAGGGGTAGGAAAGTCGGGTTCACCAATTTCCATGTGTATTATATCACGACCTTGAGATTCTAAAACCTTAGCTCTTTCCAGTATGTCCATAACAATAAAAGAAGACATGGAATCGGTTCTGGCAGTCAGGGGTATGTTTTTCAATTTAATTCTCCTTTGGCTAAAATTATTGCTTGCTCAAATTTTATCTTAAATAAAATGGACTTCTTGACCCGAAGTATTCCTGATTAGTATAATGCAAAAAATATATATCTGCTTAAAAAATTGGCATGATATAAGCAATATACAAATCTGGTTTAAAAAAGTACTAGAAAAGTAGTAAGCCTATACGGTAAATAAGTTTAACTAAGAATAAACATTCCTCAAAAAATAAAATAACTTAATAGATCCTAATAAGTCTGGTCAGGCTGTATTTAGTTAATAATTATTCTAAAATTTATTCAAATAAATGGTTGCATTATTTAGAAAAATAAGTAAACTAATAGAACAGGAGATTAATTCTTTTTAATCCTTTATTTGCTGAAAAGCACTAAGTTTGAGGAGGACTGCAGGATGTCGGACTTTAGTGTACTTGTGAGTGGGCACTCCAAGGAATGGCGGGAGAACCTTGTTGCAGCATTTAAGCAGAATGGTTTTGAAAAGGTAGTAAGTGATGACGAAACAGATTTAATGCAATTAGTTCGAAAGATTTATCCGGATGTAGTATTGCGAAGAGTGGACAATCACTCTGAACCTATAGAATTAGTCAAGGAACTTAAGTCATTATCTCCGTTTACAATAGCAATTATTATTGTAGATAATCCTGATTATTATGATATACAGGGATTAATTTCCTTTGGTGTAATGGGCTGCCTGCCTATTCGTCTGCGTCCTCGTCAGATAGTTATGGCTGTTGAATTAATAGTTTCAGCAGGAATTCTTTGTCTCCCCCGTCTAAATCCCAGGGTATTTGGGCATTATCAGGAAAGCAGCAAAGATATATTACATTTGTTAACTGCCAGAGAAAAAGAGATTTTGCATATGCTGCGTAAAAACAACTCAAATCAGGAGATGGCCGATGAACTATATCTTTCTATTTCAACTGTTAAAACTCATTTGAGGAGTATTTTCCGCAAACTTGGATTAAGAAGCCGCCGGGAAGCACTGGTATTATTAAATGAATTGGACTTGCCTGACAAAAACGAAGCAATTAGACCATTATCAACTAATATTAACATCAATACCGATAGAGCAGCTGATGAAAGTGTTAAACTTCGTATTATAAAAAAATAATATAAGAAAGAATATGAGTATCAGATTTTGGCAGGCCGCACTACAGATATGTGGGCGGTTTATTTTTTTAATATTTGGGGGTGAAAAATGAAATTAGCCATTTTTGATTTTGATGGAACGCTCCTGATGAAAGATACTTTGCCATTTTTGGGTCAGGAATGGTTACGGCAGGGCAAATCAAAGTTTGTCTATGTCAAAACCTACTTTTTGTGCTCTCCTTACCTGGTTCTTTATAAGTTAGGTCTAATACCGCGGGAAAAAATGAAAATAAAAATATTAGCCCAGTTTCATGGACTGTTCAAAAACATGACCAGAGATAGTGTAAATCAGTTTTTTCGACAGTCATATCCTGCCATGCGCAATTATTTTAATCCTAAAGTGATTGAGGAATTACATCGTGCTCAGCATCAGGGTTATCATTGTGTAATCTTATCTGGGGCATATGCCGAGATGCTAAATGTTGTTGCCGAACAATTAGGATTTGATACGGTCATTGCCGTAGACATTCATTACAAGAACGGCAAAGTTGATTTGCACAAACCATTGTCTGTAATCGATGGGCAAACCAAACTAATGCTATTACAGCATGTTTTTCAAGGTGAAAAAATAAACTGGCGCATGAGCCGTTCATATGGTGACAGTTATTCCGATATCCCGGTGATGGAGATAGTCGGAGAACCGGTAGCCGTTAACCCAGATCCCGGTCTCATATCTCATGTACAGAAAAACGGCTGGCGCACCATCTAAAATGTTGCCAAGAGGGTCAGGCTTCATGTTGCCGAGATGTTGTTATTGGTGAGGGGTGAGGCGTTATGGGGGTGGAACGTGATACGCTTCCTTGGTATGCCTTTTACCCAACCCTGTTGGCGAGGGGTGAGTTGGACAGTTGGAAGGGGTGAAGAGTGAGGAGATATGGTGCTCATGCATGTTGTAGGGGCAGATAGTATCTGTCCTTTGGTTGGGGAAGGTTGGAAGGTTGGTAAGTTGGTAAGGGGTAAAGGGTAAGGGAGGCGCTTCAAATGTTGCCGTAGAAGCCTGACCCCATGTTGCCGCGTTGGCAACATGAAGCCTGACCCCCTTGTTGCTTTGGTTACATTCCTGATTTCAGACGATTAATCCTATCATCTAAATCGGGATGGCTGGACATTAATTGCGCCAGACCGCCTTTTTTACCACCACTGATTTTAA
>CAZLVY010000051.1:0-1263 GCA_964563125.1 uncultured Syntrophomonas sp. | reverse complement strand
GGATGGCTGGACATTAATTGCGCCAGACCGCCTTTTTTACCACCACTGATTTTAAAGGTCTGCAAGGCTTCCTGACTGTTGTCTACCATATTAAAGGTAGATTTAAGTGATTCCAAGGCGCGAATCATTTTGTGGCGTCCCGCTATTTGAGCACCGCCATGATCGGCGGCATATTCACGATGACGGGAGAAAGCCATTACAGCAATGCTGCCCAGTATGGAAAAAAGTATTTGAAATGCAATTACAGATATAAAATGAACTATTCCTGCCATCTCTTTGCGAACTAAAGAAGATACGGTATAGGCAACAATCCTGGATAGAAATACTACAAAAGTATTTATAACACCTTGCAAAAGGGTCATGGTAACCATATCGCCATTAGCGACGTGGGCTATTTCATGGGCTAAAACTCCTTCTACCGCATCCTGATCTAATCTGGACAGGAGTCCCTGTGATACTGCTACCAGTGAATTGTTTTTTGAGGGACCGGTGGCGAAAGCATTTACTTCTGCCGAAGGGTAAATTCCTACTTCAGGCATTTTATTGATACCTACCTGTTGAGCAAAGCGGTAAACTGTATTGAGCAGTTTTTGCTCTTGTGCAGTCATATTACCCTTGGGATCTATAACTTTTACACGCATCATTGTCTTGGCCATAGTTTTGGACAGTAAAAGGGAAATAATAGAGCCGGAGAAACCTACTACCGCCGCAAATATCAGCAGACTGCCATAATTAATTCCCTGTGCTTCGACATATTGATTAACCCCCAGGAGAGAGGTAACAATTACAATGGTAGTCAGGACTAAAATATTTACCAAAAGAAAAAGTCCAATTCTTTTCAATTAAATAACCTCCTATTTAAAAACAAATTACATATGATTGAATAATATTTTAACACAGTTAAGAAAACTGCTCAATTATTACATTCAGCCGCAATTTATACTATTATTACTGAACTCATATGTTAGAATAAAATCAGAATTACAAACGTAATAATACCAAAAATACTAATAACTAATGCTTTTGAATGTATTATATGGGATTGAGGAGAACTGTATGAATTCAAATGTGATTATGCAATTAGCTGAAGTCAGCAAGACCTATATCATGGGCGAAGTTACAGTAGAAGCTCTAAAACCAAGTACACTTGATATTTATGAAGGAGAATTAGTTGTTATACTGGGACCAAGCGGTTCCGGGAAAAGTACTTTGCTTAATATAATGGGCGGCATGGATTTGCCGACTGAGGGTAAGATTTTATTT
>CAZLVY010000050.1:0-16343 GCA_964563125.1 uncultured Syntrophomonas sp. | reverse complement strand
ACTACCAGTTCATCTTCCAGCCAGCTATAACCTTCTATTTTACGGTTGTTTATCCAGCCGCCTACAATACCTATATCAATTTCCCTATCTGCTACCCGGTTAACAATCTTTTCGGTATCTGCTATATCCATACTAATACTGATACTAGGCATTTTATCTTTAAATTTCTTAATTATGTGGGGCAATATGTATTGACCGGGAATAGTGCTGGCGCCTAAATATAAGCTGCCTTTACGGCTGTCTGATACTTCTTCCATCGCCTTTTCGGTTCTGTCGAGGACTTTAAGTATTTCGCGGGCACATTCATACAGAGTCTCCCCGGCTTCGGTCGTTTTAAGTTTGCGTCCTGATCTCTCCAGGAGCAATACCCCATACATGTCTTCCAGAGCTTGAATCTGTTTGGTTATAGCCGGCTGGGAAAGGTCAAACTCCTCGGCCGTCCTGGATAAATTCTGAGTTTCTACTACCCGCACATAAGTTTTGAATAAATTAAGATTCATACCTTTTACCACCAAACTTAATAATTTATTTTAGAAAGCCCTCCAATATAGTGTCTACCGCCTGGTCTTCTGTTAAACCAAGTGACATAAGTTTAATCAGCTGTTCCCCGGCTATTTTACCAATAGCTGCTTCATGGGTCAGAACCGCTTCCGAGTCTTCGGCTATAAGTTCCGGAATGGCTTTAATAATCGCTTTATCCATAATAATTGCATCACATTCAACATGTCCCAGACATTCAGTTTGCCCTATAAGAGCCGCCCTAAATACCTGTGAAGAGTTCCCTTTGGCAACTGATCTGGATAAAATCTGCCCGCTGCCGCCTTTTCCTTCTATAATTATCTTTATATCCGATTCGGCATGCTGGTCACCATGGGTTAAAAGCCTCTCAACCACTTTAATACTGCCCTTTTCATGCACATGCGCCACAGTTATTCTAATCGTATCATCAACGCCCATAATCTGTACAGTTTCAATCTCAGCGTAAGCATCTTTTCCAACTTCGATATTGGTAGTCGGATATAAAACCCTTTGCCCGGTGCCGCTGCCTTCGCCATAATGCTTCTCTACATACTTCAACCGGGCACCTTGTTTTACGATTATTTCGTGCAGTCCTTCGTGACGCGACCGACCATGACTGTCATTATGAATACCACATCCGGCAACAATAGTTACATCCGCATTTTCCCCTACTATAAAACGGTTATATACTATATCATTTAAGCCGGTTTTAGTAAGAATGACCGGAACGTGAACCGTTTCATTTTTAGTTCCCGGTTTAATTTCTACTATAAGGCCGCCATTTTCTCCCGATGTGATTTCGATATTGGGAGAAGAATTTCTAATAATAGCCTGTCCGTCTTTTCTGATATTTACTGCACCGATGGGAATTTCTTTAAAATCACTGATAGTATTTAATAAACTTTTATCCAGTTCTTCCAGCTTCATATTATTTCCTCACCTCTACAAGTATCTTGCAGCTCACAAATGATGTCATCTCTTATTAAAGGCCAAATATCTTCTTGAAGACCCTGGTGCTTAATTTTCCCGTCCTCAACCACTATGATATTATCACAAATAGGAAGTATATTACGGTTATGAGTAATCATAAGCGCTGCCGCATTGGGATTTCCCTGATATTTCCCCACAATAATATCGACCAGTCTTTGAATGGTCCATAAATCAACCCCGGCTTCCGGTTCATCAAAAATAGCCACTTTGGCATTTCTGGCTAACACCTGGACAATTTCAATGCGCTTCATTTCTCCGCCGCTGAGACCGGAACTCATGTCCCTGTCCAGATAATCTTCCGGGCATAAACCAACATCGCGCATCCTTTTCCTGATCGACAAGTTTCCCAGCTTGGGCTGGGAAATCTTTATTAAATCTTCGACGGTAAGTCCTTTAAATCGGGACGGTTGCTGAAAGGCATAGGCTATACCCAAATTAGCACGTTCGGTAATATTTTTATCGCTGATATCTTCCCCTTCTAAATATATATGCCCCGAGGTATGCGGTAAAATTCCCATAATCACTTTAGCCAGGGTAGTTTTGCCGCCACCATTGGGACCAGTAATACCATATAATTTGCCTTTTTCGATTTCTAAATTAATGTCGGTTAATATCTGCTTGCTTTCTCCGTTATTCTGCACAGAAAAATATAAGTTTTGCAGGCGCAGCATGTTTTTTCCTCCTCGGATGTATTCGACCAATATTTTTCACTTATTTTATCATGTCTGCAGATAATAAGTCTAATCGCAAATATACATATCCGAAGATAGTTTTCTAGTAATTATCAACAGTTTGGACTTCCACAGCACCTGCCACGCCCCTTCCCAGAGCAAAGGTAGCGTTTCCCAATTCAAATACTACCGGGCCTTTAAAAGGATGCTGTGATACCACGGTTAGTTCCACTCCAGGCATAAGCCCAATTTGGAATAAACGCCGCAATAAATTTCCTCCATGATTAATTTTAAGAACTGTAGCCTTCTGCCCTGGTTTTAACTCTTTTAAAGTCACTGTATTTTCCTCCAAAATTTCTCCCTAATGATTACCTGCTTTAGGGCAATATCAGATTTAGAACTATTCCCACCAAAATAGATGTGGTCATCCCGATAGCTAAAACTTTGCCCAGACCTTTAAAACCTATTTCTCTTACGGTCATTACCATAACCGGCAAACAAGGTAATGATAAAGCTATCATAGAGATAGCAATAGTAGCCTCTCTGGCATTTAGCTCCAGATTCAGCAGGATCAATGGCGCCAGATAACGCTGGAAAATGGTTACCAGCACCGCTACAAAAGCTTCCGCAGGAATCCCGAATAACAGCCTGGTAATACTGTCGATAGAATGCAATTGATTTAATAATTCCGATTCAATAAGAGACCTTACCGCAATGCTCATTACCAGCAAAAGCGGCAGTACTTCGGTAAAGAATCCCGAAAACTTCATCTTCAGCTTGGTCCACAGATTGGACCATAAAGGAATTCTTAGAGGCGGCAATTCATAAATAAATATTTCCTCCGCCGGCATTAAACGGCTTAAGACAAAACCAATAATAAGCAAGGTCGTTAACATCGTAACAATAATTACAGTTAACGAAGCCTGAAAGGTAGCAATTACCGAGGCCAGAATACCCAGAGTTGCGGCACAGGGAATCACTACGCTCAGCAGTACAATAGCTATAAATCTTTGTTGCTGATTGGGCAATATCCTGGTAGCCATTACCGCAGGAGTACGACATCCGAACCCCAGTGACAGCGGAATAACTGCCTGTCCGGATAAACCGAAAATACTTCCTACCCTTTCCAGGACTACTGAGTAGCGGGGCAGGAGTCCCGTGTCTTCAATCAGAGACATAATTATACTCACCATTAACATGGCAGGCATGATTATTGTAAATGGAACAATCAAACCTTCCGGTATAGCTTTTGATAAAATAGTAGCTATTAATGAATCCGGTAAATTAGTTAAAATAAAGTTGCCAATAATAACGTTGAGCGGATCTAGTAATTCAGCGATCGGTCCTTCGCTGATTTCAATAAAATTCAGCAGCGCAATAAAGCTTAGATAAGCAATAGCTAAAAGCAAGATTGTCCCCAGATAAGGCTTATCGACTATCTGTTCGAGTTTATACAGCCACTTCTTAGGCCCGGGAGCAATGTTTCTGCTTACCATACGAGCAGTGTCTGCAGCTTTCTCCGCCCTTTTAAAATCCTCGGACCCGACTTCTTGAAAACTCAGCGTACAGTTGCTGCAATTTCCATCACAATGGTTACCGGCAAATTCCGTCTTAATAACTGTTGCCGGAAGCGGGGCAGGATTATCCTTACCTTCTTTGTATCCTCTTTTTTCAACTAAAGCGATTAATTCCAGTAAGCCTTCACCGGTATTGGCGGAAAAGAAGATTACCTCACTACCGGTTAACTGGCTCAGCATCTGGCGGTTGATTTCGATTCCTAACTGCCTGGCACGGTCAATTTGATTTATAATCAAGACAACTGGAATACCCATATCAAGCAGTTCATATGTCAAGACTAAATTTCTTTCCAGATTAGCAGCATCGACTACATTAAGTATCAAGTCAATCTTTTTGGAATTTAAAAGATCACTAATAACCTCCTGCTCCGCTGAAGGATTTTCTATAGAATAAATTCCCGGTGTATCATATAAATCTATGGTTTTTCCCGCCCTTTGCATTTGGGCATCACTTATCTCCACCGAGGTTCCGGAGTAGTTGGAAATAAGCAGCGGACTATCAGTAAGGCGGCTTAATACCGCACTTTTTCCTACATTAGGATTTCCTATCATAACTATGGCCATATTCTCACTCTCCTGATCAGGCTATAATAAATTAATAATGATAATCATTATCATCTGAATAGTAAAAATTTTTATTTACATTTAGGACAATAACCAAAAAACTTGAGGTCATGATCTATTATTTTAAAACCCAGCTTTTCAATTTTCAGTTCCAGATCACTTAATAAATCTTCCTGTACTTCAGTTATTTGACCGCAGCCTAAGCAAATTATATGATGATGACGATGCTGTTGATTATCATCGTATATTTCGTACCTGAACTTACCGCCTTCAAAAATAGATTTGCATAAGACATCCAGCTCAGTAAGTTTTTCCAGCGTACGATAAATAGTTGCTATACCAATATTGGGTAACTTTTTCCTGGCTTTTTCCAAAACTTCTTCTGCACTCAGATGTTTACCCCGGTTTTTCAGCATAACATCTAAAACAGTTTCTCTCTGTTCCGTCATTTTATATTCTTTTTCTCTTAATTTTATATTGATGTTATTTTTCATATAATTTACTCCTGATATTGATAATCATTATCATTGCTAGTAGTATTATACATCAATTTTTACTAAAGTGAACAAAATTGATTAAAAATAATTCATATTACCCCTATTATTTTAAACCATATCTTTTCTAACCTACCAGAACCTAACTTTGACAGGCCTCCCTTTTATAAGGTAAAAATGAAACAAGCATTAGCTTTTACCATACACACTACAATATTTTAAAAGAAAGGCAGGTCTTAGTTTGAAGAAAAAATTTTATACGGTAATAATTCTAATCCTAGCAGTATTTTTAATTCCCTTATTTGGAACAGCAACAGCACAGGCTGATGTTTACAGCAGTTACAGCAAGTTAGCTGCACGTCAGGACAGAGGTGAGGATTACAGCATCACCAGTTATAATGGTCCTTCATCAACAGCAGTAATCGCCATTCATGGCGGCAGCATTGAAATAGGCACCTGCAACCTGGCAATATCAGTTGCCAAGCTTACAGGTTCTGATTACTATGCTTTCAGAGGCATTAAAAGCAGAAATAATAGTATCCTACATATCACTTCAACCAGATTTAACGAACCCATTGGCAAAAAGTTAGTGGCAAAATCCAAACAAACCCTATCCATTCACGGCTGCAGCGGATCAAGCAAAGTAACACTAGTAGGCGGACGGGACAAGAAACTGGTTGCCAGTATCAAAGCTGAACTTAAAAAGTCTGGTTTCAGAGTAGCATCACCTAAAAGCAGTCTTAGCGGAGCCAGCCGCAGCAACATATGCAATGAAAATGCTTCTAATAAAGGCGCACAACTTGAGTTGACCTATGCCATGCGCAAGGCTTTGTTAAATAATAAAAGCCTGTACAATTCATATGTTAATGCTCTAGCCAGGGCATTATAAAGATTAACAAACATAATCCCACCGTTTTAATAAGCGGTGGGATTTTTTTATATTTCTAAGGAGGTTTAAGAGTGATACATGAAAAAAATTTACTCTTCTTCAAAAGAAATAATCATACCCCTATCAAGGAACTCCCGATAGCTAAATACTTCCTGTAGGTTTCCATCTATATCAGGTATCATATTATAGTTTTCAATAAAATTAAAAACAACTTGTACATTCAATGATTTTTTAGCCCCTTGAAAAATCCCGTTGGTTGCAAATCTATATGTACATGAATCCTCATTTTGCCCCACCAAAGTAATTACACCAGTTTGTAATATTTTGTCTTCATCCAAAATTGATGCCCAGTAATTTTGTAAAGCTATAGATGCAGGCAATTCTTGTACATCGTGATAATCATTATTAAGAATTACAAAGAGTTCTTCCATAGTTAATAGTACCGCTGCTTCTGACAGTTCTCTGGCTTGATTTGCACGATGTTCATAAAGACTCATTTTAATTTCCATATAAGCGAGATTATGCATCGTAAATCCTATTATTGCTGTGAAAGCTAAAAGCAGCAATGAATATATTAAAACACTTCCCCGCTGATTATTATAATGCATTTCATTTCCTTTCAAACTATGGTGATACTGCTCGGGGGCCACAAGTTACATCTAAATCGTATTCGTTTCCAACCAAACCTGTGGTAAGCGAGTAATTAATTAAGTTTTCCTTTTTTCTAAAATTCAAAGTTAAAACCTTCTCAGCAATTGGTGTTTTAATTCTGCTATGACGATATACTGTACCTTGTTCCAGATAATAGGAAAGTACTTCATTTTCTCTGGTAATGATTACTTTTTCTTCACCTATAAGCTCTATCTGTTTAGCACGTCTAATATCCTTATTTATGTTGAAAACAACCATTCGGGCACTATATTGAGCATCCATTCCTTTTATATTGCATTCGTATGCGCGAGTAAAAAGTGAAAATATCATAAAAAGCAGACTAATTACAATAGCCGATAAACCTAAAGCCATAAGGACTTCAACAACTGTCATTCCTCTGTCGCCATTCATTTTCAATCTTAATCCCTTCTGACAATACTTTCGATTTCTAATTGACGATGCTGGTCTCTTTCCACCCAACCTACGGTAACCTTAACAACAGCCAAGAAAAGTTTATCTTCAACCGGTATTACTATAACCTGAGCCTCCATACCCTCTGGAGGTGTAGTTCCCATAAAATTGGTATCTGCTTCAATTTGATAAGTACCGATATCAATAGTTCCTTCAGCTCTAATAGCTTCAATCAATGATATTGCATAAAGACTGGCAGATGTATTATGGCGGGATTGAACTGTTAGACTAGTGGAAAAAGCAATAATATAAGTCAGCTGAAAAATTAGCAATATGATGAATATGGAAACCAATACTTCTATCAGCGAAGCGCCTGCTTGGTTATTGTGAACTTTTAAGGCTTTATTCTGTAAGCTAAATAAAGGTTTTAACATTTCATTTTACTCCTCGCTAATCCCCAGTTTAAGTTCTGGTTCGAGCAAATAGAAATAGTTAATTTGCATTTCAGTTTTATATGTTGTGGTATTTTCTTCAGTTATTGGTGCTGCCATATCTTGCCCTTGAGGATTAGATGTGCTTTTAATTATAGAATCAAGCTGAACTTCTGATTTATCATTATTAATGTCGGGAGATTTTGTTTTAGCTAATTTCATTTGTCTGGTTAAACTTATACTGTTAATTACTAATAGACGCGGATTAGCTTCAATAGCTTTAATTAAAAGCATAAGATTGTTAAAACTGCCTTGTGCGGTAAGATTAAAAGTCTTCTTTGCATAGTTATTTGGATCAGCTTTTTTTTCCTGTTCGGTGAAATATGCTCCCAGTAATAATACTCCTGATTCTTCAGCAGCTTGATCTATATATTTATATAATTGTGATAATTGAGGTTCCGTAGGTATCATAATTGTTAAGTTCTGGTCTTCTTTGTTGTAGTTTTGCTGATTTCGATCAAGTTCTATTTTTTTTAATTTTTCTATATTAATTAAAATTTGTTTATTGCTATTTTCCAAACTGTCTTTGGTGTTGTAAAGTGGAAATAAAGCCATTTTAGCAAAAACTATCCCGCATAGTATAATTAAAGCCAGAAATATAAATCTGGTTTCCCATACTTTTAACTGCATCTTAAAGCCTCCTGTTTAACTTAAGGGAAAATTCAATTTGGCCTGTATTTTTTTCGATTTTAAGCTCTTTTATAGGGTCAAAATAATAACTATCAAGCTCCTCAATAAATATTTTTACACATTCATAATTTTGAGCGTTTGCTTCTATTATAATTTCATCACCATTAACAATTATTTTTGCAAGGCTAATTTCATTACCGGCAACAGTAAAGATAATATTCAAATAAGGTACCCATGAATTTTGCTTAAACTCAGCTTGTTGCACCAACTTTTGTCTGATCATATCTTGACTGTCATCAGATATCTCTGCACCTTTTAGTAATTGCGCCTGTTGCCTCTGCAAATGTTCGAAGGTTACATTCGCCTGTGTTTTTTCTATCATGGCCTGTGAGTATAATAAGTAAAAAATAGTTAGTATGACTAGTACCGTCAAACTGTAGACAATTACTGTTCTCAGAAGGTGCTGGCCAGCCCTTTTTTTTGCATATTTGAAATCCAATAAATTTATCTGCATTGGTTCTATGTTGCGCATACTATATTACTCCCTCGTAAAGCCAACCCAATAGCGACTGGGTATTCAAAGCATAAATCCTTTGTGTTTTTGCTGTCTGAATTCTCTATTATTAAAAGTTCTTCATTAAACTGACCAAATTCCACCTGTTTGTCTAATGCCAAAGCTAAATAATTTTTGATCCCCGGCAGGCGAGAGCCGCCGCCACAAATTACTATTTTATTAACTACCCTGCCTCCGCTTTGCAGTACAAAATAATCAAGTGCACGCCCCAGTTCCATGCTTATCTCGTTGAAAAATGACTGATATTCCCCTGGCTTTGTTTTGCCTAAGTCAGACAGGCCTGACTTGCTATTTTCACATAGCTGTGAAAATAGCATCAGACCTCCTAGTGATATAGAGCGTAGTAATACTAATATCCCAGAGTCAAATATTGCTATATATGCGCGAGTAGCGCCAATATTGACTACCCCTGTAATCTGACCTTCATTGCTGCCAATATTAACATGAAAACTTCTGTATAAAGCAATTGGTTCAACCTCAACACTGGATAGTTTTAACCCGGCCAGACAACAGGTTTTATATAAATTTTCGATTTGGGTTTTACGTGCAGCTACAAAAAAGACTTCCACTTGCAAACCCTCTTCATTTTCAAAGTATCTTACCGGGAATACATCGGTAGTTACCTCATCAATACTGATAGGTAAAAAGCTGCTGGCCTGATAAAAAGATGCATTTTTAATATCATACATATCCATATAAGGCATCTTGATTAATTTGGTGTAGACCTGGCGGCCGGAAACTGCTGCTGTTAATTTGCCTCTTTTTAGATTCATATCTTTGACCAATCCGCCTAGATAGAATCCCATTTCTTCCGGATTATTTATAACTCCTCCTTCAATCATATCGGCAGGAGTAGGAATACTTCCCCAACGGATTAATGCGATTTTTTTACCTCTTTTCTTCATTGCCGCAATTTTTATAGTGGCTGTGCCAATATCTAAGCCAATAGAGACAGTATCAAACATTGCTCCACCTCCTACCCACGTTTTTATTCTCTATTTCTACCAAAATGTAAAGTAAATGGTACTTAATTGGGTTGAAAAATTGTAACCAATAAAGGCTCCCAATGCCAAAAAAGGTCCAAATTTTATCGCACTTTTTCGCTCAGCCCTAGCTAGAATAATTAGTCCCAGGCCGTATAATCCCCCCAGTATAACTGCAACCAAGCAAGCTATTACGGCGCCTTTTAGTCCAGTAAAAAGGCCAATAACCATAGCCATTTTTATATCACCACCGCCCATTGCTCCCCTGGATATAAAAGCAGTCAGCAAGAGAATTCCTGCAAAAAAAGCACTTCCTGTCAGAGCTGTTCCAAAACCAACTGTAAAGAAGGAGAAAACCAGTCCAGCTAACATCGCCGAATAGGTTATTTTATCAGGAATAATGCCCCAATCAATATCTATAAAAGCTGCACTTACTATGACTATAGACAGCAACCACCCGCTGATAGTCTGGCAAGTGAAACCCCATATATAGAAAACAGCAAAAAATATTCCAGCCATCAACGTCTCCACCAAAAAATAGCGGAAACTGATGTCCTTTTTACAGTAACGGCATTTACCCTTTAAATTTAAATAACTAATAATTGGTATCAGATCATAAAAGCGGATTGGTTTAATACAATGCGGGCAGAAGCTATTCGGTAGTATAATTGATTGGTTCCTCGGAATGCGGTAAATAATGGTGTTGGTAAAAGAGCCTGTAACTAATCCCAGAATTATAACCATAAAATATTCACTTATGTGTAACATAATGATTATCCATGCAAAATTTATTACTCAGTATATTTATCTGGAACTACTGAAACAGTTCCGCTAGTCCCTAATGTGACTCCATAAACTGTATTTGTACCTTTGACAGCCGCTGGCAAGTTTGTGGGAAGGTCTGGAAAACTCTGCAGCCAATTACTACTGCTATAATCTCCTGTATCATCTTCTAAACTTGGCCACGTAACTGGTTCTTTCGGAATACCTTTAGTAGCAATAGCCGTCTGTCCAGCAGTGGTCAAAGCCTGTACATTAGCGTTATGTGCACTAATTGCTGCTTTCTCGACAATGTTTTGATAAACTGGTATGGCAATAACAACTAAAATAGCAATTATTGCTACTACTATAGTCAGTTCAATCAGGGTAAATCCTTTCTCATTATCATTTTGTCTCCATTTTCCTATCATTTTAATTCCTCCTCGTATTAATTATTGATTTTCTCTTATGCCTCCTTTCAGACTTTTTATCTTTAGATGCCCATGGTTGTTACCAGATTAAAAACCGGCAGATAAATGGCTACAATAATGGCACCAATAATAAGTGCCACTATTATAATCAACAGCGGTTCTATTATGGACATCAAAGAGTCAATAGCATAAGTTACTTCTATATCATAAAAAATTGCCATACGCTCCAACATATTATCAAGGGTGCCCGTCTCTTCTCCCACTGCAATCATTTGCGTAACCATAGGCTCAAATAATCCAGTTTTATTAAGTGGACTGGCAATCGACTGACCTTCTTTAATCTTTTCCCGTGCTTCCCCGATCGCGTTGGCAATAATTTGATTGCCCACTACTCCTTCTAATACCTGAAAAGCGGTCAAAATCGGAATTCCCGAACTAATAAGCATACCCAGAGTTCTCGTAAACTTTGCCACAGCTACTTTATTAATTACATTCCCAACCCAGGGTAGTTTAATATAAAACCGATCGAAAAATAGACGGCCCGCTATCGTTCTTCCCCATGCACTTAGCCCGATAGTAGTTACGGCAATTATTAATAGCAGTAATAAAAGATGGTCCCCGATAAAATTACCTATAGATAATACCCAGGCAGTAAAAAGTGGTAATTCGGTCCCGGAAGCAGAAAATGATTGTACAAAAGAAGGTAGGATAAATGTGAGAATAAAAACTATGGCTATGCTAGCCACAATTACTACAATAGCAGGGTAGACTGACGCTGATTTCACTTTATCGTTTATTTGGCGTTCTCTTTCTAACTGTTCGGCGATACGTAAAAGGACAACAGGTAAAATTCCACCTGTCTCTCCTGCTTTAACCATACTTATATGCATACGAGAAAAAATTTGTTTATGTAAAGCCATAGCTTCGTGCAAAGACAAACCAGTTCTTAAACTCGCCTCAATTTTGGCTGCCACTTTTCTTAAGTGATGGTTGCTCATTTGTCCGGCTAAAATTTCAAAACTCTTAATGATTGGTAAGTTCGCATTAATCATCGTAGCTAATTGGCGCATAAAATTAGAAAGTTCTCTAACGCTTACCTTTTTTTCGCCCAAAAGTAAAACGGGAGCATGCCAAAAATTATTTTTAATTTTTTCTTCATTTAGATTCAGGATTAGGTATTGACTCTGCAACAAATGATTTATGACCGTTAGATGATTATCCGCTTCAAGATAGCCTTCATTTATATTCCCCAGCTTATCCCGAACCCGGTAAGAATACAGCAAAAAATCACCTCTTTGCTAATTTCTTATATCACACCTACTTCGCTCAGCTTTCTATTCATTTCATCCAGTGATATTACACCTGCTTCATACAGCTCAGTCAGCGATGATTGCAGTGACATCATGCCAGGAACAGTTTTATTTTTTATAGCCATTTCAATATCAGCCACTGCATCATATCTCAGCATATTTCTGATCACGGGGCTATTGACCAGGACCTCACATGCCATGGCTCTGCCGTTGCCATCCATCTTAGGAACTAGATGTTGAGATATAATACCTAATAAGCTGTTAGCCATCTGCAACCTGATTCTTTCTCTCTTATGTGGTTCAAATATATCAACTACTCGTTCAATAGTTTGTACAGTGTTGGCCGCATGCAGCGTACTTAAAACCAGGTGTCCTGATTCGGCCAGATCAAGGGCGGCAGTTATAGTTTCCGGGTCTGTCATTTGCCCCAGCATTACCACATCCGGGTCTTGCCACAAGGCTGCTTTTAGACCCTGGGCAAAGGAGAGACAGTCGCTTCCCACCTCTCGTTGATTAACTATACAGGCGCCATGGCGGTGTAAATATTCGATAGGATTTTCCAATGTCAATATGTTGCCATTTTTATGCTGGTTAATATAATTTATCAAAGCTGCTAAAGTAGTGGTGGTGCCGTTACCTATAGAACCGGTAATTAGTAGCAGTCCTGCGGGCTTCATGGCTAATTCTTCAGCTATAATCGGTAAGCCCAATTTATCAATATCAGGCAGAGTAAGTGGAATTAATTTGATTACTAATGCCCAGGAACCGCGCTGTTTATAAATATTAACTCTGACCCTGCCCAACCGGGGCATGGATACGGAAAAGTCCGTCTGGCCTGTTTCATCAAGCTGCTGCTGAGCTTTATCATTGGGCATCATTTCCCGTCCCAATTCCATTGTATCTTCCATGCTCAGACGTGGTTCATCCGGTACTGTAACAAGATTGCCATTTACTTTGTAGGTTGGCTGGCGTGACACAGTAAGGTGTACATCAGAAGCTTCCATTTCCAATGCTTTTAGTAAAATTTGATCTAATCTCAACCAATTCATCTTTTACCCTCCTAGATAAACTACTTTCATAACTTCTTCAAGTGACGTAATGCCCTTCTCCGCTTTGCTCAAACCATCTTCTTTAATAGTTTTCATACCTGCCTGAACAGCAATAAGCTGCAGTTCATCTTCTGAATTTACGCCCTTATTTACTGCTTCGCACAGCAAGGGTCCTATTTCCAGTACTTCATGCAGAGCTATCCTGCCTGCATAACCTGTATGGCGGCACATATTGCAGCCTTCTGCCCGGAAAAGCCGTACTCCATGAGCTGGCAAGCCCAGTTTAAATGCTGCTCCTTTATCTAACCAGTAACTCTGGCAGCAGTTGGGGCAAAGCTTGCGGACTAACCTCTGATATACTATGCCGACAATAGCTGATGACAAGAGATAGTTTTCTATGCCCATGTTAACTAATCTGGCGATGGTACCAACTGCACTGTTAGTATGCAGTGTGGATAGGAGTAAATGCCCGGTCATAGCTGCCCGTATTCCCAGTTCTGCTGTTTGGTTGTCTCTCATCTCTCCCACCATTATTATATCCGGGTCCTGACGAACTACCGAACGTAATCCGTTTGGAAAGGTAAGCCCGGCTTTAATATTTATCTGTACTTGATTTATCCCCGACAGACTATACTCTACAGGATCTTCCAAGGTAACAATGTTTCTGTCTACAGAATTAAGATGCTGTAAAAAACTATACATGGTTGTTGTTTTACCTGATCCGGTAGGGCCGGTTACCAAAAGCATCCCATGTGGTCTAGCTAATAAACCAATTATTTTTTTATGATTTTCAAGGCTGAATCCTATTTCCTCAATACCTAACAGTGCTACATTCCTGTCCAGGATTCTGAGTACTATTTTTTCTCCTGTCATGGAGGGCAGTGAGGATATCCTGAAATCAATTTCTCTTTTATCTATTAATAATTTGAATCTGCCATCCTGAGGCAGTCTTTTTTCAGCTATATCAAGATTACCCATAATTTTCAGCCGTGAAATAAGGGGCGGATAAGATTTCACCGGCAGGGAATAAACTTCGTATAAATGACCATCAATTCGAAGCCTAATTCTAACTGAGTCATCCTGGGGTTCGACATGAATATCAGATGCCCGAATTTGCACTGCTTGCTCTATTATTGAGTTAACCATCCTTATTATGGGGGCATAGTTATCTATATCTACACTTTTCTTATTGGTGGTTTGTTCTGTAGGGTCTGCTTCCTGAATCTCGGCTAAAATTTTTTCCATAACCGGATCAACCTGCAGAGCGGAAAATTGTCTTATAGCAGTTAAAATCTCCTGCTGACCAGCGATAACCGGAATAACTTCCATGCTGGTATAAATACTAACATCATCAATGGCACTATAGTTAAGCGGATTAACCATAGCCAGGGTAAGTTTACCATCTTTTACTTCCACAGGTAGGATTTCATGCTGGCGTAATAGTCTTGTCGGCAGCAATTTTACCGTTTGTGGTTTTATATGAAACTGATTAATTTTTACCCGGGGTATGCCCGGGAAATTTTCTAATGCTTCCATCCGCTCAGCTTCTGTAACTATGTGATGGTCGGCTAAAATAGTTTCGACAGACAATATCCAGTCCTCCTGTTAAACTATTTGCTGGCAAAACTGGTTCAGATATTGTCGATATTATAGGATTAAAATCCCGTATTTTTATATATTCTAGTAAAATATGGTACTAATAAAAATATCTTAGCATAATTTCCCAATGTTTTGAACTTTTATTTAATCTTTTTTATAAATGGTTTTTTATTAGCTTATAATCTTCCTATTATGATAAAATAAAGCAAATATTTTCCATTGATGACTAAGGGGGGGTTGAATTGTTAATAGATTTGATTTGCTATTATTTTTATCTGGAAGAAGATGCGGATATAATTAGTAGATTTCAAGCTCGCCTGGGTGAACAGAATGTTGTTTCCCAGTCGATATCAACGCATAATATAGAAGCATTTCACGGGCAAAGCTGTTTCCTGCAGATTAAAACTGGCAATATGAATATTTTAGTGGTTCGCCTCCTGGGCGCAGACCGGTCCCGGGAAAATAATGAAGAGCTGCTGCAAAACCTGGAGAAAGCATCCGCCCTTACTACTGATAATCTGCTGGGCAAAGTGACAGTCTGGGCAGCTTATAACGAGGATTATGAAGAACTTAAAACTGCTTTGCAGATAAATAAAAAAGAAGCTATTCAGGTGAAAATGGCCAGCGGTATTTTATCTCGTCTGACTTTATTCTGGCCACGGGGGCATGCCCAGTATATTTGTGTAATGTCGCAGGAAAATGCAGTCAATGAGATGTTCCTGGCCAATGGTCTGCCCTTGATTGAAGCAGATCTGCTGCAACTGCATTTAATCGCTAACTTATACAGGGAGCGCAACACTTCAATTGATAAACAAACCCAAAGTCTTGATAAGCGGTTAAGCTTAATTCTGCACACTGATTTAGTTTCGCGGCAAAGCCAATTGAAACTAGTTGATGAATTAGAAGCTCAACTGGATGAATTAGCTAAATCATATGGGATTACTGCCGGTAATAAAAATGTAATATTGGAAGGTATAAATCGGATCAAGCCGCAGATAGACAGTATTAACAGAAAAATAAGAAATGAGAAGGCGCTTCTGCTCAGCCAGCAAGAAATAGATAAGTTCGTAGAGCCATTCAGAGTTCGACTGGATAGTTTAGTCAGCAGTTCCGTTAATTTGGACATTTCGCTGCAAAGCCATCAGGCTGCCATCGATGTAGTAGAAAGCAAAGTAGGGATTATGAATAGCCGCCAGAACATTTCAACTCAGGAAAAGATAAGAGATTTGTTGGAACTGAACGCTGCTATGCAGAAGCAGAGTCTTATTTTTCAGATTTCTGCTGCTGCCATTGAATTTATTGTTATAGCTTATTACAGCCACTCGCTCTGGAAGGCTATGACTCCTGGCGCTTATCATGTTATTCCCGGTTGGGTGCAATTAATCTTTGTGCTGCTCTTTTCTGGAAATATAGTTTATTGCACGCATTTAATAGGTGAATATATACAAGATAAAAAAGATGAGCATGTTAAAAAGAATCTGCTCATCTCCGTTATACCTCTGGCTATTTTGCTAATTGTTATACTGGTCAGCAGTTTTCTTTTGGGATAATACCGATGTGCACTGAACGTAACTTTTGAATCAACCCATTAACTTTAAGGCTTTTAATCTCTCAGATAATTTCTTATAGTGTGCCTCTTCCTCTAAGGCCAGCTGTTCAAATAATAGCCTGGTCTCATTGTCTTCGGCCAATTCTGCCAGTTCTCTATATCTGGCTGCAGCGTTTATTTCTGCTTGAACAGCCATTTTCAT
>CAZLVY010000049.1:13755-16914 GCA_964563125.1 uncultured Syntrophomonas sp. | reverse complement strand
ATTACTCATAATAGTCCCCCGATATAAATATAATCTATAAAACGAGTTTATCGGGAGGGGGCACCTGAATGTATTTTAGAAAAAGGGTAGTCTTTATGGTTTTGCTGGCTTTTTTTGCTGTTTTCATCGGTCCGTTGAATGTTCAGGCGGAAGAGTTAAGTGATGTAACTGCTGATGCGTATGTCCTTATGGATGCTGATTCCGGGCAGGTACTGCTGGCCAAAAATGAACATAAGCAACTGGCTCCGGCCAGTATGACTAAACTGATGACTTTAATTCTGGCTACTGAAGCATTAGATGAAGGCAGAGTTGATTTGAAGGACAAAGTTACTGCCAGTGAAAACGCCTGGAAGTTGGGAGGCTCGCAAATATATCTGGAACCAGGGGAAGAAATGACCTATGAAGACATGTTAATAGCTATTGCGGTTGGGTCTGCCAATGATGCCTGTGTAGCAGTGGCAGAACATCTGGATGTAACCCATGAAGCCTTTGTGGATAACATGAACCGCAAAGCTCGTATGTTAGGACTTAAGAATACCAACTTTATTAATTCTTATGGGCTGCCGGCTGATAAACATTACACCAGCGCCTATGATATGGCAGTTATGGGCCGTTATGCCCTGAACTTTACCAAAGTTTTGGAGTATAGTTCAATTAAAGAATACAATCTTCGTCAGGGTGAGTTCGTCTTATATAATACTAATAAATTGTTATGGTGGTATGAAGGGGCAGATGGCTTTAAAACTGGATGGACCAATGAAGCGAAATACTGTTTAGCTTCGACTGCCAAAAGGGATGGTTTAAGATTAATTGGAGTAGTTATGGCATGTCCGGAAGCGCGGGGCAACTTTAGAGATGCAATGAAAATCCTGAATTATGGCTTTGCCAAGTATACCTATAAATCCTTTTTCAGTAAAGGCAGCATTTGCGGCTCAGTGAAAATTGGTAAAGGTACTAAAGAAATTATAGAAGCAAAAGCTGAAGAAGATGTAGGCTCGATTGTTGTCAAAGGCAAAGAAGAAGGGATTACTATAACCAAGAACATGCTTCCTTATGTCAATGCACCGGTTAAAGAAGGTCAAAAGCTCGGAGAGATAAGGGTTTATCGCGAAGGTGAATTATATAAAGAAGTAAATATGGTAGCAATAGAAGATGTACCAAGGGCAGGGTGGATAAAGGGAATAATGAAAATGCTTGCCGAAACCTATCTTTTATAAATGGAATTTTGTGGAAGGAATATCCTCCTCACTGGGCGAATCTTATAAGAGGATAACAGGAGGAGGATATAGAAGTGGATATTGAATTAAAAATGATTAGAAATACGCTAATCATAAGACTCAAAGGCGAATTTGACATGCTTCAGGCTGAAAAAATCCGCCGGCAAATAGACGATAAACTACAAGAAGAACAGGTGCATAATTTAATTTTTAATTTAGAGAAAGTCTCTTTCGTTGATAGTTCCGGATTAGGTGTAATAATAGGCCGATATAAAAAAATGAAGGAAAAGGACGGCAGCATGTATATTGTTGGCGCCCAGCCTGTTGTGGAAAAGATATTGAGCTTGTCAGGGATTAATAAATTAGTTCCGCTATTTAAGAATGAGCAGCAAATAACGAAAATTTAGAAGGAGGTGAGACCAGCACCAGGCTGGTACAATTATGGGGATTAAAAACTTCGTTCACTTTGAATTTCAAAGCTTGCCGGAAAATGTATCCTTTGCCCGAGCGTGTGTGGGAGCATTCGCCTCACAACTAGATTGTACCTTGGATGATATTGAGGAAATAAAACTGGTAGTATCAGAAGCAGTATCCAATAGTATAATTCATGGATACGACAATAAACCTAATCAAAAAATTGAGCTAACCGTTACTATTCATGAAGACCATTCATTAGAAATGATTATAAAAGACTATGGGAAAGGAATCGAAGATGTTGAAAAGGCAATGGAGGCAACTTATTCCAGTGATCCTTCCAGAATGGGATTGGGATTTACCTTCATGAAATCTTTTACTGATGAAATGGATATATTGAGCAAGCCAGGTGATGGGACAAGTGTCCGACTTAAGCGCAGCTTTTTAAAAGAGCATGACGCTTTATCCTAAAGGAGGTTAATTATGGCCTCTTTAAATTCATATGAGAATAATAATTCTCTGATAATTAAAGCGCAGCAGGGAGATAAAGAAGCTAAGGATCAGCTTTACGAAGCTAATATTGGTCTCGTTTATATGGTTATGGAACGCTTTAAGAATTCAGCTTATGAATACGAAGATCTTTTTCAGGTGGGCTCAATAGGTCTTATCAAAGCGATTGACAAATTTGATTTCAACTATAATGTAAGGTTTTCCACTTATGCAGTACCAATGATTATCGGAGAAATTAAAAAATTTCTCCGTGATGACGGGATCGTTAAAGTGCAGCGTGGCATGAAGGAAATCTTCTCCAAAGTCCGCTGGGCACAAGAAAAATTAAGAGGTGAATTAGGACAGGAACCCAATATTAATCAAATAGCGCAGCTTTTAAATATCAACAAAGAAGATATCGTTCTGGCTGTCGAAGCTTGTCAGACTCCGGCTTATATTCATGACGTAATACCTGGTGAGGAAAAAGAGCATCTAGCCTTAATTGACAAACTCGGTAAAGATGACAGCAGTATAAAAATGTTGGAGAAATTAGCTTTGCGCGAGGCCATGGCCAAACTCGATGACCGGGAAAGGGAAGTAGTATTGCGCCGCTTCTTCAAGGATGAAACCCAGACCGCGATTGCCGGTGATTTAGGTGTTTCCCAGGTGCAGATTTCCCGCATCGAAAAGAGCGCCTTAAATAAACTGAAAAATATTCTTGAATAAAACCTCTTTTTATTACTAAGAATAAATGGTAATAAACAAAAAGGGGGTTTTATTTTTGCAGGTCAAAGTGGCAGAATTCGTTGGCGAATCTAACAGAGGATGGCAGGAAGCTATTGAAAATGCTGTAACAGAAGCTTCCAGAAGTTTACGCAATATTTCCGGTGTTGAAGTTTATAATTGGACTGCCAATTGTCAGGATAGCAAAATTATCGAGTATAAAGCTAATATCAAAATTGCCTATTTAGAATAATGTGATCGATAAAAAAACAGCACCTTTCATTAATGACTTAATGAAAGGTGCTGTTTTTATGTC
>CAZLVY010000049.1:0-13655 GCA_964563125.1 uncultured Syntrophomonas sp. | reverse complement strand
GTTTTTATGTCATTTGCATAAGCAATAAGCTTAATGATAATAATATGTTTCAGGAGGTGAATCGGCTTGAATATACCGCAAAATGAGGAGTTGAAAAAAGCCGAGACAGAAGAATACGAATCATTGGTAAACCAGGTCAAACCGAAACCAGCCTATATAAAAAATTTCTTCTGGGCTTTTGTGATAGGCGGTCTTATATGTATGACAGGGCAAATAATCCTCAATAGTTTAATGAGAAGTGGAATTTCATTACAAGATGCCGGCTCAATGACATCTGTTATTCTCATTTTTTTAGCAGCACTTTTTACTGGCCTGGGACTCTATGATGAATTGGCTAAACGAGCAGGAGCAGGAACAATTGTCCCCATAACAGGCTTTGCCAATGCTATTGTTGCATCAGCGATGGAATTTAAAAGAGAAGGGTACATATTTGGAGTGGGAGCCAGAATATTTACAGTAGCCGGACCTACACTTGTTTTTGGTTTTGTAATTTCTGTGATAATCGGACTCATAAAAATATTATTAGGTTAATTAATAGGAGGTTAAAGTGGCAGCACCTAAAAAAAGAGGAATGCAAACCGTTGTTTTTGATAGTCCTCCCTGTTTAACCTGCTGGGCCTCTATAGTTGGACCTAAGGAAGGTGAAGGGCCTTGGGGAGACAGCTTTGATGTAAAGCTTAAAGACTATTTACTGGAGGAAAAAACATGGGAAAAGGCGGAGAGCAAATTACTACAAGATACAATTACATTTGCTCTTAGCAAAAGGGGCTTTGAAATAGATGATGCAGAAGTTTTGCTGGCCGGTGATTTGCTGAATCAAATCACCTCAGCCAATTTTGCTGCCCGTACTTTAAATATACCTTTTCTGGGTTTATTCGGTGCCTGTTCAACAATGGCTGAATCTCTTATCCTGGGGGCCATGCTCTTAGATGGAGGCTTTTATGAGCGGGTGATTGCTGCAACCTCAAGTCATCATTATGCAGCTGAACGCCAGTTTCGTTTTCCTATTGAACAGGGCGTGCAAAGACCGCCCACTGCCCAATGGACTGCAACTGCTTCCGGTGCAGTGGTCTTGGAAAAAGGCAGTTTAGGACCCAGGATAACCGCAACAACTATTGGCAAAATTGTAGATATGGGACAGAAGGATGCTAATAACATGGGGGCAGCTATGGCACCTGCTGCCGGGGATACAATAAAAATGCATCTTATGGACCTCAATTTGCTGCCCGATTATTACGATTTAATAATTACCGGAGATTTGGGCAGTGTTGGTGCTGCTCTGGTGCAGCAAATATTTACCCGTGATGGACTGGTGCCCAAACCAAATTACAGTGATTGTGGTATTCTGCTTTATGATGAGAAGCAGGATGTTCATGCTGGTGCGTCGGGATGCGGGTGTTCCGCAGCCATGCTATGTGGCCCGTTGTTAGCCAAAATGCAGCGCGGTGAATTGAATAAACTGTTGTTCGTGGCAACTGGCGCATTAATGAGTCCCACTACTTCTTTTCAAGGGGAAAGCATTCCTTGCATCGCTCACGCAGTTGCCATAGAAAACCTTTAGGAGGATTTAGCATTGGTACCATTATATATGTCATTTTTGGTTGGGGGAGCGCTTTGTTTGATTGGGCAGATTATTATGGATTTTACTAAACCCAATGTTACTCCCGGTCATATATTGGTAGGTTACATAACTATAGGAGCTATTATAAGCGGGCTGGGATTATACCAGCCAATAATTGATATCGGGGGTGCCGGGGCTACAGTTCCATTGTCAGGATTCGGGCATCTCCTGGCTCAAGGAGCAATTGAGGCGGCAGAGAAAAATGGAATCTTAGGTGCCATAAGCGGGGGGGTGGAGAAAACAGCAGCAGGTATTACTGCCGCCATTGTATTTGGTTATGTAGCAGCAGTATTGTTTAATCCAAAAAGTTAATTAAAAAATATATCTGGCTATCCGGAGTAAAGCAGCTTGAAAGGGGTATTTTTCGCATTGGGTAAGAAGCAAGCCGATGCTTTTATAAAACGAGATTACGAAGAAAATTTAGCGCGCCTGAAAGATGAACTTGGCGAAGGAGAGAGCTTTGATATAGTAGTAAGGCAGATTAAAGTTCTGGGTAAGAAAGCCGCTTTGATTTGCATAGACGGATTTGCTAAAGATGATATTTTAACAGAAGTTATGGAATCACTGGCAAGATTAAAGAAGGGGTTTTTGACTGCTTCAACTTTTAAAACCTTGCTGACCAAAGGTATTCCCTATATTGAGCTTAGCAGTGAAAGGCAAATATCTGAGGTTCTTAATTCAGCCTTATCCGGTTCTATTATCTTGATAGTAGACGGATGTGAGGAAGCATTTATTATTGATGCAAGGACCTATCCTGCCCGAGAGCCAGGAGAACCAGATATCGAAAGAGTAGTACGCGGTTCCCGTGATGGCTTTACAGAAACGCTGGTATTTAATACGGCTTTAATAAGACGCCGTATAAGGGACCCGAGATTAAGAATTAAATTACTTACAGTAGGACAACGTTCCAAGACCGATGTTTGTGTGTGTTATTTAGAAGATATTTGTAATCCGGATTTGGTCGATACCATAAGCGGTAGAATTCAAAATATTAATATAGATGCAATTCCTATGGCCGAAAAATCGATAGAAGAATTTATTGTTGCCGGAAATATATGGAATCCTTTCCCGCGGGTCCGTTATACTGAACGACCGGATGTTGCTGCCGTACATCTGTTTGAAGGGCACGTAATTGTAATAGTAGACACCTCGCCCAGTGTCATGATAGCACCGGCGACTTATTTTCACCATGTGCAGCATGCGGAAGAATACCGCCAGGAACCACTTATAGGTATATATATACGTTGGATAAGATTTTTTGCTATTATAAGTTCTTTAATTGTTACGCCACTCTGGTTATTAATGGCTTTATCACCTGAATTATTGCCTGAATCGCTAAAATTTATCGGTCCCAAAGAGGTGGGAGAAGTGCCCCTTTTACTGCAGTTTATAATTGCGGAAATAAGCATTGATTTGCTTAGAATGGCGGCCATCCATACTCCATCGCCAATGACTACTGCACTGGGTGTTATAGCGGCTCTGTTGATTGGTCAAATAGCAATAGATATTGGCCTATTGGTACCGGAGGTAATTCTTTATACAGCGGTAGTAGCAGTAGGTCAATTCAGTACTCCAAGTTATGAATTGGCTATGGCCAACCGTATGATAAGATTGTTTCTCTTAATAATTACCGGTTTATTAAAGTTACCGGGTTTCATAATCGGCGTCTTAGTTGTTTTTGTGGGCTTAGCCTTAACTAAATCATTTAATGTTCCTTATTTATGGCCTTTGTTGCCTTTAAATTTCCGAGCTTTAAAAACCATTTTGGTCCGATCACCGGTGACAATGCAAAATATGCGCCCGGAAGCCCTCAAGCCACAGGATGCGAGCAGGCAACCCGGTGCCAAAGAAAGGAGAAAGTGAGAATGAAGAAAGTAGGAATTCCTCGAGGTCTTTTTTATTATTATTATTACCCCTTATGGAAAAGTTTTTTTACAAATCTGGGTGCTCAGGTGGTTACTTCTGCTGAGACCAATCGTTTAACAGTTGACCGGGGTATCGAAGCTATGGTAGATGAAAGCTGTTTCCCGATAAAAGTATACTTCGGTCATATCAGAGAATTGTGCCGGGAACAAATTGATTATCTGTTTATTCCCCGAATTATAAGTGTGGAAAAGCGCAGCTATATTTGCCCGAAATTTATGGGTATTCCTGATATGGTTAGAGCGCGCATTTCTAATCTTCCCCCCATGATCGATACTATTATTGATTTTAGTAAAGATGATAAGTTGGTACGCAAAGAGATAATAAAAGCAGGAAAAAACTTTACAAACAAAACCAGTCGCATAAATGAAGCTTATCAGGCAGCATATAAAGAACTCCAATTCTGTAAAGCTCTGGCCGCACAAGGCTATACTTTAGCTGAGGCTATAAATCTCTGGGAAGGGAAAAAGCTGCCTCACATGAAAGGTACTGCCGAGCTTACCGTTGGTTTATTGGGGCATGGTTACTCATTATATGATGAAAGAGTGAGTATGAACATAGTAAATCATTTGCGCTCAATGGGATGCAAAGTAGTTCTGCCGGAGGCTCTTGATAGGGCAGTAATTGAAAACCAGGCTGCAACACTTCCTAAAAGGGTATTTTGGACATTGGGACGTAAAATGGTGGGCAGTGCACTTTATATGTCGCAAAGTAAAAATATTGACGGCATTATATATGTAGCTTGTTTTGGCTGTGGACCTGATTCATTAGTTGGAGAAATAATTGAGAGAAAAATACCTGATAAACCATTTATGTTAATTACAGTCGATGAACATACAGGTGAGGCAGGATTAATGACTCGATTGGAAGCTTTCTGTGACATGTTAAAACGAAGGAGGGTAACAAACCATGAGGGTAACTTACCCACATATGGGTAATGTTCATATTCCTATTAAATCATTATTACAAAAATTACAATTAGATATCGTGTCTCCTCCGCCTATTACCCAGAGAACATTAGAATTAGGTGTCAAGTATTCACCTGAGTTTGCCTGTTTGCCGCTAAAAATAAATGTCGGCAATTTCATCGAAGCTTTGGAGAAAGGAGCTGACACCATATTAATGGCTGGAGGGTGGGGCCCTTGCAGGTTTGGTTATTATGCTCAAGTGGAAAGAGATATTTTACAGGATTTGGGTTATAAATTCCAAATGATAATTTTAGAGGCACCTGACTCTAATTTAGGAGAATTGTTAAATCAGGTGAAATCTATGGGTGAGAATGTTACTTTTTGGGAAGTTGTTAAGGCTGCCCGTTTTGTATGGTATCAAATCAATGCCATCGAAAAGCTCGAAAAAGCCTATGAATATTATTTGGCTCGTACCAGCCAAAAAGAAACTGCTGATAATATATATAAAAAAGGTTTGGAAAGCATCGACAAATGCTTATATAAAAAGGATATTGAGAGAGTTTGTTCAGAGTACATTTTAAGCTTAAAGAAACTTCCGCTTCATAATCAGCCGGTACTTAAAATTGGTCTGGTTGGAGAAGTTTACACTATATTGGAACCGACCTGTAATTTCGATATACTTTCATACCTGGGTCATATGAATGTAGAAGTCACCCGTTCAATTTATTTGGCTGATTGGATCAATGACCACCTATTTAAGGGATTTATTAAAAAGTCAAATCGCCAGCAAATTTACAATCTGGCCTCACCGTATCTCAATTATTGGGTGGGAGGGCATGGCCGGGAAACTGTAGGCTGTACAGTAGGTTTTGCCCGCCACTCTTTTGACGGAGTTATTCAGATCGGTCCCCTTACCTGCATGCCGGAAATAGTTGCCCAATCAGTTCTGAACCGGGTCAGTGAGGAGGAACACATCCCCTGCATGACACTTTATTTCGATGAACATTCTGGTGCTGCCGGTGTTTATACTCGCCTGGAAGCATTTACTGATATGCTGAATCGCAGGAAAAAGGCAAATATGAAATTAGAACAGGGGAGGCCTGAAAATTGCACTACTATCTAGGAGTTGATATTGGCTCAGTAAGCAGTAATTTTGTCCTCATGACCGAAGAACTGCAAATATATAAAAAGGTTTATTTGCGCACGCAGGGTAATCCGGTAAAAGCAATTAAAGAAGGTTATGAAATAATAAAAAACAGCCTGACTTCTGTGAGTGATACTATCACAGGCGTTGGCACTACTGGCAGCGGACGTCATCTGGCAGATGTTCTAATGGGCGCTGATGTAGTTAAAAATGAGATTACTGCCCATTCTGTAGCAGCTTCCTCGCTTTACCCGGAAGTAAGAACTATATTAGAAATCGGCGGGCAGGATTCGAAGATTATTATTATGCGGGATGGTATTGTCAGTGATTTTGCTATGAATACTGTATGTGCCGCGGGGACCGGTTCATTCTTAGACCAGCAATCAGCACGCTTGAATATTGCCATTGAACAATTTGGGGAACTGGCTTTGCAATCAAAACAGCCGGTTAGAATAGCAGGCCGCTGTGGAGTTTTTGCCGAATCTGATATGGTTCACAAACAGCAAATGGGTTATCCGGTTGAAGATATTATTATGGGCTTATGCGAAGCATTAGTCAGAAACTATTTAAACAATGTAGCCAGCGGCAAAAAAATCGAGAATAAGGTAGTATTTCAGGGAGGTGTGGCAGCTAATGCCGGTTTGAGAAAAGCTTTTGAAAAAGTGCTGAATGTTACTATTTATGTGCCGGAAAATTTCGAGGTGATGGGGGCAATTGGCTCAGCAATTCTGGCTATGGAAAAGATGCGTAACACCATTACAGATACTTGTTTTAAGGGAGACAGCTTCATTTTAGAAGGGGATTTTAGAACTAGCAGTTTCGAATGCAAAGGATGTCCTAATCAATGTGAAGTAGTTTGCATAAAACGTAATGCAGAGGCTCTGGCATTTTGGGGTGACAGGTGTAAGAAATGGGAAGCATCTATTAAAGGGCGGCCGGAGATAGGTAATAGCGAAACTATTTTAAGTTTAGCCTAACAAGCCCAGGATTCTTTCTTTAAGGGCAGTATTATCAGCACCCTTTATTAGCCGGATTTCCTCTTTGATATGAGCCGGGCGCTCAGAAAAAACATAAATACGGTCAGCCATAAAAAGGGCTTCGTCAATATCGTGGGTAATGAATAAAATAGAAGAATGAAAACGCTCCTGAATTTCTTTCAGCCATAAATGCATTTTCCTCCTGGTAATAGCATCTAATGCAGCAAATGGTTCATCAAGTAGTAAAATTTCACTGGAGAATAAAAAAGTGCGCAGCAGAGCGGCTCTTTGCCGCATGCCAATAGAAAGCTGCCCGGGATAATATTCGGCAAAGTCTTCCAGACCAAACAGCGGCAAATGCTTCTGGGCCTGTGATCGTGCTGCCTTTTTACTAACCCCCTTCAATAATAAAGGAATTGATACATTATCCAGCACACGGCGCGATGGCAGTAAAAGGTCTTTTTGCTGCATGTAGCTTATTTTACCGGTCTTACCGGTCAGGTCTTCATCATTTATAAAGACCTGCCCTTTGTCAGGTTCGATAAGACCGGCAATAATATTGAATAAAGTGCTTTTGCCGCAGCCGCTGGGTCCAAGAATAACCACAAATTCCTGCTGTTTAACATGCAAAGATATATCATCTAAAGTATGAACTGTTCCCAGCGTTTTACTGATGGAGGCTATTTTTATATGCATAAAAACTCCTTGAAGTAGCTAAGTCAAAGCTGAATTATAATCTTATTTAAGGTAAAAATTTATTGGTAAAGGCTTCATCTGCATTAATTTTCTTATCAATTAGGCTATTTTCATACATAAAGTCAGCATAACTTTCCCACACTGCAGTTTTCATTTCACCCCATTTGGGAGCGTCAGCTTTATATTCAGCGGATATATATTCCTGTGAGTTCAGTACCAACTCTTTATCTAATTCTGGGGCATTATCTAGCAGTATTTGCGCTGCTTTCTCCGGATTGTCTATACTGTAATTGTAACCCAGGCTGGTTGCACGCATAAACTTTTCCGCTAATTGAGGATTTTGCTTAATAGTTTCTTCACTGGCAATTATTACCGGGGTATAGTAATCGAAGACCGGATTCACTTCCGACAGACGAATGAAATTAAGGTCAATATCCCTTAATTCGGCTTCGATACCGGTCCAACCCTGAAAAATCCAGGCAAAGTCCACTCCTTTTTCCAGGCTGGTAAAGAAGTCAAAGGAGCCTATATTCATCATATTTACGGTGGAATAATCAGCATCGTCTTTTTGCATTATTGCCTCAATTATAGCGGTCTCTGCCGGTGAACCCCAACCGCCATAAGTTTTGCCGCTAAAATCTGCCGGAGTAGTAATATTACTGGATTTTAGGGAGGCAAAGCCGGAAGTATTATGTTGAATAACCGCTGCTATTGCTACTACCGGAATGTCCTGAGATCTGGCGGCGGTTACATCTTCCTGATAACTAACTCCAAATTCACCGGTTCCGGCGCCAATTAACTGGGCAGTTCCTCCATCACCCGGTTGGATAATTTCCACTTCTAATCCTTCTGCTTGGTAATAGCCCATATCTTTAGCGACAAATAGCCCGGTGTGATTAGTGTTGGGGACCCAATCCAACAAAACGGTGATTTTTTCTAAGCTGTTCGTGTTATCCTTCTCGCCAGACTGTTTTTCTGCATCATTACATCCGCTTAAACAAAATACGCCAACTACCATAATAAGTGCCAGGGTTAATAAACGTTTCATAATTAAAATTCCTCCTCTAACTTAATTTATATAATCAATTGTCTGATCTTTAACAGGTTGATTCCGCCGATTCCAGGGTACCAGTATGTATTCAGATACATCGATCAGTTTTACCAGGAGCAGACTTAATAAACAGATGATGGTAACCGCTGCTAAGACCTGGTCAATACGGAAACTTTTTTGCGCTAAAGTCATAAAAAAACCTAAGCCTTGTTTGGCTCCTACCCATTCACTTATTATCGCCGCCATAATGCTGTAAGTAGCAGATATTCTTAAGCCGGAAAAAAAGGCAGGGAGAGCTGCCGGTAATTTGACTATGAAAAAAGTTGCCAGGGGCTTAGCCCCCATTGAACGAAACAAGTTTAACTGATCAATATCAACTGAATCTAATCCATTCATTAAATTAATTACAATAGGGAAAAAACACACTATTATTACTATAATAATTTTAGGCATCATGCCAAAACCAAACCAAATGGGCAGCAAAACGGCCAATATAATAAGTGGAATAGTTTGCGAAACGACCAGCAGCGGATAAAAACCTTCTTTGAGCCAGGTGCTGTTATTCAATATCAGGGCAATTATGAAAGCTAATGCAATGGCTAAAAAGTATCCTGCCAATGCCTCACTTAGGGTAGTCATAGTATGAATAAATAACAGTGATTTAAATTCCATGATTGCCTGAAAGATTTGGGAAGGTGCCGGCAAGAGCCACATAGGCGTATCTTTCCAGGCAACTAAGGTTTCCCATAGCAGCAGGAGCAGAATAAATACTGCATAGGGGGCATATTTATTTTTTTTATTCATACATCTTATCATCTGTTTTACTCCATAGGTTTATAATTAATTCTTATGCTGGCAATTAGTCGTTTTACAACTATCAACAGCATTAGCAACAAAAAAAGACTACTCTTGACATATAATGCAAGTGCAGTCTTTAAAACGTAATAGAAAGTTCCTACGCTGGCATTACCCAGATCAGGTTCAAAGGGTTAGGACTCACAAGCCCACTCTCAGCCGAATTTATTCAGCTCCCCTTATATTTAATTGGCTCAATTATAGTCTCTTATAGAAAGATAAGCAAATAAAAAAATAAAAAATTATAGACTTGTTCAGTAAAATGCCCTGTGATAGACTATACGGGAAATCAAATTTCATAAGATGAGAGGAGCAAGACGAGATGAGTAGAGAAGAGCTTACCAAAATCATTCTGCCTGAGGAGCAAATGCCAAAGTTTTGGTATAATGTTCAGGCTGACATGCCTAATCCATTAGCACCCGGATTAAACCCGCAAACTAAGAAACCTTTGATTCCCGCTGATCTGGAGCCCATTTTTGCCAAGGAACTAATTGCCCAGGAAGTTTCTACGGAAAGATTTATTGAGATCCCCGAGGAAGTCAGAGAGCTTTATAAACAGTACCGACCATCACCATTATACCGAGCGCATGGATTGGAGAAGGCACTGGATACAAACTGCCGAATTTACTATAAATATGAGGGCAGTAGCCCGGTTGGCAGTCATAAGTTGAATTCTGCCTTACCACAGGTATTTTTTAATAAAATACAAGGAATAAAAAGGCTAACTACTGAAACTGGAGCAGGACAATGGGGAACAGCCTTATCTCTGGCAGGAAAACTCTTTGACCTGGAGATTATGGTGTACATGGTTAAAGTCAGTTTTATGCAAAAACCATATCGCCGCTCTATAATGGAGTTGTATGGCGGTAAGTGTGTTCCCAGCCCTAGTATTTTGACGGCCAATGGACGTCAAGCGCTGGAGAAAAATCCGGATACACCTGGAACTTTGGCTATTGCTATCAGTGAAGCGGTTGAAGATGCGCTGAGCAGGGAAGATACCAACTATTCTTTGGGCAGTGTTTTAAATCATGTATGTCTGCATCAGTCAATTATTGGCCTGGAAGTGAAAAAGCAAATGGAGATGGTTGACGATTATCCTGATATGATTATTGGCTGCTGTGGCGGTGGCAGTAATTTTGCCGGCATCGCGCTTCCCTTTATACCTGACAAATTAGCTGGTAAAAATATACGCCTTATAGGTGTGGAACCTGCCGCATGTCCAAGCATGACCAAGGGTGTTTTTGCCTATGATTATGGTGATTCAGTAGGATTAACTCCTATGTTGAAAATGTATACATTAGGTCACAATTTTACGCCATCTGGTATTCATGCAGGAGGACTAAGGTACCACGGCGAGTCCCCTTTAATCAGTCAGTTATATCATGATGGTTTATTAGAAGCAGTAGCAGTAAAACAAAATCCCAGCTTTGCTGCGGCCATGATATTTGCTCAGAGTGAAGGAATAGTACCGGCACCGGAATCATCACATGCTATTCGGGCAGCAATTGACGAAGCACTTAAGGCTAAAGAAGCAGGTGTAGTCAAGAGCATAGTATTTAATCTAAGCGGACATGGCCAACTGGATTTATACTCCTATGACCGTTATTTATCCGGTGAAACCAAAGACGTTGAATTTTCAGAAGAGGATCTGAAAAAAAGTTTGGAGTCATTACCCCAGCCATAAATAAATTAAAAAAATATATCGGCCGACACCTGGCCCGGACATTTCTGTCCGGGCTCAGGGTGTCGATAAAGTCGACATTCTGACAGAGCGAGCAAAAAAGGTCAAGAGCAAGGCGATCGGAAGGGCCGTGATTGAGGCGTACATGAGGTACGTCGATTGAACGGCACTTCCGAGTCAACGCAGCTATTGGCCTTTTTTGACGGTCTGGGCCCGGACATTTCTGTCCGGGCTTTTTAAGCTGGACTTGCTTTTTGTAAAAATATCCCGCTATTATTAGATATAAGCAGGAAGGACGGAAGGGAACTTATATGGTAAGCAGCAGAATTGCCAGTATAGCTGATATGACAATAAAAGGTGAAACAGCTGCCGACATCGGCACTGACCATGCTGGTTTAGCTTTATATATGGTTGCTGAAGGCATAACACCCAAAATGATTATCAGCGATTTACCGGCAGGTCCTTTCAACAGGGCCTGTCTGGCAGTGGCAGCAAGCTCTTTCAGCGATAAGATTGAAGTTCGCCAGGGGAATGGACTGCAAGTTCTGGCACCTGGCGAAGTTGTTAATGTTATAATAGCCGGAATGGGCGGTGATACTATAGTTGATATTTTGCAATATGATTTTAATAAATCCAGCAGTTTTCAGCATTATGTATTGCAGCCAATGACCAAACCTAAAGTAATAAGGCGTTTTCTGGCTGCTCGGGGTTGGCCGATAATAAAGGAAGAAATAGTAAAGGAAAATGATCGCCTATTTGTTATTATAAGTGCCAGTCCGGGAGAAAAACCATATAGCCTAACACCTCTGGAAATGGATATTGGGCCCTTTATTATAAAAAATCAAAAGCAACCTGTTGTGAAAGATTATTTATTAAACCACCTAAAAAAGTATCAGGCTATAACAGCAGGACTAGAGCAGACCGACAACTGTGAAAGTGAACTCTTAAAAGCCCAATATGAAGTTAAAATTACCAGGTTGGGGGAGATATTGAATGGATGTTAAGGTAAAAGATATTATGGCTATAATGGAAAAAAATTTTCCGCTTTATATCGCAGAAGATTGGGATAATGTTGGCCTACAAGTGGGATCACGGGATAAAGTAGTAAAGAAGATAGTCATAGCTTTAGATTTGGATGAACTTATTCTAAATAAAGCATTAAAATTCGGCGCAGATTTGATAATCACCCATCATCCGTTATTCTTTAAAGCCATAAAAAGCATAGACTACAATAGTCCTGCCGGCAGCTTGTTAAAAGCCATTATATCGTCTGACCTGGCAGTATATTCTGCCCATACCAATCTGGATGCTGCAGAAGAAGGAATGAATCAGGTTCTGGCCGAGAGGCTGGAATTGCAAAATATTCAACCCTTATTCTCGGACCATGAGGATAAATTAGTAAAACTAACTGTATTTGTACCATATACGCATCTGGAACAGGTAAGAGATGCAATTAACAAGGCTGGTGCAGGACATATTGGCAATTATTCCGACTGTAGTTTCCGTACGGGAGGAACTGGAACCTTTCGCCCGCAAGATGGATCACAACCATTTTTAGGAACTAAAAATGTTCTGGAGGAAGTGGATGAATTTCGGCTGGAAACCATTGCCTATGAGCGTAATCTAGCCATTATTATTAAAGCTATGGTCCAAGCACATCCCTATGAGGAAGTAGCCTACGATATATATCCGCTCCTCAACCAGGGAAAGATTTATAGTATCGGCAGAAGAGGTTTGTGGCCGGAAAAAACCAACTTAAAATCTTGTGCTGAGTATGTAAAAACCAAACTTGGTCTTGAGGCTGTCAGGGTAGCAGGTGAACTTAATAGAGAAATAAGTCGTGTAGCTGTGGTTGGCGGAGCAGGTGCCAGTTTAATCAATAAAATTATTACACAGCAAATAGACCTGTTAATTACAGGAGATTTAAAATACCATGAAGCCCAGGAGGCTAATAAATGGGGAATTGCCGTTATAGATGCCGGACATCTGGAGACCGAACAAATAATCAGTCCCTATCTGGCGGGATTAATTAAGACAGAAATTCAACATTTTAACGGGAAGGTAGAGATACTGGCTCTGAAAAATGACCCGGTAATCAAGTTTTTGTAAATTTTATTATGAAGTCGTAATCCCCCAAATTAGAGACTGTGCGAGTAGCACAAAATAATAGTAAGATAATAAAAACCCAATAATAAGGCATTTATCATGTATAAAAATATGTCTTTAAAGACAGAATGTAATTAATAAGTTTTAAAAATAAAAAAAATTTTAAAAAAAATAAAAAAAAGTAGCTTAAATAGCAGGATTTACCGCTTTTTTGCGGAATATAGAAAAATATACCTAATTAATTTAAAGGGAGGATTATGTCGTGAACAAATCGGAACTTGTAAAATCTCTTGCTGAGAAAGCAGAAATGACTCAAAAAGATGCAGCAAAAGTGTTGGATGCAGTGGTAGACACTATCCAACAGGCCTTAGCCAATGGTGAAAAAGTTCAAATTATTGGTTTCGGAAGCTTCGAAGTACGTGATCGCAAAGAAAGAAAAGTAATAAGCCCAGCTACTGGTCAGGAAATTAAAGTTCCTGCTACTAGAGTTCCTGCATTTAAACCCGGCAAGTCTCTTAAAGAAGCAGTTGTTGCTAAAAAAGCTGTTAAAGCAAAACCTGCAAAAGCAGCGGCCAAAAAAGCTAAAAAATAATTTTTCTTTCAAAAGCAGGAGTATTTTTAATACTTCTGCTTTTTTTATTTGTTTTAAAAAATAAGGCAAATCTTACATTGATTAAAACGAATAAAGCCGTT
>CAZLVY010000048.1:4380-17304 GCA_964563125.1 uncultured Syntrophomonas sp. | reverse complement strand
GGGAATCGTGGTTGCCCGGGCTGAAAAGGTAGGGGAGTTCTATTTTACTTAATTCCTGAGCAAAACTGGTTTCCAGCGGTGAGCCGAAATCAGTTAAATCACCGGTATCAATTATTAAATCAACTTTAAAGGCATCCGCAATACTGCTAATGAGTTCAATTCCAACCGGGTTAGAATGTAAATCTCCCACCAGCAGAACTTTTTTTGTCGAATTCTCTTGCTCAGGGCTTCCTACAGAAGCTAGCCCGTCGACACTGACAAAAAGCGCTTCGATATTATTGACCATTAATTTAGTCTGGGACTGCACCTCATCAAGCTTTTCCAATAACTTATCCGGTTCGGGGAAAACGCTGGCAGCAAGTGATATGACACCGCTTACTTCTGGTTGGGCGAAGGCATCAATGTCATAGTTATCAAAAAAAGAGAATAATATCAGCCCGATAGCCAAGCTGCCAATCAAAGCTCCTCCAACAATATGTTTAATATTAAAGCGCCACAGAAGCAGAATGGTAATAGCTGCTCCCAGCAATGCCAGGATAATCTGTCTAATTAAAAATGGCTTTATTAATTCTGGGAAGTCCATTTTTAGATTACTCAAAGAGTTGTTTTCGGAATCTGAATCGAGAAAACTGCTGGCTAAATCTACACCAATATTATTCAGTGTGATTTGCAGCGCTATAGGCAGGTTGTGAGTATTTGCAGAAATATTACCAAGTGGAGGAATCTCTACTATGGTTTTCCCATGCATAGCAGGTTTTAGCGAAAGACTCAGTGACAAACCATCAATATTGTAAACCTGAGTTCCAAATAAAGATACAAACAATATTGCTCCCATGAGTGCAGAAATAATAATAGCAGGAGGTTTAGCTTTTTTTAGTATAAAAGGTGCTATGTTTGTCATGTTTATCTCCTTAAGAAATATGTATAAAAGGTAGAACAAAAGCACCAAATCTAAAACAATTGTACCATCAATTCTAACCTACAGTTATTAGTATCTTCTGGCAGAAAAATGTCTGATTTTATTCTTAGACCATTTGTGATAAAGTTATATTATTATTAATTAGAATATTTACCCAATTCAGTTTTGCGTAATTTATCAAAATTTTCGACCAGGTAAAATTCTAGTAATAATAATTTTAGTAGGGGGGATTTGGGAATGTTTAGTGAGGAATACAAAAGAAAACTGGTATCAGCAGACGAAGCGGTAAAGGTGGTCAAGTCGGGGGATATTGTCGACTATGCTTATTTTAACGGTAAACCGGTAGAATGTGATATTGCATTGGCTAAGCGGAAGGACGAACTGAAAGATGTTAGTATTTATTCAGCAGTTACTATACCACCAGTGCCTGAAGTAGCCAAAGCCAAAGGTAGTTTCATATATCATGATTGGCAGTTCAGTAAGGTGTCCAGGATATTGCAGTCATTTGGATTGTGCTATTATTCTCCAATTTTATATCATCAGGCTCCGGCACTTTACCGGGACAAAATAGCTCATGACCGCAGTGCAGTTATTTGCCGGGTTTGCCCGATGGATGAGCACGGTTATTTTAATTTAGGACCGCAAAACTCAGAAACTCTGGCCAAAATAGAAATGGCAGGTTTTGTTATATTGGAAGTCAATAAGAATATGCCGGTTTGCCTGGGAGGAGCGGAAGAATCAGTACATATTTCCATGGTAGATTATATTGTTGAAGCTCCTGATGATCAGGAATTACCTGATTTACCTGGTGTGGAACCTAATGAAGTTGATAAAGCAGTTGCTGCTCATATTATGAATTATGTTCAAGACGGCTCATGTATCCAACTGGGTATTGGTGGTATGCCTGGTGCAGTAGGTAAAGCTATAGCAAATTCGGACCTTAAGGATTTGGGTGGTCACACAGAAATGTTTGTTGATGCCTATGTTGATATGATGGAATCAGGACGTATGAATGGTGCGGCTAAACAAATCGATCGTTTCCGGGCAGCTTATACTTTTGCTATCGGCAGTCACAGAATGTATGATTATATGAACAATAACCCAGCCTGTGTTTCATATCCGGTAGATTATACCAATGACCCCAGAGTTATCGCCAAGTTGGATAAGTTTATATCAATTAATAATGCCGTGCAGGTTGATATTTATTCCCAGGTAAATGCTGAAAGTATGGGGCCGGTACAAATATCTGGCAATGGAGGCATGTGGGATTTCGTACTTGGTGCTCAATGGTCCAAAGACGGAAAAAGTTTCATCTGCCTGTCTTCAACTTTTAAAGACTCTGAGGGAAATATTAAGTCCAGAATTGTTCCTACTTTCGGCCCGGGATCGATTACCACTATTCCGCGGCAAATGGTCGATTATATCGTAACCGAATATGGCGCCGTCAGATTAAGATCTAAACCGACCTGGGAAAGAGCAGAATTGCTCATTTCTATTGCCCATCCTGATTTTAGAGATGAATTGGTTAAATCGGCTGAGGAATTTAAGATTTGGACTAAGACTAATAAAATAGGCTAGTTTTTAAGAACTGTTAATAAAAATAGCACCACCCCGTAAGAGGTGGTGCTATTATAATGTCTGAATAAATCCTATTTAGGAGCCATACGGATGGCGCCATCAAGACGAATAGTTGCAGCATTCAGATAGCTGTTTTCGACAATTGACTGTACCAGTTGTGCAAACTCAACAGGTTCGCCGAGTCTTTGCGGCATTGGAATTGATGCAGCTAAGGAATCACGGGCTGCCTGTGGCAGTTGCTGCAGCATTGGGGTATTAAATGTACCCGGAGCAATACAGTTTACACGAATCAGATGTCTGGAAAGGTCTCTGGCGATTGGAAGAGTCATGGCATGTACTCCGCCTTTGGATGCTGAATAAGCAGCCTGACCAATTTGACCATCAAAAGCAGCTACGGAAGCTACGTTGATGATTACGCCTTTTTCTCCGTCTTCAGCTTCGTTTTTATCCATTGCAAAAGCAGCGTTACTGAGCATATCAAACGCGCCAATTAAGTTAACATCCATAACCATTTTGAACCATTCGATGTTCCAGGGGCCGGTTTTGCCAAAAGTTCTTCCCGCACTGCCCATACCGGCATTGTTTACGAGAATGTGAAGAGCACCAAATTTTTCTACAGCAGTATTAATGGTAGCTACTACATCTTCAGTAACGGTAACGTTACATTTAACAAAAATAGCTTTGTCGCCTAATTTTGCTGCCAGAGCATTACCTTTTTCTTCGTTAAGGTCAGCTATAACCACATTAGCTCCTGCAGCATGTAAACGTTCAACTGCTGCTTCACCAAGACCGGAAGCACCACCAGTAACAATCGCTGTTTTTCCAGTAATTTTCATTAATCCTTCACTCCTTTTGATTATTATTACTTTAGAAAGGTATCCAAACCAATACGGGTTAATTTCACCCCCCTTATGACAGATATACTGCCATATATTAACTATAATACCACATTTAATGATAAATAATATCGATCGGTTGTCATTAATTACGTCAGACTTAAGGTATTATAACTATATAAATAAATGGCAATAGTAAAAATCTATCTAACTTATATATACTACTAAAAACGTCAGTATCCTTTAATTTGAATAATCAAAATATAAAAATTATGATCAGTAATATTAAAAAATAAAAAAATAAAAGCTAAATCTTAGCTAGAATTGGTTAAGTGCTACCAAAACCGGATCCCAATTGGGGCTGAAGGGTGAACTGTATGCCAAATCCATATTTATTAATGAATTGACAGTAGCTTTAATGGTTATTGCCGTTGCCAGCATATCTATACGCCTGGCAGTTCCTGAATATCCAATTATTTGTGCACCTATAAGACAACCGCTATTTTTTTCCGCAATTAATTTTAAATCAATATCACCGGAGGTCGGACTATAGGGCACAGCAGTTTGGGCTGAAACTTTGCGGGAAGTAAAATCAATTCCATGTTCCAGGCATTCTTCCTCATTGAGGCCGGTGCGGGAAAACTCCATATCAATTACTCGCGCGATGCCGGTTCCTAATACACCTTTAAATAAAGCATCGCCACCGGCAGCATTTTCCCCGGCTACTTTACCCTGTTTGTCAGCAGTAGTTCCCATAGGAATATATACTTCCTGCCCTGATACCAAATGACGAGTTGAGACGCAATCTCCGGCAGCAAATATATCTTTGGTGTCAGTTTCCATTCTTTCATTTACTTTTATTGCTCTGTTAACTCCCAGCTCGATGCCGGCATGCTCAGCCAATTCCGAGTTTGGTACTACTCCTGTACTTAACAGTACAAAGTCTGCCGGAATGCTTATTTGGTCAGTTATGACTTCCCTGACAGATGTTTTGCCGCGAAATCCGCTGACATTAGTATCAGTATAAACGGATACCGCCCTTGATTCTAAATAGTCATGTAACATTAAGGACATATCAGCGTCCATATTGGGAATAATATGGGGGGATTTTTCAATTATAGTTACCTGACAATTATATTCCAACAGGTTTTCTATCATTTCCAGTCCTATATAACCTGCCCCGATAACTACAGCTCTTTTTGGTTTTTGTTCCAGGAAAAACTTGCGAATTGCCAAACTGTTATCAATGTTACGCAGAGCAAATATTCCCTTTAAATTTACCCCTGGCAGCTCTGGCACTGAGGGTCTGGCTCCAGTAGCAATTATCAGCCGATCATATTGCTGGCTATATTCATGACCAGTTTGTAAATCCTTGAATAAAATAAATTTCCTATCAGGATTAATATTTATAGCTCTGGTAGCAATTTTGATCTGAATGTCCTGGAGGCCAAATTGGGTTACAGAGCTTGACATAAGTCCTTCATCAGTAATTTTCTTGTCACCAATAAAATAAGTCAATCCTGCCCCGGCATAAGAAAAATATTTCTCTTCTGTGTAGACAGTAACTTTAAGATGGGGATTATATATTTTTGCTTTTACAGCACTGCTTATTCCAGCAGCTACGCCGCCAATAATTACCAGGCTATTTTTCACTTCAATGCACTCCTAATGATAAAGTAACAGGATACTATACTTATTCTATTTAAAGTAATAGAATTCCTACCTAAAGCATAAAAAATAACAGGTTACTTAAATAAGAAGATTCGTTTATGATAGAGGCTAGTTGTTATAACCGCTTACTTATAGTAAAATCTTTTTGGGTTGTTGAGGAAATAAATATGGGGGAGGGCTAATCGTGACCAATATTCGTATTTATGCAGATAATGCCTGTGATTTGGACAAAGAACTACTCGAAAGTCTGGAAGTGAAACTTTTTTACCTGACAGTTATGATTAAAGATATAACTTACCATGACCGGCTAAATTTAAGCCCCACCGAATTTTATAAAATGATTGCTGAACCGGGGGTAATGCCAACTACTTCCCAGGTATCTATAGGTGAATTTCAGCAAGAATTTCAAAAAGTAATCGATGAAACTGATGATGAAATTATTTATGTTGCTTTTTCTTCAGGATTAAGTGGTACTTATCAAGCAGCTTGCATGGCAAGAGATGAGGTAAGCACCAGCCGTATAACCATTATTGACACCAAAAGTGCTTCAGTAGGTTATGGCTTAACTGTAATCAGAGCAGCTCAGGCAGCATTACAAGGAATGACTAAAGATCAGATTGTAGCAGAAGTAGAAGATAATATTAACAAAATGCAGCATATATTTATTGTGGGCAGTTTCGATATGTTAAAACGGGGTGGACGTGTTAGCAGCACAACAGCAGCATTAGGTAATCTTTTAAACATTAAACTGCTGCTTCATTTTATTGAAGGTAAAATAGTGCCGCTGGAAAAAGCTCATGGCCTTAAAAAAGCGAAAAGAAGGTTATTGGAGCTTATGGAGGAAAGAGGCTCTGATTTGAAAAATCAAACTATAGGTATTTGCTATTCAGTAGATCTGAAGGGAGCTTTGGACCTTAAGGAGCAGATTGCCGAACGCTTTGGCTGTGAAAAGTTTGTTATATCTGAAATAGGTGCTGTTATCGGCTCTCATGTAGGTGCGGGAACTTATTCAGTCTTTTTCCTGGCTAAATAACATTACTTTTACTAATTAATCTGCGAAATTATTTGTTGATATATATTAATATAATTATCTACCATAATTTCCTGGCTAAATTTATTCTCCACCCGGTTTCTGCATTTTTGGCGACTGAGGTGGAGAATTTCACTTATATATGTTATTGCTTCATCAATATTTTCCACTAAAAATCCTGTTTCTCCGTCTTTAATAACTTCTGGCATAGAGCCACGATTATAAGCTATTACCGGTGTCCCGCAGGCTGCTGCTTCTACCACGCTTAGACCAAAAGGTTCGGCAAAATCGATTGGATGTAAGAGAGCATATGCTCCTCCCAGTAGTTGATTACGATCTGCAGGTCCAACTGAGCCCAAATATGTAATTTGTTCGTTATCAATATGGGGAAGTACCTGCTCATTAAAATAACTTTTATCCTGAATAATGCCGGCTATCTTAAGCGGCATTTTGGCTTTTTGGGCTATAGTAATTGCTGCAGCAGTCCCTTTATCAGGATGGATACGGCCAAAATATAATAAATAATCGCCATGCTGGTCAATAAAGGTGAATTCCCTGACATCGATGCCGTGATATATTGTAGCCAGATAATCCAGGCGCGGACTTCGGTCAGCATTGCTGATGGAAACATAGTAACTGCTGTCATTGTAATGCTCGAAAACGGGTAAAATCTTTTTCGAGGAAAAACCATGAATTGTTGTCAACATTGGTTTATTCACCAGTCGGCTAAAGGCTAAAGGAAGAAAATCAAAATTATTATGCAGAATATCAAAGTTAGATGCCTGCTGAAAAAAATGACCGATATGTAAGGCTTCACAAGCTTTGGCATCTACTTCAGGATTTTCTTCATAGGGTGATTTACATACCCACTCTAATTTTCCCGATGTTAAGGAATCACCAGTGGCAAAAACAGTAACATCTAACCCTCTTTCTATTAAGCCTTCGCTTAAGATTGAAACAAATCTCTCCCAGGGTCCATAATGCCTGGGAGGAGTTCTCCAGGCAACGGGAGATAGCAAAGCGATTTTCATCAAGAATCTCCTTTATGACTAGATTGGTAATCAAAAAACATCTTCTGTAAATTATCACGCGGGTTCAGGAAAAACGTATCCCGATCGTATTTACCCAGCCAATCGTTATTTCTACCGCCTGATAAATATTGTACCCAGCTATCTGCTTTTAAAACCTCGATAATTTTTTTAGGATTGCCATCATGACGGAATAACCCAAAATGTCTTTCATGATTATTATCATTTAAGGGGGGCAGATCATATAAATACGGAGAGTAATCAGCATAGCACCACGCTAGAGCCGCTGGGATTTTTTCGTCATAGAGAGCAGCAATAGTTTTGGCATAATACCAGGTCGCTGCTTCCTCCTCCCACAGAGGACTTTTTAAATTTTGCTGGTAAACACCTGAAACCAGCGGTTCAATGAGCGGCATAGTCGGCAGACCGAATTCCTGCATTATAACTGCTTTCTGGCCCAGCCATTGAGTGACAATACTTAAAAAGGGAACTATTAGGTAATCGAAAGGATCTTCTACCCAGGACAGATAAAACGGATAAGCGTGCATACAAAGGTAATCACAAAAATCCCCGGCATCCTGAGGCCATAGATGCCGGTCGTCTTCTAAATCTTCGGCATGCATTCCGAATGTTACCGGAATTGAAGTGAATTTCCTGATGGAAGACACCATCTTTTCCAGCCAGTTGCGGGCCTGCTCCCTATTATGCGGAATAGCTAAATTGGAAGCTTCATTTCCCAGATCAAAGCTATATATGGCTGGATGACCATTGAGTAACTTGCTTATCGCGCTGACCTGTTCAATTTGCGCCAAAATCAATTCTTCATCCGCGTAAAAATTCTTAACTGCACCATTCTGTAAAGAGTTCTGGCAGAAAATCGGGAAACGGGAGGGAAGGTCACTTTTGCTTTCAAGCATCCAATCGGGAATCCATTTAACTCCACTCATATGTCCGCAAAAAAAAGTTGGTACCAAAGTCAGGGAAAATCTACTGGCACAATCGGCTGTCCATAATAAGCTTTCCAGAGCTGTTTTTGATATTAAATCCGGGTGAGGCTGAAAATCTTCCCAGGTGAGAAAAATTCGCACTTGTTGAAGTTTATAGCGGGCAAGTTGGGCAAAATCTCGTTCGACTTCTGTACGGTCATAATTTTTCCACCAATACATTGCCTTTTGTATAGGCCAATAATTGATGCCTAAACAAAAGCTGTCTCTGTAATCAAACATAAATGAAATACCTCGAATAGAAATTATAATTAAAGGAGTGTCATCTAAACCCTAATGTAGTTCGCAATATATTAATTATTCCTTGATTCTCAAACAATATTCTCTAATGATAAAAAAAAGGTGCCCCTCTTCGAGAGCACCTCAGACCGTCAAAAAAGGCTAATAGCAACCTTAATAGTATCGCGTGCGATACATTGTAGTGCCCTTGGGTGCAACCTTAATAGTATCGCGTGCGATACATTGTAGTGCCCTTGGGTGCCTTTTTTGCTCGCTCTGTCAGAATGTTGATTAATTTTTCCGCATCTGTTCTAAATCGGCAATTAGTTTTTCCAAATCAACATCTTTACCTTGGGCAGCCTGCTCAAGGGTCATCCAGGCAGCAGATCAACCCAGGCATCTAACTCCCAAGCCCATCAATAGATTCTGGGAACCGGGAGCTTTAATAAGAATATCTTTTATTAAAGTTTGGCGTGTAAACATAAGACCACATTCCTTTTCTTATTACTATAATTTTATTCATCAGTTACCAGTAATGCTACCACATAATTTCCATAAACTCCGATCAGCACTGTTAAATCATAATCCAGGGTATTTCTGAATTTTAAATCGGCTCCCCCCCATAAAACAGTTGCATCACGACCCGAAGCTATATATGTTACCGGAAGTGAATGAGGATACCTTTCAATTATTTCCAGACCTGATTCCAAAGCATTGTTGTATAAAGTACTGGAAACCTGACAAATGCCGCCACCTATTCCGGGAACGATTTTGCGGCCCACAAAAACACTGGCTGAAAGGTAGCCTTTTTCAACAGTTCTTTGACCGACAATATCATTAAAAGAAAAGATCTCACCCGGTTTAAGCTTGGTGCCATTTATTTCATTGCAGGCTAAGACGATATTGTTGGTGCGATTAGCCGGACTATTATTCAAGCGGGTAAAGTAACCACCTAAAGTAGTAGAATTACTCCATAGTTCAGCCAGTTCTGATTGGGGAGCAATTGAACCCCAGAGTCCCAGGTCTTGAGGGAAATCTACTGGTAAGACAGGCTCGTTTTTTGCTTCAGGTGGCTGGCTGTATAAGATAACTGTTTTAGTATTTGCATCATAATCAACTGTAATGCCAAATTCCTCAGCGGCCACGCGCAGAGGTATAAAAAGATCGGACTTATTTTTAAATGGCGAAGTATCTAAAGGTATTACGCAGTTATTTTTTAAATAAATATACTGGTTATCTCGAAAAGAGATACTTTTTTCATTACGGGATAATTGTAACTGATTATTATCTGCCCAATCTAACTGCAGATTTAATAATTTAGCTAATTCTTCTGCCGAAATCATTGTACATCCCTCCTCATTTACGAAGGGATTAACAGCGGGTAATAATTTCTGATCGTCAAAGATCAATGCTACACTGCTACTTTGCTCAGAGTATGTTGGCATAGGACCAAACAATTGAATTTCCTGAGATTGTGCCGGAATGGGTAAAATAAATGTTATTAAAAAAAATGCGGACAGAAGAGATAAAATACAGGTTTTTCTTTGCATAACTTCCCCCTTATAAGCGAAAAATTTACTTAACCTATATTTACTGATGATTTATTTATCTATGACAACTTTAAACTCTTAAAGGGATTGATTTAATCATTTATGTTTTTTAGTATTTTTATGCTATAGTAGTAAAGTCGAAAAAAAGACAAGAAGGAGAAATAAAATTTGGAAAAAATCAGTTTTAAACAAATGGGTCTAAAAAAAGACTTGTTGATGATGATAGAAGAGAAGGGATATGAACAGCCAACCCCAATTCAGAGCCAGACTATTCCTATTGCTATCAGTGGTCGTGATGTTATGGGGCAGGCCCAGACCGGAACCGGCAAAACTGCTGCGTTTGGTATTCCCATACTCAACAGTGTTATAAGAGGCGGAAAAACGCAGGCACTGATTATGTGTCCAACCCGCGAACTTGCTGTGCAGGTAGCTAAAGAAATAGCTTTTTTAGGCAGGGGCATGGGAATTGCTGTTGTACCTGTTTATGGCGGTCAATCGATTGATGTACAGTTCAGATTATTGCGCAAAAATCCGGAAATAATAGTTGGAACCCCTGGTCGTTTGCTGGATCATTTATCACGGCAGACAATTGACTTTAGAGGCTTAAAATTTGTAGTCCTGGATGAAGCTGATGAAATGTTGGATATGGGCTTTTTACCTGACATAGAAAAAATATTAAAGGGATGTCCGATAGATAGACAGACGTTTCTTTTTTCAGCGACCTTAGTAAATGAAATCCGTGATTTAGGTAAGAAGTTTATGAATGATCCGGAAATAGTACTTATTAAAGCCGAGGAAAGAACCGTATCGTTAGTAGAACAACGTTTTTACCGGGTCAGCAGTCAGAGTAAAATAGAGACCTTGTGCCGGATTTTTGATTATGAGCAGCCAGCTATAAGTCTGGTTTTTTGCCGCACGAAAAGAAGAGTTGATGAACTGGTAAAGCTTTTAACTAACCGGGGTTATAAGAGCGATGGCTTACATGGTGATATGTCACAAAGAGAACGGGATAATATTATGAATGGTTTTCGCAATGGTGATATTAAAGTATTGATTGCGACCGATATAGCTGCTCGTGGACTTGATGTAGATTTAGTTACGCATGTTTTTAATTTTGATATTCCTGAAGAGCCTGATGCGTATATTCATCGCATAGGCAGAACCGGACGGGCTGGCAGAGGTGGAATAGCAATTACCCTGGTGGAACCTGCTCAAATCAGATTGCTCAGAACCATTGAGCGTCATATAGGCAAAAATATTGATCAGGCAGTTCTCCCTACCCTGGCAGAAGCGATCGAACAGCAGGAGAAATCTTTAATCGAAAGGTTAGTGAAGGAATCCGAAGAACCGGTTGAAGCATTAAATAGCTTAGCTGACCGGATACTTGCTGATTATGATCCTAAATTGATGATGGCGGCCGCATTAAAAATTATTGTTGCAGACAGTCCGGTAATGGAAATGGCTGATATACAAACCGGAATTAGTAGTACAGCACATATAGAAGTACCGGTAGGTAGGGCGCAAGGTTTTTACCCGCGCCGTCTGGTTGATTTTTTGGTTGAAAGAACTAAATTATCCAAGAACCAGATTGGAGATATTGAAACCCATAGCCGTACTTCATATGTTGAAGTTCCAATGAATACTGCTGATGAAGTATATGAGGCTTTCATTAATTATAAACAGGAAAGAAAGCAGCAGCATGGTTTTAAAAGGACAGATCGCAGAACAGACAAAACACGCAAATAAAACATAAACTAAATATGTTTAGTCAATGGGGGATTAATAAAATCCTCCTTTTGTATTTTATATTCATTTTTCAAAGAGTAATATAAGAAGAAAGTTCGGGAGTATAGTAATGGCAATTAAAAGTGGGCAGCTATTTCGATTTGAGCAAATTTACAGCCGATTTGATACTGATGACAGGTATTTAGAAGAATCAGGTCAGGTAGATGAGGGAGATATTTTGATAGTAACTGGCCCTTCCGGGTCCGGTAAGAGTACTTTGCTCAAAATATTGACGCGTTTATTAAAGCCGGAAAGCGGGGAGGTATTCTGGCATGACAGAAGTTGGCATACTTATGATCCTACCGAATGGCGCCGGGGAATACAATTAGTAAACCAAAAACCCGTAGTTTTTCCGGGAATGATAAAAGAAAACTTTGCTCTGCCTTTTTCACTTAAGAGTCAAAAGGGTAAAGCAGAATTTAATATTGAGCAAGCGCTTTATTATATGAACAAAATGGGATTATCAAAGCAAATGTTAAACCAGGAAGCTAAAACTCTCTCCGGAGGTGAAGCAGCAAGAATAGCTCTGATCAGAGCCTTGCTTATTGAACCGGAGATACTGCTTTTAGATGAACCTACCGCTTTTTTGGATAATGAAACTAGAATTATGACACTTAAAACTATAGATGAATGGGTCAAAGGAAAAAAGCGGGCGGCAATAATAGTATCTCATCAGGAAGAAGATCTAAATTATTTAAACTATCAAGATATTTTGCATTGTCCCCTTAGAAAGGCAGTGTGATTATGCTGGAAAATGGCTATATTCCGATTTCCAATTGGCAGCTATTATTAAGTCTGGTTCTGGTTTTAATAACCGGTCTGGTATCAATGTTTATGAAACTTGGCCTCTTAAAATCATTACTATGGGGTACTTTCAGAGCATTTGTTCAATTGATGCTAATAGGTTATCTGCTTACCTTCATATTTCAGCTTAATAATGCAGCAGTAATAATTGCTATTATTTTAGTAATGAGTTTTATTGCCAGTCGGGAAGCAACCCGGCGCATAACGAAAACATCTTATAATCCGGCATTCTTCTCATTTCTAACTTTGACTGCCAGCACTTTTATAGTTGGAATTATTGTAGTTACAGTTATTATTGCTCCTGAACCCTGGTATGAAGCACGGGTGATGATTCCTATTTTCGGTATGATTCTGGGCAACTCTATGAATGCTGTAGCCTTAGCACTGGACAGAATGTATAGTGAGGTTTATGCCCATATAGATGAAGTCGAACAGATGCTTTGCTTTGGTGCTACACCCTGGGAGGCTTCCCGAACTTATATTCGCAAAGCAGTAGAAGC
>CAZLVY010000048.1:0-4280 GCA_964563125.1 uncultured Syntrophomonas sp. | reverse complement strand
AGATTAACTTAATTGAGATTTAACTTCCTGTATCTGCTGAGTACTTGCCGCAGATGCAGGTTTATAAAAACCTTTTTGCGAAGCTAGTTGAAAAAGCTGATACTGAAACTGCTCGTCAGAATTCCTGATTTGCTGCAGTGTTTGACGTAGTTCCTGATTGGAAGTCTCACCGATAGCAGTTGCATAAGTTGTCAGACTGCTTTTGCAGCTGGATAATATATCGTTCACCATTTCTTTATCACCAATATGCTGATTCACCTTTTAAATCTCCTCCTTTATCCTAAAAATGTCATAAGTTTTTGTCTGGTTTGACTGGCAGACTGAGCAGATTGTTTAAACATCTGCTTGGCTTGTGAATCCTGGCACTGTTCGGCATAAAAATTAAGTTTCTTTTCAGCCATTTCGTGTGTTCCAATAAGATGTCTTAGATTTTGCAGTTCCTGTTGGTTAAGGTTCATTGAAACGCTCCTTTCAAAATTGTTTAATACAACATTATTAGATTGTGCAAAAACTTTTTAAGTATTCACTCAAAAAAAGCATGTAAAAATGGAAATTTTATTTAAAAAATATTTCAATTTTGAAAAATATCGCTATTATGAGTTCATATGATATGAATGCTAAAAAAAGCTGGCCAAATATTGGGCGGGAATAAAGGAAGATAAGCTGAAGAGAAGAAGCCGCCCGCATTGAAGGACGGCTTCACTTAAACAGAGTATTTTTATCTATTGCGGCGCCGATTAATTTTCTTCTTTTTACTGACAGTAACGCTGGTTACTTTTGGTGCCGGTAATCTATCTTCTGTAGCCTGACCGAGTACTGAGAGCTCGTTGTTAACAAAACGATGAGCAGCAACCAAATTAGCATCGGCATCTTTTCCCCAGATGGATACTAATACATTCTGTTCATTACTAAGCAGCACCTCGACTTCATACTCCAAAACATCCGTTATTTCAAAAACATCATATTCTGTAGCCATTGGCGCCACAACAAAAGAGCTGTTAGAAATTTGTGCTTTTTCGCCATCTAAGCTATATACAGTAACTTCAACATTTACTTCACCAGTTGGATTATTATTTAACACCTTAACCCAGGTGCTTATTGAAGCATTGGCAGCAGCATTTTCAACCGGTCCCGTCGATAATAAATAGCTCACTATCAGTTCACCTTCCTTAATTTATTTCCAGTTATTAGATATTTATCAACAACTTTTTTGGTTACTGCTTAGCACTTATTTATCAGCTGCTAAAATGCCGATTAGTACCTCGGGACCAGCAGGTTCCTTAATATCTTGGGTAGTTTCGGCAGTAACAAATATTAAATCAAAGGCTTTTACGGTGCTGCTGGACGACTGACCTACCCAAACACCATTTAAGATTTTCTTCATATCTATTGCAGCGGTTTTACTATTACCTGCATCAACTAACCAGGCCTTGTAAAACTTATATTGCTGTCCCAGACTAGCCGGATCAGGCAGCTTAAGCGCCGCAATAATCAATTGGCTGGGTTGCAGCTGAATACTGGCTATGCCAATAGCTTGCTCAGCTTCAAACGTCGCCTTTAACACCAGATTAATTGGTCTGCGATTCTGGCGGGTGGAAGCATAGGGGGTATATTTAACGGCAGTTTTCCTATTTGTGGAATATTCCTGTAATAAATGATCTGCTTTAAAACCAGCTTTTAAATCACTAGTTTGGTTGGCGTCAACGGTAGAAGGTGAATCTATTTGTTCCAGCAGATTATTGCTGTCATCTTCTGGCAGTGAATCAATTGGCTCTTGAGGGCTGTTATCATCTTCCTCAACCAAAGAAACTACCTCAGCGATTACTTCCTCCTCAGCCAAGGAATCAGCCGGTTCTTGCAAACTGTTGTCATCTTCTTCGGCTATAGTAACTGCCTCGGCAGATACTTCCTCGTCAGGCAGCGAGTCAACTGGCTCTTGTAAGCTGCTGTCATCTTCCTCGGCCACAGTAAGTGCCTCAGCCAATACTTCCTCGACAGGCTGCGAATCAACTGGCTCTTCTAAGCTATTATCATCTTCTTCGGCTATATTAACTGCCTCAGCAAAAACTTCCTCATCAGGCAGCGATTCTACTGACTCCTGAAGGCTTTGGTCAACTTCCTCACTTGAAACATATGTTTCATCAATTACTTCATCGTCAGGCAGTGATTCAACTGGCTCTTGAGGGCTGTTGTTATCTTCCTCAAGCGATGTAACTGCTTCAGCAAATACTTCTTCCTCAGGCAGTGAATCTACTGACTCTTGCAGGCTTAGGCCAACTTCCTCACTTGAAACATATGTTTCATCAATTACTTCATCTTCCGATGGAGAGTCAGGTGCTTCTTGCGGATTATTGTCATGATTTATATCTAAAACTTCTATCTCATCAAATACTTCACCCTCATCAAAACTGGAATCGATAATTTTGTTAGCAGCTGATTTCTTAATTAAATAAAAATCACTTACAGCAGCGGTATCACCGTCCTGTGTATCATATTCACTGGTTATAGAAAGAGTCTCGGAAGTTCCACAGTTCATAGCTGGCAAGTCCCCAAGCCTAATTCGCAGGATAAGATCTCCGGAAGAGCCGGTCATAGAATTAAAGGGGCGGATGATTACTTCTGATTCAGGAGTAAGGGAAGTCAAAAAGGGTAAATCAACACGGGCCGCCCAACTGGGAGGATCATCAGGAGTAGAAAATAATTGACCTTCGAATATATTGTTATTACTAACCAGTACTTCAACTAAATATAAATCAAAGGTGCCGAAATATGAGGGTGTTGGCAAGGTGGCAATTACACTTACTGATTGACCTCCTTCAGGGCTTATATGAATGAAAGCGCCTCCTCCGCTGGCAAAAGGCAGTTCCTTATCTGTCAGGGCAAAATTTATGCCCGCCGGAAAAGGAATCAGACCTGGAATATGAATTTTTGTACCTGATTCCAAGGTGTCAGCAGATTCAATTTGTGGATTGGCCTGGAGTAAATCTTCTTCTGTTATACTAAAAAGACCGGCCAGAAAAGCTAGCGAATCCTGAGCTGTGATTGTATAGTGTCCCAGATAGCCGTCGGGACAAGAACTTGAAACTAGTGATTTTCCACTATTCATGAATTCTAAGAACCTCCATTTCAATAGATAGCAGCTAAAAGCTTAATTCTTTATGGTTATAATATGAATGAAGAGCGGAGAAATGTTCCTATTTACTAAGTACTTTTATCAGTACCTTCTGCAATGAAAACAAATAAAAAAAGAGGAGCATCGCTCCCCTTTAACTTAATTTAATTAATTTGCATATTAATATAATTACTTTTTAAAATCTTATGCAGAAATAGAACTATCGGCTTTATTTATCTTGGCCAAAGCCCGATCTTTTATTTCTTTGACTGCCAGACAGGTAAACAAAACGATTATAGCTACCAAAAATCTATCGCCTGGCAGAAGCGTGTTACGCAAAGGGTCAACCAGGAAAAAGTGACCCAGATAAATACCTAAAGTCCTGGCACCGACATAGGATAAAAATTTTTCCCCCAAAGGATTATCAGTACTGTAATAAATAGCCAGGGCAAAAGTGAGGCCTATGGAAAGCGGGAAAAGTGCTGCTTTATTAAACAGGTAACCTAAGGTATTGTTTAAATATGGTTCCACCAGACCGATCACGGCTAGTGTAACAAAACCAATGAAAAACGCTTTAGCATGCTTGGTTATATATTCTTTTATTTGTGGATATTCCATAATGAGCATTCCCAGAGCGATAAATCCCCACCATTTAATGGGATTGGGCCCAGACCAGCTTAAAATGCTGACATGATAAGTTTTGGAAATTTCCAGAATCACCGTAACGGCAATGTTGCTGAAAATCATTAAGTAAAGAGCTGCGATTCTGAATGTTCTCGGCAGCAGATACAGCAGCGGACAGAAGAGGGCAAAAATAATATAGTAAAACATGTAATAAAGATGCAAGGCTGTTTTGCCATAAAGGATATCCAAAAGTGTAAATGATTTACCAATAGTAAACCAGTAAAAGGCACCATAAGCAACTGCCCAGTATAGATAAGGGATATATGTTTTCTTGATCTTTTTCCAACTGGATTGCCAATAATTTTTCGTCCCCGACATAAAATAGCCCTGTACCATGAAAAACATAGGCACACACCACATAGCCAGTTCCCGTATAAATACAGCAAACGGGTCAGTACCGCCTCTATAGGTATGACTCAGTATAACTGAAATTATGCCAAGTCCTTTCAATACATCATACATGGCGTTTCTTTGACTAGCCATT
>CAZLVY010000047.1:0-17477 GCA_964563125.1 uncultured Syntrophomonas sp. | reverse complement strand
AAGCCCTGGTCGACCGTGCCTTGGAAGAAAAGCTCATAACCGAAGCTCACGACCCGGATGACAAAGCCGACAAATGGTTTGTTCTGGCAGTGGGGCTTAACATTTTGGACAGAATCCCAAAATCGTTGTAGGGGAGCGTAGTACGCTCCCGCCCCTGGCTCCCGCCGCAAAGGTTTATTATGTTACCGGGCTTTTTCCCGGCAGGTAAGGTTCGGGCGATTACTAATCGCCCCTACAGCAGAGGAGCCAAAACCGTAGTAGGGGAGCGTATTACGCTCCCGCCGCAAAAAAAGGAGGGATATTAGTTGAAAACCAAAATACCTAAAAACATTACCCCGGCAAAATTTATCACGTGGATTAAGAAAAACACTGATTGCGAAGTGAAAATCAACCAGCAGCGAGTTGAAGTAGTGGTTTTTGCCAATAAAATCGATCCCGGTCGCTGCATCCCGCTGGTAGCTGAAATGGATAACGACATTCTGGAGATTATCGAATTTTCCAATGACTACTATAATCCCCGTGCCGCCCGGCAGGCAATTGAAAACGGCGAAGATGCTTATTCCCCGGTGCCATTTTACGAATGGGTCCAGGACCAGTATCTTACCGCCAAAGATGTAAAAGTAGAACGTGTGGAGATATAAAACGGAAAAGATAGTGCTCAATTATTTAGTAGTTGGGCACTATCTTTTTAATAATATTCATGGTTTATACTAATTATTTTTTTACTTTCAGTTTCTTTTTTTTCGTAATATGTTCGCGGATATAGGATGCAACCTCGTCTGCTGAAATATTTAAAGCTATTGCAAGTTCTTCATGCAAATATTTCTCGGCGATACGCATTGTTTCTTTATCTGTCTTGCTTATTGTTTTGCCATCCACAGATTTCGCTTTATTTTCCAGATGCAGCGTCTTAATAATTTTTACCCATTCTTCGCTTTTTCCCGATTTAAGTGCAGCTTTAAAAGCAAGAGTTCTTTGCCTTTCATCATCTGGGCAAATTATATCCTGATCCGGCATCGAAGCAATCAGTGCTAAAGCTTCATCTTTGTTAAGGACTGCTCTTATGGAAAGCTTCTTATTATTTACCGGGACCTTTATGGTCATATTATCAGTATTGACAGGCTTTAAAATATAGTATTGGGTTTCATCATCACTGGAATACTTGTCTTTGCCAATAGCTGTAATCTGGCATACTCCCGTTAAACCGTACACAATATAATCATTTACTTCAAACATAAACATCTCTCCTTTGCTGTCAAATTTCAAAACAGCATCTTTCAAACTAATTTTGAGTAATAAAAAATGCAGTTTCGACAACTGGACTTACGTCATCGAGACTACAGGTTGTCATTAAATTATATCAATAAAAATAATTTTGATGTAATAGCCTATTTAAAACTCGAGGTATAGCAAAAAACCAGAGATGAATGAGCACTTAGAAGATGCGAGTGCATGCTATGATTTTTTAAAATAGTATTACGAAAAATGAAAACTTGTGATATAACATATTAACAGTATACGCCATTATGGCGTAAATTACTACCAGAAGGTATAATATTAAGTCGATATCAGCCAAACAGGAGGATACAATGGAAGATCTATCACAAATGACCAAGGCCCAATTGGTAGAAACGATTGAAGAAGCAAAACAAATTCTGCTCACTATGGAAGCCGATGAAAAAGGGGTGCATGCTTTTTCATTTGAAGCCACCAGCGATTTCAAAAAAGGGTTTCCTTATATTGCCTTATTAGGCTTTGATGGAAGTACGATTACACGGGAATTCATTGATTTAGCCAGGTCCCGCAGCGGTAATAATGTAACAGTCTGCGGTGATTATGAAGCTTCCACAGGTGATCTGCTTGAAATCTGTCCCGGCGGGCAAAAAAAGAAGAAGAGCCAGATCTGGGTGGTTATAACTCCCACCGGAGATCAGTTTCAAGTCGCTGGTGTTAATGATAGTGCCGGCAAAATGAAAGCTACAGCATATCTCAAAGAAGAGATCAGTTTAACCGAGCTTCTTGCCCAATGCCGGTAGCCAGGTAATATTTGACGGAGAATATTGTAGTCATTGTATGCTGTTATATAGTCCACTGATTGTTTATAATACCGACCAGTTTCCAGTCATTTTCATATGGCTCAAATACTAAGCGCAGACTTCTCCAATCGATGCCATCATAATCAGGATTAAATCCCGGGAAGTAATATTCCACCACAATGGAATTGTCATAGATTACAAATTGATTTTCCAGCATATTCCCGCTGCTCAGTACTTCATTATAGCCAATTTGCTCAGCATTTATATAATCCCGGGCATATATGAATTTTTCATAGTACTGGCTGGGAGTTAAGTTAATATCCTCTCCGCTGCCGTCATAATAGCCCCATGTATAAACTTTTTGGTCAGCAAAAATATTTGTTATTTCTTCCTGGCTAAAGACCAGGTCCCGTTCTGGGGAAACATAAGTGTAGGGAGTAAGTCTTATCCCTTTAGTGGGATGTGTGAACTCTGCAATCGTCTTGGCGTCTTTGGTGCTTAACGCATTAAGCACTAAAGACGCGGTTTCTTCAATAATTTTCTTAGCCAACTCTGGTTGGATAATAGCAGCTTCAATAGTCTGCAGCGCATTATTCTCTAAAATCTGTTCTACTTCTTCATATCCGGTGGGAAATGCGAAGTTGTAACGGGCAGGAAGGGCAAATACGTATTTACTGTTGCGCCCTAGTTCTTTGGGCCTAATCGGTGCCGCCCCGATATGAAATTCTCTTTGCTGCAGTGAGTCCCATTGGGAAAGGGTAAATGTCATGATGGGAATATCCTGCCGCGGGTTTTCAGCGGTCCACTGCGGATGCCGGATAGAAAACAGCGGACCGGTTTCAACTGGGACATTACTCTGCGTTCCTATGTCAAAACCTTTCCATTGATCGGATGTAAGCAAATAACCCTTCCAGCTATCTGGTAACTGAAAGCTGAAACCATACTGCATATTCTTATATAAAGCAGGATCTTCCTGGTAATCATCAAGCTTGACAGCAGTAATAAGCCAGCTATTATCCAGTTTCTCTACTGCCAGAGTAATTGGGCGTTTGGCAGCATAACCGCCATTTGCCAACTCCACACTGGTTACTTCAATAATTTCGCCCTTTACCTGGTACTTGAAATCTGATAGTTTCTCGGTGCCGATAATTTCTATACGTTCAGGCCAGGGACTGGAAGTCAATCTTCCCGGAGCGTTCTGCAGATCACTTCGCCACTGGGCCAAAAGTGCCGGGGATACAATACCAGCATAGTTTTCTTGTATACTTTTGGCTGCTATATCCTCCGGAGCCAGTAAGGACACATTTTTCATCTTTTTACCGAAGTCTTCTGTCAGTTTAATAACTGCTGCCAAATTACTGTCCTGGTTTTCGGAACTCGGTGTTTTCATACTGATAAAAACGGTTTTACTCTGAGCATCCCACTGAACTTCTGCTCCTAATGCTTCCGCAATCCATCGAACCGGCACCATGGTGCGGTCGCCAATAATTTGCGGGGATACATCAGTCTTTATCTCCTGGCCGTTGACCACCAGCTTAATAGGCTCACTGGCCCAGGCTGTTGCCGCAAAAACACAGATGAGTGCTGCCACCGTAATAATCGTTAACCATCTTTTTTTCATGAGAGAACCTCCTGCGAATATTATTGTCAATAAACATGAACTGCTTATCTCCTTGTTGTCTATCAATACTTTATTTTAATGCGTAATCTTTCAGCAGGCAGGTAGATGGATGAATTTACCACATGTTATTGTAAAGTGATAAAACCATTTTCAGGGGTATATGGCCCTTTTTGCTGGCCATAATTATTTGTCTGGCTGGCTATACTTATAGCTTTCCCGTTGATTACCACCTTCCTGCCGTCCCTGCTAATTCAGTAGGAGGATTTTACTGTATTCCAAAATTGTTTCTTGCTATATAATGAAAGATGATGACAAAAGCTATACGCTGCATCAACAATTCAGCATAGAGTGATATATAAATAGCAGGTTACAGTTTAAGGTGGTGTCAGCATGAACGATAAGAATCAGATAATAGGTATTAATGAACAGAATTGTACCAACTGTCATCAGTGTATAGCTGTGTGCCCGATAAAAGTTTGCAGTGACGGCAGTGGTGAGGTAGTCAAATTTAATAATGATTTATGCATTGGCTGTGGCCGCTGTATTGATGCCTGTATAAAAAGCCATGGAGGAGCAGTGGAAAAAAGCGCCCGCTTCGCCATCGATGACACACCTCAGTTTTTAGCTGATCTTCCGCACCAGGATATGGTTGCCCTGATAGCACCTTCGGCCCAGAGCAATTTTAATCTTAAAAAGCTTATTACCGCTTTGAAAAAGTTGGGTATCAAGTATGTTTATGATGTGTCATTGGGTGCTGAAATTACGGTGGCACTTTATCACCAAGCGATTAAAAAGGGCCAGGTAAAATTACCGCTGATAGCTACACCATGCCCGGCCATAGTCAAATACATTCAGCTTAATCATTCTACTTTGATTAAGCATCTGGCTCCATTTGGCAGTCCGGTTCACAATCTGGCTGTTTATGTAAAATCATTACATCCTGAATCTGAATTGGTTTTCTTTTCACCTTGCCTGGAAAAGAGGCGGGAGATACAAAATCAGAACATCATTAAATATAATATAATTTTTCAATCATTAGAGAAGATTTTTAATGATAGAGGAATTCATCTGGAATCACTGCCGGATAGTAGTTTTGACCATAGTGTCCCAGCCGGAATTGCTACTAATTTTTCTACTCCCGGCGGGCTGAAGGAGTCGTATTTATTCCACTATCCAGAGACTCCGGCCAGCTCTATTGCCAGGGTGGAAGGTTCCATTTTGTTCGACCATTACCTGCGCAGGCTGGAGCGGGCGATTATAAAGGACCGTGCTCCTCTCCCCATGTTAGTTGACATCCTGAGCTGCGAAAAGGGCTGTAACATGGGGGTTGGGTGTATCAATAAATCACTGGGGGAAATAGAATATGCAGTGGCGACCCGAGCGGAGCAAAGCATAAGCGATGCAGCTGTCAATGAGCAGTTGGATGTGTTTCTGGCCGATATAATTAAGCAGCACAATTTTAAAGTCGATCCATATATGGATCTTTCGCATTTAAACCAAATTATAATACCTACTGCTGAGCAATTGCAAAACATTTATATTGATATGCACAAGCTAGAAGACAAGGACTTCAGGAACTGTGCGGCCTGTGGTTATAACTCCTGCAATCATATGGCCATAGCCATTCATAACGGTCTGAACAAAGTCCAGAATTGTCATTTGTATCAGCAAAAAGAGCTGCAGAAAGAACAGCAGGCTATCCGCAATATGCATATGGAACTGACCGATGTTTTTGGCACTATGTCTGATGGGGTAATAGTGCTGGATAAAGAAGGACGGGTATCGCAATTTAATCCGGCCGCCAAAAAGATTATTGGTTATTCGGATGAAGCATTAATTGGGGTCCATGTGGTTGACTTATTCAGCGGTAAAGCGCCTAAGACTTTACACCTTTTGCAAACCGGAGAGTCATTTGATGATAGAGAAATTTTGTTAGATGGTTTTCGGGGTAAAATTCATGCCATGGCATCAGGAAAACCAAGATTTGACGAGAATAATAAGGTTACCGGAGCGACAGTAATACTCAGGCCTATAGCTCGGGTGCAGGATTTGATAAACACTTTTGGCGGTGCTCAGGCCAGTTTTACCTTTGATTCTATAATAGGCGAAGACAAGCAACTGGAGAAATCTGTTAAATTGGCCATGATGGCAGGCAACAACAATTCTACCGTACTATTGCAGGCTGCCAGCGGCACCGGTAAAGAAGTATTTGCCCAGGCCATTCATAATGGCAGTTTGCGTCGCAATGGACCTTTTGTGGCCATCAATTGTGCAGCCCTGCCCAGAGAATTGGTAGGCAGTGAACTATTTGGCTATGTAGAAGGCGCATTCACCGGGGCCAGACGGGGAGGAAGACCGGGTAAATTTGAACTGGCCAGCAAAGGAACTCTCTTTTTAGATGAAATTGGTGACATGCCCCTGGAGCAGCAGGCCATGTTGCTGAGAGCTATTCAGGAGAAAGCTATTTTAAGGGTGGGCGGCGATAGCCTGATAAATGTGGATGTCAGAATCATAGCAGCAACCAATCAGGATTTGCTGGATCTGGTGGAACAGGGAAGATTTCGGGCTGACCTTTATTACCGGCTGAATGTAGTGCAGATTACCATCCCTGCCTTAAAGGATCGGCGTGATGATATAAAACTGCTCTTCAATTATTTCATAAAGCAAATGTCGCCCAAGTTTAACCGCCATATAACCAGGGTAGACCCGGCGGTGATAAAATGTCTGGAGGTATACGACTGGCCGGGCAATATCCGTGAACTGCAGAACGTGGTGGAAAGAATCCTTCTGGTTGCTGAAGATGGCAGCATCACTATCGATTATCTGCCGCGTGAAATCGTAAATGAAGCGGTAGGCCATTCCCGGGACAGATGGGATTGGGTACCCAATGCTTCACCTGCTGCTCCCGGCATAAGCTCCGATCGCAGTACACGCAAAATATATGCTATTGAACAGGAAAGAGAGAAGCTGATCAGGGCTCTCGATATCCATGGTGGTAATGTTAGTAGAGCAGCAGCTGAACTGGGCATATCGCGTAATACCTTTTATAGAAAAATGAAAAACTATGACATAACTAATTAATGTTGCCAAGGGGGTCAGGCTTCATGTTGCCGAACCGCCCCTACAGGATATGGGGCGAAAGATTGCCGAAGCTGGCGGATAATATCCGCCCCTACAAATTAATTGCAAAGCTGTCACGAAAGTGTCACTAAAGTGACAACATTGTGAAGTATGGAACAAACCCGTTACACTTTTGGGACAAACCCAATATCAGGTAGCCAAATATAAATAAATAAAAAAAACTTTAATTATAATCAAAACGCCGTTTTAACGGCGTTTTTATTTTTTTATAAAAAAATATTTTATTTATATTAAAAGTTGGCACGCTAATTGCAACTTAAGAAGACAAAAGCCAAGATGAACGGGAAAAAAATCACAAGCAGTTTTAACCAGGAAGGAGATGAGCATTATGTTGACACAACTAGAACACGATATAAAAGTAAACTTAAATGTTGGGAGAGATGTAGTTATGAGTAAAGCACAAGTAAGAATATTTACGGAAGATGAATATCAGGCAGTAGCACAAACTCCTATGATCAGACGTGCCAGAACCAGCAGCAAAGCCATTGAAACCTTGATCGATCTCGGGCCTAGTCCGCGCAGTGTTGATGAAGTTTACTCCCTGGGAACTAAGTTTCAATATTATTTAGGTGATGTTTATCTGGCATTGAATGCGCAGCAGGGAAGCACCAAAAACTTTTACAAGGAACAAGCCATGAAGCAGCTTGACATTAAAAAAGAAATTCGCAGTCTGGCTAATGATAATCTAAACCAATTGCTGGGATATTTTTACGACAATGGAGGCCCAATAATTGAACCGCCGGTATCGGAAGCAATGGCCAAAGAAATGCAGCCTTTTTTCAACCGGATTGCAGCAAATACTCTAAACCAGATCAGTTTAGCAATCGATGATGCCAATGTGATCAAGGCGGAAAATCTGGTAAAAATGATCAATATCGCCATAGTAGATATGTATACCGCAATGAGCAAGTTGTTTACAACAAATAAAGAAGTCAGTGAGGCATTTAAAAATCTGGCTGACCTGCAGAAGAACTAAGTAACACGGGTTGGGACCCTTATAAAAAGTATAGAAAGGCTGGTGTTAGTTATGACGTTCAAAATGTTTGCCAAAGGTTTATTGTTATTATTATGCGCACCGATATTGATGCCTGTGCTGGTGTTAGCCATTATTCCGACCTTTATAGTGAAAATGGTGCAGCTCATCATTAACCGCGATAAGACAGTTAAAGAAGTCGTTCCCGAAATGGAAGAGGCTCCGCGCTTAATGTCTGAAAGCTCTAACCTGGCACATGTGGTTGGCTGGCGTTAAAATAAAATATTGACAGATTTAAGCTGGACTTGACTGCTCTGAACCCCCCACCCCCCCCTCCGGGTAGTCAAGTCCAGCTCATTATTTTCCCCCGGGGTTTAGGTTAAGCTTCACTCTTCTATACTGTTTTAACCCCCGGCAGTAAGCCTGCCAGCTGCTTTCTCAGTTCATTCATATGTTCGGCTCCAGGCGGGAGCACGTCACTTAAGGTATATTTCATCCCCAGCTCCTGCCACTTATAGACTCCCATGTTGTGATAGGGAAGCAGTTCGAGTCTGGTTACATTGTTCATGGGCTTTATCCATGCTGCCAGCCGCTTCAGGCTGTCTTCATCATCAGTAATGCCGGGAATTATGACATAGCGTATCCAGGCTGGTTTATTGATTTTAGTCAGATAACGGGCAATGGCGTTGGTGCGGTCATTGCTTCTGCCGCATATTTCCGGATACTTTTCGGGATTGGCGTGCTTTAATGATAACAGGACTAAATCCACATAATTTAAAAGCTCTTTAACTTTTTCCACCTCCGCAAAACCGCTGGTATCAATCGCGGTATGCACCTTAAGGCTTTTTAGTTTACTAAACAGAGTCAACAGGAAATCTGCCTGCAGAAGCGGTTCTCCCCCCGATACAGTTACACCGCCGCCGGAGCCCTTGAAATAGGGCAGATAGGTTTTTATATTACCAACCAACCAATCCACTGTCTGCTGTTTTCCGCTTCCCATGCGCCAGGCATCAGGATTATGGCAAAAGCTGCAGCGCAGGGGACATCCCTGCAAAAATATTACATATCTTATGCCAGGTCCGTCCAAAGTGCCGAAGCTTTCAATTGAATGAATATAACCGATTTGCTGCATCTTTACTCCTTGCTTTATATTTGCGTATGAAAGGTGCGGTGAATTACGTCTAACTGCTGCTCGCGGGATAGTTTAATAAAGTTGACCGCATAGCCTGATACCCGGATAGTAAGCTGGGGATATTTTTCCGGGTGCTGCATGGCGTCAATCAGGGTTTCTTTTTCCAGTACATTTACATTTATATGATGACCGCCGCTGGCAAAATAACCGTCCAATACGGCAGCCAGATTTTTGCTGCGTTCCTCTTCCTGACGTCCCAGGCCGCCTGGAACGATGGAGAAGGTGTAAGAAATTCCGTCTAATGCATATTCATAGGGCAGACGGGCTACTGAGGTCATTGATGCCAGGGCCCCGGCATGATCGCGCCCGTGCATAGGGTTAGCCCCGGGGGCGAAAGGTTCGCCGGCTTTTCTGCCATCAGGAGTGCTGCCGGTTTTCTTGCCATAAACTACATTGGAAGTAATAGTGAGTATTGACATGGTATGATGAGATTTGCGGTAAGCCGGATATTTCATCAGTTTTTTCATAAAGGTCTTCTGCACCAGGACGGCCAGATCATCAACCTGTGGTTGGTTGTTTCCGAAAGCGGGGAATTCACCTTCAGCGGCAAAATCAATTGCTATACCATCACTGTTTCTGATTATTTTTACCCGGGCATGCTTGACCGCTGATAAAGAGTCAGCAACTACTGACAGACCGGCAATGCCGAATGCCATAGTTCGGTGAATTTCCAGGTCATGCAGGGCAAATTGCAGCCTTTCAAAAGCATATTTATCATGCATGTAGTGAATTATGTTCATGGTGTTTACATATATTTGCGCCAGCCATTCCAGTATCTGGTCATATTTAGCCCACAGTTCGTCAAAGTCCAGATATTCTGAGGTAATAGGGGCAAACCGGGGAGTTATCTGCAGGCCTAAGATCTCATCAACACCGCCGTTAATGGCATAAAGCAAGGCTTTAGCCAGGTTGACCCGGGCACCGAAAAACTGCATTTGTTTTCCTACCCGCATAGCCGAGACGCAGCAGGCGATAGCATAATCATCGCCCCAGAATTTCCTCATTAAATCATCATTTTCATATTGTATGGAACTGGTTGCTATGGAAATGCGGGCACAATAATTTTTAAAGGATATAGGCAGGTGCTGTGACCATAGTACAGTAAGGTTGGGTTCAGGCGCTGCGCCTAAACTGGTTAGAGTATGCATCATTCTGAAAGTAGTTTTGGTAACTCTGGTTCTGCCGTCTACTCCAATTCCGCCCAATCCTTCAGTAATCCAAACCGGGTCACCGGAAAATAGTTCATTATATTCCGGGGTACGCAGAAATCTTATCATACGCAGTTTCATTACAAACTGGTCGATAATTTCCTGGGCTCCTGATTCATTAAGGTCGCCGTTATCAAGGTCCCGCTGGAAATAAATATCTAAAAAGGCGGAGACGCGCCCCAGACTCATGGCGGCACCATTTTGTTCTTTTACTGTAGCCAGAAAGGCAAAATAGAGAAACTGCACAGCTTCGCGGGCATTACGGGCCGGCTTGGAGATGTCGAATTCATAAGATGCTGCCATGGCCTTTAATTCTTTTAAAGCTTTTATTCCTTCGGAAACCTCTTCCCGCATTTGAATAACTTTTTCATTAAAGATCGGCCGGTCCAGGCTTTTTTGTATGTTTATTCTATCCTCAATTAAGAAGTCAACTCCATAAAGGGGAACGCGGCGGTAATCACCTATTATGCGCCCGCGGCCATAGGCATCAGGCAGGCCGGTTATTATTCCTGCTTTGCGTGCCAGTCTGATTTCAGGAGTATAGGCATCAAATACTCCCTGGTTATGAGTTTTGCGATAATCGCTGAAGATATGTTCCATTTCTTTATCTACTTCATAGCCGTAAGCATCGAGAGCCGAACTTACCATGCGTATTCCTCCGGCCGGCATTACAGCTCTTTTAAGCGGGGCATCAGTTTGCAGACCAACTATTATTTCCAGTTCACGGTCTACATAACCGGGCTTATGAGATGTTATAGAGGAAACCGTATGGGTATCAATGTCTAATACTCCCTTATTCTGATGTTCCTGCCACAGCAGTGTTTTTACTTTTTCCCACAGCTTTAAGGTGCGTTCGGTAGGCAGTTTTAAAAAGTTATCATCACCTTCATAAGGAGTATAGTTTTTATCTATAAAGTCGCTTACATTTACTTCCTTGCTCCATTCACCGGGATTAAATCCTTCCCAGGCCGTATATTGCATTAAATAGCTCCTTTACATTTAAATTTGTTTATCATTATTAAAGATTTGCATAACATTAGTTTTATATGCAGAAAAACAAATACCCCTTCTGATTACTTTAAACAACCCGAAGGAGTATTTTATTAATTTTGGATTTAGGCTACATCTTTGAGAAGCTTTTTGCCTTGTTCAGTTAATTCAACCTGAATACGACCTTGTCCATAAATATTAATGAGCTTTAAGTTAGACAAGTTTTCAGCTATGGCAGTTAATTCTGCCATATATACCTCGAATTTTCCGGACATTTGGAACAGAGAATCAGGACCATCTTTAAGTGCCCGCATAAATTCCATGCTGCGATGATCGATTTTTTGTTTTTTAAGCATCGTTAAGTCTTTTTCATCCAAATATTTATCAGCTATCTTTACTCCGGCTGGAGTCAGGTCAAAGAAAAGCTGTTTAATCAACCTGGGAGCTTCACGTTTAACCAGACCGCTCTTTTCCAGGACATCCAATTCTTTATGAATGTTAGCTGCCTGTAGTTCATTTTCAACCGAGTAGGTGGTCAGTATATTAATAATGCTGGCAGTGTCGCGATAGCCGGTTCTAAGAGATGTTAAAATCTTGATTCCAAGATCACTTGGATTACTGCCTTCCGGAATTGCTTCAACTCCTTTTTCTTTGGTCAAGAGACTTACAATTACCAGCGTGAGAAAGGAGACCGGGAACACTATCCACAGGGTATGAATTCTTGTGTAATTATCGGTCAAAAGTTCCCAGTACAGTACAGTACCCAAAGAAGCGATAACTGTTGCAATAGCTCCTTTAGCGTTACCGATTCGGAGCAGCCAGGAATCCAGATAAAAGATGAATAAAGGTGCTCCTATGCCGGTACCAAATGCAAACAGCATTCCAAGTCCGCGTGCCCAGACTAAGGCAAAAGCAACTGCGGTGAGACCATATATAATAGTGCCCCACTTAGCCCAGTTTAAAAGTTTTCCGCTGTCTTTGATCTTAAGAACAAATTGAGCCACATCACGAACCAGCTGATTTACACCGGAGACCAAATATATATCACTGGTAGACATGGTGGCGGCCATAATACCAGCCATTATAATTGCTGCCAATGGTATCGGAACCAATCCCAGCAAAGAACCTAATGCCAGAGCAGGTGCTTCCAGATCAGGCACCAACTGCCTTACATATACTCCGGTAAATGCGCCGATGACGCCAGTGGTATAGGCGATAGCAACGGTCCACGTCCATCCGGTCCTAACAGTCTTCAGATTACGGGTACCTGCTGAACGTGCCCAGTAAGGGGCCTGATTCAATAGTGACTGATGCATTAACAGGAAGGTTAATACCGAAGGAACTATGAACTTAATTACCGGTACGGTTCCAAAAGGAAGCGACATAAAGTTTGCTGGTAATTGTGTTGCATCAGGCCACCCATAAGTGAGGATAAGATATATAGGAAGTATAATAAAGCTAGCCAGAGCTACCCAGGAAAATTGAATTAAGTCGGTAACAGTTGCCGCCCATATACCTCCCAACGCTACATAAAGAACTACGACTACTCCTACGATTAGGATGGCTAATTGTGGACTGATTCCTAAAGCCCCGGCAATAACTGCTCCACTGCCCACATATTGCCAGCCCAGAATAGCAAGTGACGCTAATAGAATAACTACGGTAATAGATAAACGGCCACCGCGGCCATAGCGGTATTCGAACCATTCAGTAGGAGTTACAGCTCCTGAAGTTCTCCAAAAGCCTGCCCAGAATAAAAGTGCTATTAAAGCACCGGTACCCCAGCCCAGATAAAACCACATACCGCCCATGCCGAACATGTAACCGTACATGACTATACCCGGCAAATATCCTCCTGAAATTAGTATCGAGGAATTGCCTATTGCAGTCATCAAGGGGGTGAATTCACGACCGCCGATCATAAATTCAGTTTCATTATTAGTAGTTTTTTTACCAACATACCAGCTTAAAATTACCATTGCACTTATATAAATAACTGTAACTGATATCATCCATGTACTACCTGCCATTTAGTAAGCCTCCTTTCAAGTTTAGCAAGAATTTTAGGTAATCTTTTTTTACCATGCGGTCCAACCACCATCTACCATCATAATTGAACCGGTTACAAAATCTGCCGCATCTGAAGCCAGATAAAGAACTGCTCCTACGACATCTTTGACCTCACCTACTCTTCCCAGCAAAATACGTCTTTTTACATCCTCATGAAACGCTTTATCTTCAAACATGGGTGCAGTAAAAGGTGTATATATAAAGGTTGGTGCTACCGTATTGACAGTGATGTTGTACTGAGCCCATTCACCGGCCAGCACTTTGGTAAACTGGGCTACTGCACCTTTGCTGGCGCAGTAAGAAGAACGTTTTTCGTATCCTACTACCGACATGGCAGAACCAAGATTAATTATTTTTCCGCTATTCTGCTTGATCATTGTCTTGCCGGCCGCCTGACAGCAAAAGAAAGTACCCTTGGCATTAGTGTTAATGACCTTGTCCCAGGCCTCTTCGGTAACATCTTCGCCTCTTTGCTGTACATTGACACCGGCTGAGTTGAGCAGAATATCTATATGCCCAAAGTCAGCTGTGATTTGACCAAAGACCTCGTTAATTTGGCTAACTTTGGTTACATCACAAATATAGGTTTTACACTGACTGCCCAGAGCCTCAAGTTCTTTTTTGGCCTGCTCTAAAGCAGTGCTGGAATAATCAACCAGAGCAATCTCGGCTCCGTTTTCCCTAAAGGCAATGGCACAAGCTTTGCCTATACCATTGCCGCCACCGGTTACTGCTGCTACTTTTCCCTTCAAGTCAGCGCTAAGACTAGCCATTAATTGTTCCCCCTATTCCTGCCAGAAGGCAAAAGCCCGACAGGGACTGCCGGTAAGCCCTACGAATTTCAGCGGAAAAAATCCTATATAGAAATCGCTGTGCTTGGGTATGTGGGTAATATTCACCAGACTTTCGGTGTGGATAATTTCTCTCGCGGCATGAACAGTATGGTTAGGATAATCAAGATCCGCCGGGGTATCCAGGCTGGCAGCATCGGTGCCGATATTTACTAATCCCTGGTCTAATAGCCAGGTAGTAGCTTCTTTATCCAGGCCCGGATAATTACTTAAATAACGGAAAGGATCTGTTACTGAATAGGGTTCAACACCTGTCCAGTAAAGCAGGCTCATACCTGGTTTTAAGGTTACTTTTGCAGTATCCAGAGCTTTTTTTACATTATCCAGGGTAATATGGACACGACCTTGTACAAAGGATAGATCGATCCAGGCTGCGGGGCTAATTAACTCCCGCAAAGTTATTTTATCTACTGATAAATGTGATTTACTGGGATCAAAATGGTAAACTGCATCCACATGAGTAGATGTATGATCACAGGTTACAATCCCTTTTACACCAAAACCGTATGGATATTTGCTGGTTTCCCCCAGGCTGAACTTGGTTTCCTCATGAGTTTTGTGCCACCAGAAGGCAGTTTTCATATGGCCCGGATAGACGGGAATGTCAGGACCGACTTCTTTGCCAAGATCCAGAAAGTTGAGCTTTTTGCCGAATATTTCGAGAGTAGTTACTTCTAACATTGTGTTTATCCTCCTTAAAAATTATTATTTCTTGAGCGAGCATTGACTTGGTTATGCAGATATAAGTAATTGCAGTCAAAATTACCGCCATATTAATAAAATTATTTGCAAATAATGTTGCAATTATTATAAAATATATTTTTATTTTCAAAGGCACAAATAAAAATACCCCCTATGATCGTATAAATACAACCAAAGGGGGTATTAATTGACTTTTTAGTTTATGCTATATTTTTGAGAAGCTGTCTGCCTTGATCAGTTAGTTCGACTTGAATACGGCCCTGACCATAGATTCTTACTAAATTCAAATCAGATAAACGTTCGGCTATAGCAGTTAATTCTGCCATATATACTTTGAAATCGCCGGACATTTGGAACAGGGTATTGGAATTGTTTTGCAGAGAGCGCATGAATTCCATACTGCGATAATCGATTTTTTGTGATTTGAGCATGGCAGCATCTTTTTCATCCAGGTATTTATCAGCCAATTTTTCGCCTGCTGGTGTCAAATCAAAGAATAGTTGCTTGATCATTCTTTCAGCTTCACGTTTAACCAGACCGCTCTTTTCCAGAACATCCAATTCTCTGTGAACGTCAGCTGCCTGTAATTCATTTTTAACCGAGTAGGTGGTAAGTATATTGATAATGCTGGCAGTGTCGCGATAGCCAGTTCTCAAAGATGTTAGAATCTTAATACCCAGTTCACTGGGCTTACCTCCGGCAGGAATTGCTTCCACTCCTTTTTCTTTGGTCAACAGACTTACAACTACCAGGGTAACAAAAGCAACCGGGAATACTATCCACAGGGTATGAATATCTTTGTAGTTTTCGGTCAAAAGTTCCCAGTACAGCACAGTACCCAAAGATGCTATAACTGTAGCGATAGCTCCTTTACCATTACCGACTTTCAGTAACCAGGAATCCAGATAGAAGATAAACAACGGTGCTCCTACGCCGGTTCCGAAAGCAAACAGCATTCCCAGACCACGGGCCCAGACCAGGGCAAAAACAACTGCGGTGATTCCATAGACGATAGTGCCCCATTTAGCCCACAGCAATAATTTGCCGCTGTCTTTGATTTTAAGAACATATTGGGCAATATCACGGACTACCTGATTTACACCTGAAACCAGATAAATATCACTGGTAGACATGGTGGCGGCCATAATTCCAGCCATTATTATTGCTGCCAATGGAATTGGAACCAATCCCAGCAAAGATCCTAATGCCAGAGAAGGTGCTTCCAGATTAGGTACCAACTGACGTACATATATTCCGGTAAATGCGCCGATGACGCCGGTGGTATAGGCGATACCTACGGTCCACATCCAGCCGGCCTTAACAGTCTTCAGATTACGCGTACCTGCAGAACGTGCCCAGTAAGGGGCCTGATTGAGCAGTGACTGATGCATTAACAGGAAGGTTAATACTGAAGGAACTATAAACTTAACTACCGGTAATGCCCCAAAAGGAAGTGACATAAATTGAGCCGGCAGCTGAGATGCATCCGGCCATCCGTATGTAGCAATAAGATATATAGGAAGTATGATGAAACTGGCAAAAGCTACCCAGGTAAACTGAACTAAATCGGTAACTGTTGCCGCCCATATACCGCCTAAAGCTACATAGAGGGTTACGACTATACCTACCATAAGTATAGCCATGGGAGTGCTTATTCCCAGAGCCCCGGCAATAACTGCTCCGCTGCCGACATATTGCCAGCCCAGGATAGCCAGTGATGCTAGTAGAATTACTACGGTAATAGATAAACGGCCACCGCGGCCATAGCGGTATTCGAACCATTCAGTAGGAGTAACAGCTCCGGTGGTTCTCCAGAAGCCTGCCCAGAATAAGAGTGCTACTAAAGCACCGGTGCCCCAGCCCAGGTAAAACCACATACCGCCCATGCCGAACATGTAACCGTACATGACTATACCCGGTAAATATCCTCCTGAAATCAGTATCGAGGAATTTCCTATTGCAGTCATCAGCGGGGTGAATTCACGACCGCCGATCATAAATTCGGTTTCATTATTAGTAGTTTTTTTACCTACATACCAGCTTAAAATTATCATTGCAGCTATATAAATAACTGTTACTGATACCATCCATGCACTACCTGCCATTAAATTAGCCTCCCTTCAATTTTAGAAAGAATTTTACTAATCATTTTTACCATGCGGTCCAGCCGCCATCTACCATCATAATAGAACCGGTTACAAAATTTGCCGCATCTGAAGCCAGATAAAGAACTGCTCCTACGACATCCTGAACCTCGCCTACTCTGCCAAATAAAATACGTCTTTTCACATCCTCATGAAACGCTTCATCTTCAAACATGGGCGCTGTAAAAGGTGTGTATATAAATGTCGGTGCTACCGTGTTTACTGTGATATTGTGCTGAGCCCATTCACCAGCCAACACTTTGGTAAATTGAGCTACTGCACCTTTGCTGGCACAGTAAGAAGAACGTCTTTCGTATCCGACCACCGACATGGCAGAACCAAGATTAATTATTTTGCCGCGGTTCTGCTTGATCATAGTCTTGCCGGCCGCCTGACAACAAAAGAAAGTACCCTTGGCATTAGTGTTAATGACCCTGTCCCAGGCCTCTTCAGTAACATCTTCGCCTCTTTGCTGTACATTGACACCGGCTGAATTGAGCAGAATATCTATATGCCCGAAATCAGCTGCGATTTGACCAAAGACCTCGT
>CAZLVY010000046.1:0-17554 GCA_964563125.1 uncultured Syntrophomonas sp. | reverse complement strand
TGTCCATAAATATCCTGGGAAATCATATAAAACGGCATAAAAAGTGGGCTGTACACTAGCGGTTATTTACCGCTAATGCGACAGCCCCGTTTTTTATTTTACACAATCTTTACAAAACATAGGGGCTATTTTAACACAAATGACGTTTTAACTTAACAAAGCAATGCTAAATTGATAATAGAAATTATTAAGGAGGCATAAAAATGCAAGTATTAAAAAGCAGAAAATCATTTGGTTTTATCTTATTGGGAGTTTTGTTGTTAATGAGTCTGGCTGTTTTAGGCTGCGGAGATACTGAAACACAGGATTCAGATAATCAGCAACAAAGTGGTGAACTGTCAGGTACTATTACTATTGCCGGGTCCACTTCGGTTCAGCCGTTCAGCGATGTATTGGCGGAAGAATTTATGGCCAAGAACCCTGGCACTCAAGTTAATGTACAGGGAGGCGGTTCATCACAGGGAATATCAGCAGTAGTATCAGGAACAGCAGATATTGGCTCTTCCTCCAGAGAGTTAAAAGACGAAGAGAAAGCTCAGAATTTAAAGGAATATACTCTGGCACTAGATGGTATAGCAGTAGCTGTAAATCCTGCCAACGAGGTTAGTGGACTGACTTTAGAACAGTTAAAAAGTATTTATTTTGGTAATATAACTAATTGGAGTGAAGTAGGCGGAAGTGACGCAGCCATCACAGTAGTAAACCGGGAAGAAGGCTCTGGTACAAGAGGAGCTTTCGAAGAACTGGTAATGGGTGAGGAGGCAATATTTGATGGTGCAATTGTTCAAAACTCCACTGGTGCAGTGAAAACAATTGTTGAAAGCGATAAAAATGCTATAGGTTATATTTCACTGGCAGTCGCAGACGACAAAGTCAAAGTTGTAAAAATTGAAGGTGTAGAAGCTACTGTAGATAATATAATCTCCGGGCAATATAAAATTTCCCGCCCATTCCTCTATATAACTGCGGAAGAACCACAGGGATCAGTTAGAGCATATTTGGATTTTGTAATGAGTGATGAAGGACAGGCAATAGTTGTAGAAGAGGGCGCCATCAGTGAGACTTTAAAATAAAAAAATTGTTGCATATTCTAAGTAAAGTTGGTGGTCAAGTCGATGAATAAGAATAAGATAAGCGAGGCTCTGGTGGAATTAATACTGCGTATTTTTGCTGGGGCTTCGGTCCTGGCTATAATAATTATCACGGTTTTCATTTTTTATAAGGGAATACCGCTTATATTAAAAGTTGGCATTGCTGATTTTTTGTTTAATCTGGATTGGAGTCCAACTAAGGGTTCATTTGGTATTGCTGCTATGGTTGTCGGTTCATTTGCGGTTACCCTGAGCTCGCTGTTATGGGCAGTCCCTCTAGGTATCATGACGGCAATTCTGATGGCGGAAATTGCACCGCCAAAATTTGCCGTTATTCTTTCCCGTTTTGTTGAATTACTGGCAGGCATACCTTCAGTTGTTTATGGTTTTTTTGGGTTGATTGTTATAGTGCCATTGATCAGAACTTATCTGGGTGGGGTAGGGTTAAGTGTTCTTGCCGGGGCAATAGTATTAGGAATTATGATTTTGCCTACTATTATTAACATTTCCCGGGATGCCATTATTGCAGTCCCGGAAGAATATAAAGTGAATTCCCTGGCCCTGGGTGCAACCCATTATCAAAGCATCAGCAGAGTAATTCTTCCCGCCGCCAGGTCGGGTATTATAACTGCAGTAGTCCTGGGTTTGGGAAGAGCAATTGGGGAAACTATGGCAGTATTAATGGTTACAGGTAATGCAGCTGTTATTCCCGACAGCCTGCTGATGCCGGTGCGTACTATGACCAGCAATATAGTTTTGGAAATGGGATATGCAGCCGGAGACCATCAGGCAGCTTTGTTTGCTACCGGCACCATTTTATTTGTTTTTATCGTAATTTTGAATTTAGCAGTCAGTATTTCTATGAAAGCAGGTACAGAAAATGGCAACTAAAGCGAAGGAAAAAATAATTACAGTTTTGTTTTGGCTGTCGGCTTTAATAATCATTACTATACTGGTTGGAATAATTGGCTATATTGTTGTAAAGGGTATTTCGTCGATAAGCTGGGATTTTATTACTCAGCCGCCTTCCCGGGCCGGTAAAGAAGGTGGAATATCGACCACTATTATTGGAACCATTTATCTTACTCTGGTTTCACTGATACTGGCCGTCCCCCTGGGGGTGGGAGCAGCTTTATACCTGGAAGAATACGGACATAAAAACAGTAAATTCGGTTATGTGGTGAAATTGACGGCTGAAACTTTAGCGGGCATACCTTCGATCGTATATGGCTTATTCGGATTTGTTTTTTTTGTAATCTTTTTGGATATGGGCTGGTCTATATTGTCAGGGGCACTTACCCTGGCAATAATGATTCTGCCGACTATAACCAGAACTGCTCAGGAGGCTATAATTGCGGTCCCACAGGATTACCGCTTTAATAGTTTTGCATTAGGTGCTACTAAATGGTACACAATCAAAAGCTTAATATTGCCGGCGGCAGCGCCAGGTATTATAACCGGAATAATTCTATCCACAGGCAGAGCAGTAGGTGAATCTGCGGCAGTAATATTAACCGCGGGAAGCTCGTTGGGAATGCCTTTAAGTATTAATGACCCGGCCAGAACTATGGCGGTGCACCTATATATGTTGGCTATGGAAGGTATCTCGATGGAGAGAGCTTTTGGTACCGCTTTACTGATCATAGTTCTGATTATAATTATTAATTATCTGGCTAATTTAAGTCTTAGAAAAGTAGTTCGTCAATAAAGCTGAATTTGAGGTGTTTAAATTGAAGACTAAGTTAAAAAGTGAAGAAGTTAAAGTATTTTATAAAGATTTTCAGGCCTTGCACGGTATTGATATGGATATATATGAAAATAGGGTTACAGCATTAATAGGGCCTTCAGGATGCGGTAAATCAACTTTTTTGAGAACTATAAACCGTCTTAATGAGCTTATTGACGGAACCAAAACCGAAGGTCAGATTTATCTGGATGAAAAAAATATTTATAGTAATGATATTGATGTTGTGTTACTAAGAAAAAAAGTAGGCATGGTTTTTCAGAAGCCTTCAGTTTTTCCTTTGTCAATATATGAAAATGTTGCCTATGGACCCAAAATACATGGAATGAAAAATAAGGTTCAGTTGGACAGCATTGTTGAAAAAAGTTTAAAGTCCGCCAATCTCTGGCAGGAAGTAAAAGACCGAATTCACAAACCGGCAGCAGGACTATCGGGAGGGCAGCAGCAGCGACTGGTTATTGCGCGGGTCTTAGCTGTAGAACCGCAGGTATTATTAATGGATGAGCCTGCATCTGCCTTAGATCCCATTTCGACATCAAAGCTGGAGGATTTGATCGGGGAACTGAAGAAAGATTATACAATTGTCATAGTTACCCATAATATGCAGCAGGCAGCTCGAGTTTCAGATTATACCGGATTTTTTCTTAATGGATATATGATCGAATACAGTAAAACCAAGGATTTGTTTGTTAATCCTCGGGATAAGAGAACTGAAGACTATATAACCGGACGTTTTGGTTAAGGAGGAGGAAGAAAAATGATAAGGGAATCATTGGAAAAGGAATTAATCAAATTAAAGGAAGAGGTTACTATAATGGGCAGGCTGTTGGCAGATCAGGTTTTAAAGTCTGTCAAAGCACTGGTGGATAAAGATTTAAAACTGGCCAGGGAAGTAATCGAAAATGATGATATTGTTGATAAAATGGAAAGAGAGTTGGAAAGTAAGGCTTTAGAGTTAATTGCCTTAAAACAACCAATGGCAAGCGATCTGCGTTTAATTGGAACTGTTTTGCGCATGATAGTTGATATAGAGAGAATGGCTGACCACGCCGAAGATATTGCCCGGATTGCAATTGATCTGTATGATAAAAAATATATTAAACCACTGATAGATATTCCGCGAATGTCCGATAATGCTCAAAAAATGATAGAAACAGCTTTAGCAGCATTTATTGAAGCAGATGTGAATATATCCAATACTCTGGTAGCAATGGAAGTAGAAATGGATTGTTTATACGATCAGATTTTTAGAGAATTACTTTCATATATGTTGCAGGATCAGAAGAATATTCCCCAGGCTACAGCCCTTCTCTTAGTAGCCGGCCATTTGGAAAGAATTGGAGACCACGCCACTAACCTTGGAGAAATGGTTATATATACTGTTCAAGGAATTAGAGTCGATTTAAATAAGATTGCTCGTGAACAAATACAAAAATAAAATAATTATTCGATTAGATTGGTTGCACCGAAGTATTTAAAGGAAATAAGGATACAATATAGAATATTATTATTGATGCTTATAAGGGGGCGATCAACCTGAATAATATGAAGAATAATTTTAATAAGGTTATAGTTGAAATTTTTAGTGAAGAATATACTGTAAAAGGTAATGAGAATCCCGAGTATATTCAAATGCTGGCATCTTACGTTGATAGACGCATGAAAATGATCCAACAACGTAATCCCAATTTATCTAATACGAAACTGGCAGTATTAACAGCCCTCAATTTAGCTGATGAGCTGAATAAGCTGCAAGAAGATTATGACGAAATGGTTAAGGCTTTAGAAGAGGAAAAGAAAAATAGGATGGGATAATTTCATGACAAATCGCGAGGTTGCTCAAATTTTATTAAAGATAGCTGATTTACTGGAAATCAAAGACGATAATCCTTTTAAAATAAGAGCGTATCGCAATGCAGCTAATGCAGTTTTTCGACTTGAAGAAAATATAAATGATTTGTACAGGTTAAACCGTGTTGACCATATTCCTGGTGTTGGAAAAGCAGTTAAAGCTAAAATTGAAGAAATGTTAGAAAGTGGCAGCTGCGAATATTATCACAGACTTCTCAATGAAGTACCCGAAGGGGTACTTCAAATGCTTTCTATTCCAGGATTAGGCCATAAAACAGTTCGTATCATTTATTACAGCCTGGGTATAAATAATCTTGATGAACTGCAGAAGGCAGCTAAAGAGCAGCAAATTAGAAAATTACCGGGACTGGGAAGTAAAACGGAATATAATATAATAAAAGGTATGGAAATATTAACCCAAAGTGCGGGTAAAGCAACTTTGGGGTTAGCTTTACCAGTTGCCAAACAATTCAAAGATTATTTGCTAGGTATAGAATCAGTATCACATGCCAGTATAGTTGGCAGTTTAAGAAGGGGAAAGCCGCTGGTAAGCGATATAGATATTCTGATAGCTTCAGACGATTTTTCCGAAGTATATAATTATGTCAGCAAATATCCCGGCATCGTTTCCATAAACCGGGCGCAACCTGATTGCATTTCTGGTAAATTGGCTTATAACATTGATTTTGAAGTCATAGTTGTTACACTTGCAGATTTCTTTCCTTATTTAGTATGGACTACGGGATCGAAAGCACATCGCCATGAAATCTTTCATAATGTGGATATAAAAAGTTTGCAAGGTTTAAGCAGTGAAGATCAAGTTTATAAAAAACTGGGTTATAGTTATATTCCTGCAGAACTGCGTGAGAATACGGGTGAAATTGCAGCAGTAACAGCAAATAAACTTCCTTTATTAATTGAAAGTCAGGATTTAAAAGGAGATTTACATATTCATTCCACCTGGAGTGATGGCGGCGCTAAAATTGAAGAAATGAAAACTGCGGCAGCAGAACTAAATTATGATTACATTGCTATAACCGACCATTCTAAATCACTTCCTATTAGCGGCGGGCTAAATGAAGAACGGCTTGCCGCCCAGGCTAAAGTAATTGATGCCTTAAACGAGCAGTCAGAAGAGGTTACAATTTTAAAAGGTATCGAAGCTGATATTTTAAAGGATGGACAACTGGATTTTAATGATAATATATTAGCGGAGTTGGATATAGTGGTAACTTCAATTCACAGTAACTTTCATCTGGATAAAGATAAACAAACTGAGCGCATCATCAAGGCTATGAAAAATGAAAATGCAAATATTATGGGTCATTTAACCGGTAGATTGTTGAACCGCCGCCCAGGTTATGAAATAAATATTGAGCCGATTTTAGATGCTGCTCTGAAAAATAAAGTAGCGCTGGAAATAAACTCACATCCTGATCGACTTGATATTGATGCTGAGATTGCTCGTCAGGCAAAAGAGTACGGCGTGAAAATAGCCATCAACAGTGATGCACATCATATACAGGATCTGAGTTTGGTCCAGTATGGTATAACTAATGCCAGGAGAGGTTGGCTGGAACCGGAAGATGTAATTAATACCTGGGACAAAGATAAGCTTACCCGTTTTCTGTTTAAAAAATAATTTTAGTATTTCCTTATCTGTTAAGTTGTTTATTTTATAAAAAAAGGATAGTTTAAATGAAAGTTTTAATGATATTTATTGATGGATTTGGTCTTGGGGATAAAAACGAAAAAAACCCCTATCACTTGGCTAAGACACCATTTCTGGATAATCTTTTGGGAGGTCATCTGCTATATCAGGATTCTGGTAAAATTGAGCGGGAAAATGTTGTCTTAATTCCTACTGACAGCCTTTTAAACGTTGCAGGTATTCCGCAAAGTGCAACTGGTCAAACTACTTTATGGACAGGCTGCAATGCGGCTCAAATAGCCGGCGAACACATAAATGCCTTTCCAACCATACAGCTCCAGGAAATCATTTCTTCCCATAGTCTGATGAAAACATTAAATGAACAAGGGAAAAAAGTAACTTTTGCCAATGCTTACCGCAATGAGTTCTTCGAAATAGCCAAAAAGAAAGATTTCAAATTTTCTACTTCTACTCTGGTAGCACTTAGTTCTAAACAGGCTCTGCGCAATTTTGATGATTTAGCGGAGGGAAATGCAGTTTATCAGGATTTTACCAATAAACTGCTAACGGATTGGGGCTATGATGTAAAAATTATAACTCCCCGGAAAGCGGGAGAAAATTTGGCTGGAATTGCGGTGAATCATGACTTTACTCTTTATGAATATTTTATCAGTGATCAAACGGGGCATAAACAAGATATGCCTGCAGCTGTACAAATTTATGAAAATTTCGATGCTTTCTTTTCCGGCATGAGCAGTATGGATCTAGATGGAATGCTAATTATGATTGTAAGTGATCATGGGAATATTGAGGATCTGTCCATTAATACCCATACAATGAATCCGGTACCGACTATAATCATTCATAATCATGTTAAGGCAATTAACTATGACATGATTAAATCATTGACTGATATTACCCCATTTGTTTTACAAGTAATTGGAATGGAGGAAGAGAATAATGAGATTAAGACAAATTTATGATTTAGCAGTCGATATCGGTAAACGGCACGATATTCGCGGTGATTATGTAAATAGACTGCTGGAAGACAAATTAAGAGAATACGAAAAATTATCTGCTGAGGAAAAATCATATTTTGACCAGGAAACTTTAACTAATCCTTTTAGTGATACAAGAATTCTGGTCGGTACAGGTGAAGAAGAAATTAAAACCATTATGTGCGGTATTGATATTGAAACGCCGGAAATTCTTTTGGCTGATCGCTTAAATCAGAAGGGGCAAAAGATTGACATGGTTTTGGCACATCATCCAGAGGGGAAAGCCTATGCTGCCCTTTACGATGTGATGCATGTGCAGGCAGATATGCTGGAAAAAGCCGGTGTGCCGATTAATATAGGAGAATCTCTGATGGCTGCCCGCATATCTGAGGTGAGGAGAACCATTATGCCTATGAACCATCAAAGAGCAGTTGACGCAGCACGGCTGCTGGATATACCTTTTATGTGTGTACATTCTCCGGCGGATAATTTAGTTGATGATTTTTTACGGGAAAAGTTCCGGAATAATGAATATTCAACCTTGCAGGATGTCCTTGATATTCTCTATGAAATTCCTGAGTACAAAAGAGCACGGGAACTCAAGGCTGGACCTGGAATAATAATTGGTGACAAGAATAAGAGAGCGGGAAAAATATTTATAAAAATGACCGGAGGAACTTCGGGATCGGAAAAGGCATATGAAAAAATGGCGGCAGCAGGAGTAGGTACTATTATTGGCATGCATATGCAGGAAAAGCATCGTGAGGCAGCTAAAGCCAATAATATTAATGTAATTATTGCTGGTCATATGGCTAGTGACTCATTAGGAATGAATTTATTATTAGATCAGATTGAACATGAAAACATAACTATAATTCCTTGTTCCGGCTTAATAAGAATTGCCAGAGGCAAGGAACATGATTTGCATTAAAATTACGTAATGGAGTTGTACGATGAACAAGAAAACCCTGACGAAACTTGAATTTAATAAAATACAGTTACAACTTTTAGAATACACCTATTTTGAAGGCGGTAAGCACAATATTATAGAATATGAGCCATCTGATAATTACGAAATAGTATTGAGCAGACTGAACGAAACTGCCGAAGCGATGGAATTAATACGTTATGGTGAGCCTTCTTTTCTTAGCCGTGTCAAATTAATTGATTCTTTATTGGCTAAAGCTAGAATCAACAGTATGCTTGCGCCAACGGATTTAATTGAAGTATATTTTCTATTGATGGCCGCAAGGTTAGCCAAGAAGATGACTGATGATAATAAGTATAAGGCTTTGCAAAAATACGGCAGTCAGTTAGAGGAAAACCGTTCATTGGAAACAAAGATTACCGATGCCATAAGCGAAGATGGCGATGTTAAAGATTCTGCTTCTCCTACCCTTAATACTATTAGAAGACAAATTAATACTTCCCGTTTACGAATTAAAGAATACCTTAATCAGTTTATTCGCTCTGAGCATAACCAGAAATACTTACAGGAATCACTGATAACAGAAAGAGATGGACGTTATGTTGTGCCGGTAAGACAGGAGTACCGTTATGAAGTAAAAGGTATTCTTCATGACGAGTCCTCCAGCGGGGCTACTGTTTTTATTGAACCGATGCCGGTTGTTGAGCACAATAATAAAATCAGAGGACTGCAGGCTGAAGAAAAAAGAGAAGTTGAGAGAATTCTGAGAGAGTTGAGCCTGGAAGTAACATATCAGGTGGAAACAATGCTTTATAACCTAAAGTTACTCAGTTCTCTTGATCATATTTTTGCCCGGGCACGATTTGCCTATAAAACCAATTCTTTTCGCCCCCAAATAAATAAAAATGGCATTATTGATATCAGCAGAGCTAAGCATCCCCTGCTGGGAGAAACGGCAGTACCCATTGATATAAAACTGGGAGATGTTTTTGATATGCTGATCATTACCGGTCCTAATACGGGGGGCAAAACAGTAGTTTTAAAAACGCTGGGCCTATTAACTGTAATGGCGATGAGCGGATTATTTATACCTGCTCGGGAGAATAGCATTATATCGATATTCGATTCTATTTATGTAGATATAGGTGATGAACAAAGCATCGAACAGTCTTTGAGCACTTTTTCCTCACATATGAAAAATATTATTGATATTTTAGCTTTGGCAAATGAAAAATCACTAGTTTTATTAGATGAACTGGGAGCAGGAACTGACCCGGCTGAAGGTGCTGCATTAGCTCGAGTAATACTGGAAGAATTAAGACATAAAAAGACTAAAGTAGTAGTTACTACTCATCAAAGTGAATTAAAATATTATGCCTATCAAAATGAGCGTGTCGAAAATGCTTGTGTGGAATTTGATCCTGTAAAACTTAATCCTACTTATAAGCTTACTATCGGTATGCCTGGACAGAGCAATGCGTTTCAAATAGCAACCCGCCTTGGTTTGGATAAACAGCTTGTTCAAAAAGCTAATAAGTTGTTACCGCAAAAAGAAATGGAATTAGGCCAAATGTTAACCGAACTTAAAGAAAAAAAACATCAATACGAAAAGACTGAAAACGAAATTGACTTGATGCAGAATAATTTACTGAAGGAAAAAGCAGAATTAGCTATAGAGCAGCAGAATCTTCAGGTAGAGCGTGAACAAATATTGCAAAAAGCTAACTTGGAGGCCTATGAATACCTTAAAAATATAAAAAATGAAGCTAATAAAGCTATACAAGAATTAAAAGATACTATTAAGGATAAGGAAAATCCTCCTAAGTGGCACGAAGTAGAAAAAGCCCATCAGAAGATAAAAAAAATAAATACTATGGAAGGCCAGGAAAAAGAAAAAGCAGATCACAACCAGGGTGAAATTAGACCGGGCGACCATGTTCTCATAAAAAATATAAAACAAAAAGGTTTTGTTGTGGATGGTCCCAACAAACAAGGAGATGTTATTGTACAGGTTGGAATTCTCAAGTTAACGGTCAAATTTCAAGAACTGGTAAAAAGTGAATCGATAGAAGAACAAAAAACTAAAATCCGTAATCAGACATATCTGGAGAAAGCTAAGTTTATCTCTAAAGAAATTGATTTGCGAGGAAAAAATGGTGAAGAAGCTTTGGAGCAAATTGAGAGATATTTGGAGGATGCTCACCTGGTTAATCTTGACTCGGTTCGCATTATCCACGGTAAGGGTACTGGCGCACTGCGTTTAGCAGTCCGTAATTATTTAAACGGCCATTATTACGTTAAATCATTTCGCGATGGTTTTCTCGAAGAAGGCGGACATGGAGTAACAGTAGTTGAAATAAAATAAAGCCAATTTCTAACAGAGCGAGCAAAAAAGGCACCCCAGGGCACTACAATGTTCGCTCCGCGAACTAATAATGATGTCAAGAGCAAGGCAATCGGAAGGGCCGTGATTGAGGCGTACATGAGGTACGTCGATTGAACGGCACTTCCGAATTAACGCAGCACCCAAGGGCACTACAATGTATCGCATGCGATACTAATAATGAAGCTATTGGCCTTTTTTGACGGTCTGAGCTTTAGGTGCTAAAACACCTAAAGCTTTTTCGTGCTAATCATCAATTATATCATCAATTATTTCTCGGGCTTTCTTGTTTTTCACCTGATGCTCTTTAATATCACAATAAGGTATCTTTTGCCCGGGTTTTAATGTTACTGAAATAATACTCTCAGCAGGACATCCGCCTGTTTGGAGAGGATTGGCTATATTGGCCAGGTAAAGCTTCCCATCGTGTCTTTCGTCCATACACACATATACTTCGTCCTTGAACAACCCGGGAAATGTTGATTCAGTATGAATATCGCATTTTTCTGTGGGAATTTTAAATTCTTCAGCGCTTTCTTCGCCTACTTTGACCATAGCCTTCATCTCTGGATTAGGACAATATTTGCCCGCTAATTTGCCGGATTCAGGACAAATATACAAAAGCTCATGAATCTCACAAGTTTCAGTTGGTATACTATCACTGCGGGAATATTCAGTAATGATTGCATCTTCAGGACAATTTTCAGATGGTAACAATCCGGATTTTGAACATATCTGTACTTGAACAATCCCTCCCGGCATTGACAAGGCGGGGGGATTATTTATCTTATGAGCCTCTTGCAGCATAGATCTGAAAATCTTTGCCGGAAATCCACCACCATAAACATTATTCATGTTAAGTTCCTCATCATAGCCCATCCAGACTGCGACTGAGTAACCAGGGGTAAAGCCGCAAAACCAGGAATCCTTATATTCTTCTGAAGTACCTGTTTTACCTGCAGTAGGAACACCTGGTACTTTAGCATTAGTTCCGGTTCCGGCAGCAGTTACGGTTTGCAGCATATTAGTCATTAACCAGGATGTTTGGTCTGTCATAACCCTGTTCAGCTTAAGTTCATAATTGTAGATCTCTACACCTTTATCATCAACTATTTTAGTAATGAAATGCGGTTTTACATAAATGCCGCCATTACCAATAGCACCATAAGCAGCAGCCATTTGCACCGGAGTAGCACCTTTGGTTAAACCACCCAGCGAAAGGGGGGCAAGGCCTAAGTCATTAGTCCCTGGGGAATCTACTAATTCAAGACCAAGTGATTTAGCAAAATCAAAACTGTTGCCAATACCAATTTTATCTAATAATTGTACAGCATAAGTATTGATTGAGTATTGAACAGCGGTGCGCATTGTAATCAAACCGCGGTATCCAAGATCATAATTTTTGGGTGACCAGACAGAACTGCCGATTTTAAAGGAAATAGGTGAATCATCTAAAACATAATAAGGCATAATGCCTGCTTCTAAGGCAGGTGAGTAGACGGCTATCGGCTTAATTGAAGAACCGGGTTGACGATAAGCACTGGTAGCACGGTTAAAGCCTCTTTTTTGTTCGTATTTTCTGCCGCCCATGACGGCTTTTATTTCTCCATTACTATGGTCCATTAATACCATAGCTGATTGAATCAATTGGCCGTTTTTACTCTCAGCGGGGAAGTTTGCATCATTTTGGTATAAAGACTCAGCGTGGTTTTGTAACTGGGAACTCATGGTTGTATAAATTTTGAGACCTGCTCTATAAATTACATTGTTAGGATCTTCGTATTTTTCTAAACCTTCTAAAATTGCTAATGCTTCCTCAAGAACTGCATCAGTATAATAACCGTACTGCGCATTGCCCCCGGTGGATTCGTCATATACAAGTTCCACTTTGTAAGCATTATCGGCAGTTGCCTGGTCGATATAATCATATGCCACCATGTTATTTAAAATAATTTTTTGTCGGGCTTTAGCTTTTTCAACAGATATAAAAGGATTTATTACATTGGGGTTTTGCGGTATTCCTGCCAAGAGAGCAGATTCTTCCAAAGTCAATTCAGTCACATCTTTGCCAAAATAAGTATAGGCAGCGGCTTGAACTCCATATGCACCACTCCCAAAGTAAATCTTATTTAAATACATTGATAAGATTTCATCTTTAGAATAATTGGCTTCAATTTTAAAAGCCAAAATTGCTTCCTGGATTTTTCTTTGCCATTGTTTATCAAAGGAAAGAAAGGCATTGCGGGCTAACTGCATAGTAATCGTACTAGCGCCTTCTCTTGTAAGATCTCCAGACTGAAAATTACGTAGAACTGCTCGGGTTACACCTCTTAAATCAACGCCGTGATGTTTATAAAAGTTATTATCTTCAGTTGCAATAAAAGCTTGCTGCAGTTGCTCGGGTACTTTGTCCAGAGTTATTTCGGTACGATTCTCCTCAGCATGAAGTTCTGACGCTATATTTCCTTGGTCATCATAAACAATAGTAGTTTTAGCACCGGTAAGCAGTTGCGGATCCCAGGCAGGAAGAGTGCTGCCTGCATAAGCAATTGTCCCGGAAACGATGACTATACCCAATATAGCAAGGAGTGATAAGTAACCCAGGATTCTCTTAAACGTAAATTTACTGGGCGCTTTTTTCTTATTGGTTTTGCTATTTGTATTTGTTGTCATTTTTAAAATATTTACCTCCCGGATAAAATAATGTATAAACATAATTACTCAAATATACGGCTTTATGGCTCTAATTATTGCACATACTAGCGGCTTTATGCTATTATTTTTTATGGCAGGGAGGTTATATTATGGATAAAAATATTAATATACAAGTTGAAAAGCAGATGGAAGTAATAAAAAGAGGCGTTGTAGAAATAATTCCTGAAATCGAATTGAAAAATAAATTATATAAATCAATAAAAGAAGAGAGACCATTGAGGATAAAATTGGGCTTGGACCCTACTGCTCCGGATATTCACTTAGGTCATACAGTTGTATTAAACAAATTGAGACAATTTCAGGATTTAGGACACGAAGTGCATTTGATAATAGGAGATTTTACAGCCAGAATAGGGGACCCCAGTGGGAAGTCAGAAACTCGCAAGCAATTAAGCGAAGAACAGATCGAAATTAATGCTGCTACTTATCAGGAACAGATTTTTAAAGTATTAGATAGAGAAAAAACTACTGTTTATTTTAATAGTGAATGGTTACAAAATATGAATTTGGCGGATGTCCTTAATCTGGCAGGTAAATACACTGTGGCACGTATGCTGGAAAGAGATGATTTCAGCAAACGTTATAAGGAAGGTTTACCAATCGGAATTCATGAATTTATGTATCCGTTAATGCAGGGTTATGACTCAGTTGCACTTAATTGCGATGTGGAAATGGGTGGTACTGACCAAACTTTTAATCTTTTGGTGGGAAGAAACCTGCAAAAAGAATATGGTCAGGAACCTCAGGTGGCTTTAACTATGCCTATATTAGAAGGAACTGACGGCGTCCAGAAAATGAGTAAAAGCCTGGGTAACTACATAGGTGTAAACGAAGATCCTCATGAAATATTCGGCAAGACTATGTCAATTACTGATAATTTGATTTGCCGTTATTTTCAATTAATAACCCAAGTCCCTATGGACAAAATTAATGACATTAAAAGCAGAATGGAAAATGGTTCAATGAACCCACGTGATGCCAAGGTTAATCTCGCCAAAGAAATAATCACTATATTCTATAATATAGAAGAAGCAGAAAAAGCAGAAGAAAGATTTAAGCTGGTTTTTTCCCAGAGAGATATACCGCAAGATATTCCTGAAGTGCAAATAGATTCTGATGAAATATGGTTACCTAAATTTTTGCTGGAAAATGGTATGGTGCAGTCAACCAGTGACGGCAAGAGAATGATTAGGCAGGATGCAATTAAAGTAAACGGACAAAAAATTGAAGACGAGAACCTCACTATAAGGGATGGAATGGTTATTCAAGTGGGGAAACGTAAGTTTATAAAAATCATTAAAATTTAGTCGATCATAATGCCAGGCTTTAAACCTGGCATTAATGCTTTAGAATAGTAAATAGTGGTTTTGATATTTACTGGCTAAGGCTAAAATTTATGCAAATCTTTAAGAACTCGACCCATTTCATTCAGGTGACCTTCGAAGAATACAGCTTGACCTCTCACACCGGGCAATTCAAGCGAAATTAATTTAATAAATGTAAAACCAATCTCCTCCAGTTCAGGTTGACTGGTATCACGAATAATTTTCAATTGAGTTTCCGTAACTTTGCTGACTTTACAATAAATATGTTTTTCCTTGCCATTTGTCATAATAGTGCCAACCAGTGTTCGCATTCTTTAATATCACTCCATTTTAAATAATAGTTCTTATGGATAGTCTACCCTGTGTTAACTAATAATTAAAGTTATAAAGTCATTTTGTTAATAAGGCTATTTGCCAATATATGATTCAATAATGCTTCAGTGCAATCAATAATGAATTATAGATGATGCCTCTTTGGCTATTTATTTTCTTATTAAAATCTGTGAACCCCTGTTTTAAGGTGAACTGATATATGGACATTCATTCGTTAAAGTTTGGCAAGAATCTTGCATATTTGAAACGTGAGATAGTATTATTAATAGAATATATAAAATATTATGAAAGGAGGTAAGGGAATGCCTTACGAAAACCTATTATTGGAAAAGCAGGACAGGTTAGCAATATTATATATCAACAGACCTAAGGCCTTAAATGCTTTAAACAGCGATACTCTCCTGGAAATAATCAATATGATTGAGGAAATTGCAAGTGATGACAGTATAGACCTGTTGATTATAACCGGAGCAGGTGATAAAGCTTTTGTAGCAGGTGCTGATATAGCTTATATGCAAAATCTATCGCCAATTCAAGCTCGCAATTTTGGGGCTTTGGGACAAAAAGCTTTTATGTCTATAGAAGCTTTGGAAAAACCTGTAATCGCTGCGGTTAATGGTTTTGCTTTAGGCGGAGGTTGTGAACTAGCTATGTGTTGCGATTTTCGTATTGCTTCAACTAAAGCAAAGTTTGGACAACCTGAAGTGGGATTAGGAGTTACGGCAGGTTTTGGTGGAACTCAACGCTTACCCCGTCTGGTTGGACCAGGAATGGCCAAGCAGCTATTATTATCTGCTGATGTAATTAATGCTGAAGAAGCCATGCGTATTGGACTGGTTAATCAGGTTGTAGCGCCGGAAGAACTTATGAATACGGTAAAAGCCATTGCCAACCGCATTCTCAGTAAAGGACAGATTGCAGTGAAACTATCCAAAGCAGCAGTAAATCAAGGAATGCAAACAGATATTAACACATCGATGACCATCGAAGCAGACGCGTTTGCGCTTTGTTTTTCAACTGTTGATCAAAAGGAAGGAATGAAAGCCTTCCTGGAAAAAAGAAAAGCAGAATTCATTAATAATTAAATATAGCAATTAATGTAATAGGAGGTTGTAACTATGAATATTGAAAAAGTTGGAGTACTAGGGGCTGGTACTATGGGGGCTGGAATTGCACAAGTATGTGTTGAGGCAGGCTTCCATGTTGTACTGGTCGACATCAAAGAAGAATATGTTTCCCGGGGTTTATCCATGACTGTTAAGAATTGGGATAAGGCAGTCAGCAAAGGCAAAATAACTGCTGAAGATATGGAAAAGTATAAAGGCTTACTCAGCACATCTACAGATAACCAGGTATTTAGTGATTGTGACCTAATAATTGAGGCAGTTATTGAAAATATTGACATTAAGAAATCTGTATTTAAAGAACTGGATCAAATTTGTTCACCAAGTACTTTATTGGCATCAAATACCTCAGCTTTGAGTATTACTGAAATCGCATCTGTTACCAAAAGACCAGATAAAATTGTAGCAATGCACTTCTTTAATCCTGTGCCGGCCATGAAACTTATTGAAGTAATTCCTGGTGTAAATACTTCTACTGATACTACTCAAGCTATTATTGAGTTTGGAAAATTTATTGGTAAGACACCTATTCCGGTAAAAGAATCTCCTGGTTTTATAGTAAACCGCTTACTTATTCCCTATATTAACGAAGCAGCTATTATTTGTGATCAAGGTGTCGCAACAGCGGCAGAAATTGATGAGGCAATGAAACTTGGAGCCAATATGCCAATAGGGCCTTTGGCTTTAGCAGATCTGGTTGGTATTGATGTCTGCTTAATGATTATGGAATACTTCTGGGCAGAGATTGGCGATTCCAAATATCGGCCCTCACTTGCCTTTAAAAAATTGGTTCGCGCAGGAAATTTAGGCAGAAAAACCGGAAAAGGGTTTTTTGACTACAGCAAATAATTTATAATAAAATATATGATAAAAAATTGGGAGGTTTGAGAAAATATGACAAGAGAAGTAGTATTGGTTGGTGCATGTCGTACACCGGTTGGAACATTTAATGGTACCCTGCAGGATGAACCTGTAGTAAACCTCGGTGCAGTTGTAATGAAAGAGGCTTTAAACAGAGCCGGTATCTCAGGAGATCAATTGGATGAAGTTGTATTCGGATGTGTAATACAGGCAGGTCAGGGCCAGAATGTTGCCCGCCAGTCTATGATTAATGCAGGTATTCCTCAGGAAATCTGTGCAATGACCATCAATAAAGTATGCGGTTCAGGACTCCGGGCAGTAAGTCTGGCAGCTCAGCTAATCAAAGCAGGAGACGCAGACATTATTTTAGCCGGCGGTATGGAAAATATGAGCAATGCTCCCTACGGTTTGGAGAAAGCCCGCAGAGGTTATCGTATGAATAATGGCACAATCGTTGATTTAATGATTAAAGATGGTTTATGGGAAGCCTTTAACAACTATCACATGGGCATCACAGCTGAGAATATTAACGAGCAATATGGTATTACCA
>CAZLVY010000045.1:0-18241 GCA_964563125.1 uncultured Syntrophomonas sp. | reverse complement strand
TTATTTTTTTGCATTTAAAAAGGGCTATCCACTAATTGCTTAGTGCGACAGCCCCGTCAGGGTGTTATATTTATTCCGCCTGCTTAAATCCTTGGCAGAGTAAAAAAGAATTTTGATCCTTGCCCTGGAGTACTATGTACTCCCACTTTACCACCAAGGTTTTCGATCAAATGTTTCACTATCGCTAGTCCCAAACCTGTTCCGCCGGTTTTTCTGGATCTGGCCTGATCAACCCGATAAAATCTTTCAAAAATCCTGGGTAAATCTTTTTCTGGGATTCCTTCGCCATTATCTATAACAGACACTATAATCTCATGCGGCTCTTCCTCAATGGTTATTCTGATTCTATTTTCAGGCTCACTAAATTTAACAGCATTATCGAGTAAATTTATAATTATTTGCACCACAGAATTAGGATCAGTCGCAACTAATAAAGGCAGGGAGGGTTTAATAAGCTCGATTCTATAATCCTTTACTTCCGGTTTTTTTTGTATTAGATTAACAGTCTCTTCTATAACTAAACTTAAATCAATAACTTGCATCTGCAATTGAGGAATAGTTGATTCTAATTTTGATAGTTCAAAAAGAGCGTTTATCAAATCAGTTAATCGCTTGGCTTCATTGAAAATTATTTGTGAAAACTCACGGAATTCTTCTTGAGTATCAACTTTTTCCGATAGCATGGTTTCAGCAAAACCGCTAATACTGGCAATTGGTGTTTTTAGTTCGTGAGTCACATTAGCAATAAAATCTTTTTTTACTTGCTCAAGATGTTTAATCTCAGTGATATCATTTAAAATTATTAATACTCTGTCATTTTCCTTTCCGCTAGTAGTTGAAATGGTTAGAGCATTTATATCAATAATTTTACCTCCCAATGAGTATAGGGTGATTTTTGTTTTTATTGTTTGGGGATGTTTTCTCAGACGGTCAATTATTTCTATCAATTCATAATTGCTAATTACTTCAAGGTGTTTTCTCCCTAGAGGCTCTTGGTCGGGAAACAAAAGCGCCCTGGCAACTGGATTAACATAATTAATTCTCCCGGAATAATCAGTCATAAAAATTCCATTGACTGTATTATCTAAAACTGCTTCAAGTTGGCTTTTTACTTCAGAAATCTGCTTTAAATATTGTTCAAGATATTCAGCCATATTATTAACGGCAGATGATAATACGCTAAATTCCTGGTTAGATTGACGGGGAATCCTTCTTTTAAAATTGCCCTGGGCAATATCTTTTACCGCTTCCGTAATGTCTGATAATGGGCGGGACAACCGTTTAGCAACTACAGCACTAATACTAAAAGCAGCTATCGCGGTTAAAAGAACCGTCAATAGCATTACTGATAAAATTTTAAATAAAACTTTTTCAACCTCATCCAGCGGTTTGGCTAACCGAACAGCTCCTGATATAAAATCAGTCTTAAAAGGTACTGCTACATAGAGCATATTAATTTGTGCCGTATTGCTAAATCTAATATCAGAACCTGCCTCTTCATTAAAAGCCTTAATTATTTCCGGACGGTTACTATGTATTTCCATTTTGTTATAGTCAAATTCAGAATCAGCCAATACATTCCCGTTTTCGGCTTCGATAACGGTAACTCTTGTGTCTGTATCCTGGGCTATTCTTTTACTGATTTCTATTAATAATTCTGAATTACTGCCAGGAGCAGAACCCTCTATTATATCTGCTACTAATACAGCTTGATTCGTAAGATTTTCTTCCGTGTCACTTATATAAAAGTCTTTGAAAATAAAATAGCTGATAATAAGACTGAGAGATAAAGATGCCAATATTATGATAAAAAAATTACTGGTAAGTATAAAGCGAAATGATCTATTCATACTTATTTTCCTCAAATTTATAACCATAGCCCCTGACAGTAATTATATGTTGAGGTTTTTTAGCATCATCTTCGATTTTTTCCCGCAATTTGCTGATGTATACATCTAATGCTCTTGTATTAGCACTGTCAGGATAATCCCAAAGCACCTCCAGTAAATATTCTCTTTTTAGCACCCTTCCCTTATTTCTAAGCAGCATTTGCAGTAATTCATATTCTTTCATAGTTAAATCTAATTTTTTATCTTTGAACCATATTTCAAAATTCAAAGGTTTCATAGTAAACTTGCCAACAGTAATATCTTTATTTTCTACCGGCAAATTATCGTTTAAATTATTACGCCGCAAAACAGCCCGTACTCTTGCGCTAAGTTCTTTTACACTAAACGGCTTGGTAACATAATCATCGGCACCTAATTCAAGACCGACAACTTTATCTACTTCGTCATCCTTAGCAGTAAGCATAATAATGGGGGTTGTAATATTTTCCTTGCGCAGGTCGCGGCAAATTTCCAAGCCATCTTTACCCGGCAACATTATATCTAAAATAATCAGATCCGGTTTTTCCTGCATAATTAAACGCCAGGCTTCATTACCATCATTAGCCTGTAAAGTTTGAAAACCATCCTTATTAAGATTAAAAGTTATTAACCTAACCAGTGATTCCTCATCGTCAACTACCAGTACTTTGCCGTGCAATATTACCACCCCCATCTAAAAATTACGCTGGCAATACAAGCTTAATGTTCAAAACAGCTATTACCAACAAACTCCCGTAAAATTGAATTGATTGGTATTTCATCAGTCTCTGCAGTTTTAAAATAGCTTAGAAACTTCAGCAATCGCTTGGCTTCGGCATATTCCCGGTTTTCAGGTCCTATTTTCCTTAACAAAGGTTCAATGTAAGGCTTTAAAATGAATAATTCATAAACTAATGATGAATTAAACATGGCATCGGCATTCTCCTGAAAAGGAAAAATATTTTTCTCTTCTCCGTTTCTGACTGAAGGCCATCTTTTAATAGTATCCAAAGCATTGTGCCCTCTGGTTCTATTATCGCGTATTATCCTTCTGATCAGACGACTGTCAGTGGTAGAAATATTATTAGAATAGTCAATATTTAATTGGGTTAATGCACTTATATATATCTTAAATTTTTGCTTGGCATATATACTGCTGGTCAATTGATCATTTAGACAATGAATGCCTTCCAAAATCAATGGCTGTCCTGCTCCCAGTTTAATTTTAACCCCTTCTGTTTCACAGGTTCCGCTAATAAAATTGTAAACTGGCATTTCAACTTCTTCGCCATTAATTAATTGCTGCAGGTGTTCGTTGAATAAATCTAATTTTAATGCTTCCAGTGATTCAAAGTCATATTCATTATTTTCATCTAAAGGAGTATCACATCTGTTGACAAAATAATTATCCATCGATATGGCAACCGGTTCTTTGCCATTAACTCTCAGTTGAATAAACAACCGCTGGGCAAAGGTGGTTTTTCCCGAAGAAGAAGGTCCGGCGATTAAAATAATACGTACATCCTGATTATTACAAATTTGATCAGCTATAGAAGCTATTTTCTTTTCATGTAATGCTTCATTTACACGAATGAAATCATTAATTTCTCCTCGGGAAACTATCTCATTAACCGCAGCAACATGAGGTGCTTTAAGCATCTCTGCCCAGGCTTTTGCCTCACTGTATATACTGGATAGCTTCTTTTGTTCCACAAATGGCATAAGAATACCGGGATTTTTTTTCTCAGGCGTTTGCAGCACTATTCCCGGTGGATAATTAATTAATCGGAAGCGATCAATTTGCCCGGTGTTAATCACCATGTAGCCGTAAAAGTACTCATAAAATCCATCCAATTCATATACATGAACAAATTCCTTTTCTCTTTGTTTCATTAGTTGAACTAAATCCAGCTGACCCTGGGCAGTAAATATCTCCACAGCTTTCTCTTTATTGACTGTAATTCTCTTAATAAGTAAATCACTTGCTACTATTTTATGCATCTGTTCTTCAATCATTTTAACTTCTGCGGGGGTCACTTCCTGATGGCGAAACTCGCAAAATATACCGTTAGACATGGAATGCCTGACTATAACTGTCCTATCGGGGAATAGTTCACGACAGGCTTTAATAAGTATAAACATAGCGCTGCGGCGGTAAATCCTGGCACCTTTTTCTGAGGTCAGGTCAATTAGTTCAATCTTATCTGCATCATGCAAAATATAGTTTAAATCATGCATAGAATTCTGCACCATAACTGCTAATATAGGAAATTCGCAATCGCTCAAATGCATTGCAATCAATTGATTAATTCTGGTTCCCTGAGCAACTGTATATTCACCTCTGCCAATTATTTCTACATTTATCATCGACTGGTTTTTATCAGAATTAGTCATCAAAATCTCTCCTGTCCCTGTATTTTCATTTACAATTATATCATTTAGCCTTCAGATGCGGTTGCGGTCTGTTAAGTAACTATACTAATTATAACAATAAATGGAGGGCTTGATTGCCCTCCATTTATAGGTATTTTATACTAATTATTTATCTGAGCAAGGCTCCCCACTGGTTTTTTAATTTTAGCAGGATTTCTTCAACAAGAGGATTAACCTCATTTTCTGTAAGGGTTTTTTCATTTGAACGGAATAAGAGCCTGAATGCCATGCTTTTATAGCCTTCGGGAACCTGATCTCCCGTATACACATCAAAAATACCAACCTCTTGCAAGAAACCTGACTTATCTGCTTTAATCACATCATTAGCTTCCAAATAAGTTACCGTTTGCGGTATTATAACAGCAATATCTCTCTTGATGCCCGGATACCTGGTAATCTCTTTAGTCATTTTGGTTGGTTTACTTAAATTAAACAAGGTAGTGACATCAAAATCAAAAGCTGTTGCCCTTATTTTAATATCATAATTTTTACATGTTTCAGGGTGTATTTCCCCGATAATACCTATTTCCTTATCTCCAGACATAACCATTGCAGTTTTGCCGGGGTGGAAGGCAGGATGTTCTGCTGCTACAAAGGTAAATTCCCTGATGCCCAAATTGTTTAAGAGGTCTTCCACCAATCCTTTCAGGTAAAAGTAATCCATCGGCACCTCATTTTTCAACCAGTTGGTTTCAAAGTTTCCCGCCACAACAGCACCTAGTTTCAGAACTTCTTGCGGCAAAGCCTTTTTGGTTGGATAAAATACGGTTCCCATTTCAAAGAAGGCCAGATTTTCATTTTTGCGGGCCAGATTGTCGCTTATATTTTTCAGCAGACCCGGCAGCAACAAGGTTCTCATGACTGCTTGTTCTTCTGATAAGGGATTGGCTACTTTTACACAATTTCTAAGTTTATCCTCCCCACTCAGGCGTATAAGATCAAATGAGGCAGGATTAATAAAGCTGAAATTTATAACTTCAAGTAAATTCCTGGCCAATATATTCTGTATGTGGTTGCGGAACTGCTGAACAGCATTTAGCCCTCCCGGTTGAATAGTTCCGTAAGATAATGTGGCAGGAATTTTATCATAACCATGTAAACGTGCTACTTCTTCAATTAAATCTACTTCTATTGATATATCTGGTCTGTAAGTAGGAACTTGAACCAGGAACCCATCCTCGTTTTCAGTAACTTTAAAACGCAATTTTTCCAAATAAGATTTAATTTCTATAGCACTTATATTGGTGTCCAGCAGATTATTAACCTTCTCCGGTCTTAGTAAAATAATTAAAGGTTCAACTGTCTCAGGGTAAACATCGCATATACCTTTTACCACTTCCCCGCCTGCTAATTCGTGAATTAGCTGAGCAGCACGGTCAACAGCATATATTACCCCATTAGGATCAACACCCTTTTCGAAGCGGGTGGAAGAGTCACTGCGTAAACCAAGCTGCTTGGAAGTTTTGCGAATATTAGTCGCTAAAAAATTAGCTGATTCCAGCAAAACAACCCTGGTTTGATCGTTAATTTCTGTATTTTCGCCGCCCATTACTCCAGCTAGTGCTATTGGCTTCTCACCATTGGTTATTACCAGCATATCCTCATCCAGTTGTCTGGCAATACTGTCCAAGCTGGTAAATGGTTCCTGAGCATGAGCCTGACGAACTAATATTTGTTTGTGCTCGCCTAATAACTCATAATCAAAAGCATGTAAAGGCTGATTAGTTTCCAGCATTACATAGTTAGTAATATCAACTACATTATTAATAGGGCGAATTCCGGCTTTATTCAAAGCAGTTTGCAGCCATTCCGGTGAAGCCTTGATTGTGATATCTTTTATAACCCGGGCCGCATATCTTTTACATAAATGAGCAGCATCTATATTAATTGTTATATAATCTTCAATTAATTCTTCGTTTTCTTTGATAAAAGTTTCCGGTGTGGTTAATTCAGATCCAGTAAGCGCTGATATTTCACGGGCTAAATTAATCCATCCCAGACAGTCAGCGCGATTAGGGGTTAAATCAAGTTCTAATAATTGATCATCACCTATATTCTCCACCCCTTCAATGGCAATGCCTGCCATGGTTAGATTATGAGCTAACTGCTCTGCAGTCTGATCAAATTGAACATATTTTTTTAATTGGTTTATAGAAACTCCCATTATTTTGTCCCCCTTTAGAACTGTTTTAAAAATCTTTTGTCATTATCAAAAAAGAGGCGTAAATCATTTATACCATATTTCAACATTGCTATACGCTCAATACCCATTCCGAAGGCAAAACCGCTCACTTTTTCCGGGTCGTAACCGCCGGCTTTTAACACATTAGGATGAACCATGCCAGCACCTAATATCTCCAGCCATCCAGTATGAGAACATACTCTGCAGCCTTCCCCGCCGCACATGACACAGGAAATGTCTATTTCAACGCTCGGTTCCGTAAAAGGAAAAAAGCTGGGACGATAACGAACATTAACACTATCACCAAATATCTTTTTGGCAAATAGCATAAGAACGCCCTTCAGGTCAGCAAAAGTTATCCTTTCATCGATTAATAATCCTTCTACCTGATGAAACATAGGCGAATGGGTAGCATCATCATCATTACGATAGACTTTTCCGGGGACTATTATTTTCACCGGTATCTGCGGAGCTAATTTTTCCATAGTTCTTACCTGTACTGGTGAAGTGTGGGTACGCAAGAGTACTTCCTCGGTTATATAGAATGAATCTTGCATATCACGGGCAGGATGATGACGGGGTACATTCAGTGCCTCAAAATTGTAATATTCCAGTTCTATTTCCGGGCCTTCTTCGACGGTAAAACCCATTCCGGTAAAAATACTGGTGATTTCTCTTTGTATCTGGGTCAGAGGATGTTTACTGCCAGTCTGCAGGGGCAGTCCCGGTAAAGTTACATCAATTTTTTCCCTCTGTAGTTTAACTTCCAACTCACGCTGATTAATTTCATTTGCTCTGCTGTTTAACTGTGCCTCGAGCTTATCTTTAATTTCATTGGCAACTTTTCCTACTTCAGCTCTTTGTTCAGGAGATAAATCCTTAAGTCCCCTAAGCAAAGCAGTTATTTCGCCTTTGCGTCCCAGAATCTTAACCTTAAATTCATTAAGCTCATTAATGGTATTTAATGTTGTAATTACAGTTTGGGCTTCTCTGTCAAGCCTGGTTAACTTTTCCAGCATACCATGCAACCTCCTTATTCCAGAAAATAAAAAAACTTTCATCCGTAGGGACGAAAGTTACTTCCGCGTTACCACCCTGATTAACCAAATTTCTTATTATTTGGCTCTCTCAAATGCCTTTTAACGGAGGCAGCCGGTAGGACCTACTAATATTTCAATCCCCTGCTCGCAGGTGAATTCGCATGCCTTTTCCTGATCATATTTCCAGTCATGATATGATCTCCCTGTAAGGCAACAGCATACTACTAATCCTGTTCTCAGCATTTATTTTATTGAGTGTTAATCATTTTATAAAGTAAATAATATATAATGCAACCCGATGTTTCAAATAGACGCCACATGTTTTCAGCTTGGTTTATCATAAAATGGTCCACCCTCCGTAAATAAATAGTAGGGCCGAACTAGGCAGAATTATAACATATATACAATCAGGAAACAATTAGCAATTCTACAGTCTCTGCTGCCATGCTTCTGCTAAGATTATAGCACATGCTACTGCTGCATTTAAAGAATCTACTTGAGCATTTATCGGTATTTTAAATTTTGTATCACAGGTGCTTTTGCTTTTCTCGCTAATACCTCTTGATTCATTGCCAATCACTATAATTTTACCGCCTGTAAAATCTTGGTCATATAAATTATTTTCTGTATCCAGAGATGAGCAGTAAACTAAATAGCCCTGGTTTTGAAAATTGCTTAGCTCGTCCAAACAAAAATTCCTATAAATAGGTATATGCAATATTGCTCCCATTGATGCCCTGACAACTTTAGGACTAAAAGGATCGGCACATCCTGGTGTCATTAATATCCCGTCAGCTCCCAGCGCCAATCCGGTGCGGATAATAGTCCCTACATTTCCGGGATCACTAACTTCATCCAGGCAAACTAATAACTGCTCATCAGTTATACTTTCATAGTTATAATCAGGTATTTGTGCTATGGCCAGTATACCCTGCGGGTTTTCGGTATCGCAGATATAATCAATCAAGCCAGGAGCTAATTGATACCACTGAATATCAGGCATCTTGTTTACCAAATCCAAATATTGCTGGCATTCTTCAGCAAATAAAACACAGAGAAGCGAATCCTCTTGCTGCAATGCTTCGGTAACGCTTTTCTCGCCTTCGATGATAAACATGTTCTCTTTATCACGGTATTTTTTATTTTTCAGTTTGGCAAACTTTTTAATAAGTGTATTATCTCGTGAAGAAAGAAATTTCAAAATAACACCTCTTAAACAAAAAAGTATGGCCTGTAACCATACTTCTTTAATACTGTTTTAGTTAGCAGCGCTTTGCTTGGCTAACTGAGCTAATTGTGTAAACCCTTGGGGATCGCTGACCGCTAGTTCGGCCAAGATTTTACGGTTTATATCAACACCGGCAACTTTCAAGCCATGGACCATTTTGCTGTAAGTAGTTCCATTGTCCCGGGCTGCAGCGTTTATTCTGGCAATCCATAACTTACGGAAATCTCTCTTTTTTAAGCGCCGATGAATATAAGCATAATTACCTGATTTCATAACCTGTTGATTAGCTACTCTAAAAAGCTTTGATTTACTACCGCGGTATCCTTTTGCCATCTTTAATATTTTTTTATGTCTTCTATGTGTAGTCGTCCCACGTTTTACTCTGGGCATCTGTAATTACCTCCTAAAAACTTAATAGATATTTTAATAAGGAATCAATTTGGAGATTCTCTTGTGCTCTTGTGCACTTACAAGTCCTGCTTGACGCAGTTTACGTTTTCTTTTTGGACTTTTACCCCCTAAAAGGTGACTGGCAAAAGCTTTAGATCTTTTTATTTTACCGGAGCCGGTCTTTTTGAATCTTTTGGCCGCACCCCGATGAGATTTCATCTTAGGCATTATTGGCTTCCTCCTTTATTTCCTTCTTTTCAGGGTTTTTATCTGCTTTCTCATTATCAATCTTAGGAATTAATATAGTAACCATGTTTCTGCCTTCAATTTTGGGCGCTTTCTCAACGGCTGAAACATCATTAAGTTCTTCGGCCATCTTAATGGACAATTTTACACCCAGTTCAGGATGGGTTATTTGTCTTCCCCTGAACATAATAGTAAGTTTAACCTTATCTCCAGCGGTCAAAAACTTTCTGGCGTTCTTGGCTTTTACCTGGAAATCATGTTCTTCAATATTGGGGCGCAATTTAACTTCTTTAGTAGAAATGGTTGTTTGCTTTTTACGTGCTTCTTTTTCACGTTTATTCTGTTCAAATTTATACTTGCCATAATCCATTAATCGGCATACGGGCGGCTTGGCAGAAGGAGCAATTTCAACCAGGTCTAATCCCTTATCGATAGCTAACTGAAGGGCTTCGCGAATCTGAACTATGCCAAGTTGATCTCCCGTATCGCCAATCAATCTTACTTCTTTAACCCGTATTTCCTCATTAACTCTCCAATCCTTACTAATAAGAATTTCACCTCCTAAATAAAATAAGCGAGTCGCATGAACTCGCTTCAAAAATCAATAACTATTTGGCAGTATCATTACTACCTGAAGTTTAAGTTACTGAATACCTTACGAACGTTAGTTGTAAGGTGAGAAGTCGAGCTTCTGCTTAGTTACTTTGGAATTATAGCACAAACCATTTTCCAATGCAATTTATAATATTAGACTTAAATTTAATATACATGATTTAAATTAAGCGTGTTTTAACTTCCGTATGCAGCATTTCAATAAACTCGTTTAAACCCATGGAGCCTTTGTCTCCATCTTTTCTATGTCTGACTGCTACGCCCTGTGATTCGATTTCTTTATCACCGATAATCAGCAGGTAAGGTATCTTCTGCATTTGACCTTCTCTTATTTTATAACCGATTTTTTCGCTGCGGTAATCAGCTTCTACTCTAAAATCATGGCTTTGCAGTTTTTCCACCACTTCTTGAGCATAGCTATGCTGACGATCAGTAATGGGTAAAACCTTAACCTGTACTGGTGCTAACCAGGCTGGGAAAGCCCCTGCCGTGTGTTCCGTCAGTATTCCTATAAATCTTTCTATACTTCCGTATATGACCCGATGAATCATGACTGGTCTATGTTTTTCACCATCTTCGCCAATATAGGTTAAATCAAATTTTTCCGGCATCTGAAAATCTAATTGGATGGTCCCGCATTGCCAGGTCCTGTCCAGCGCATCATGTAAGTGAAAATCAATTTTAGGTCCATAAAAAGCGCCATCACCTTCATTCACCTTATAACTGATTCCTTTTTCATCTAAAGCCTGGCGCAAGGCATCGGTAGCAATTTCCCAATCTTCATCAGAGCCCATGGCATTTTCCGGTTTAGTTGAAAGTTCTACATGATAAGGGAAACCGAATAAGCTGTAAAAGCGGTCAACCAGATTTATTACACCTTTGATTTCGTCAATTATCTGTTCAGGCAGCATAAAAATATGGGCATCATCCTGAGTAAAGGCACGTACCCTCATCAGTCCATGTAATACACCTGACATTTCGTGCCGGTGCACCAGTCCCATTTCACACATTCTTAAGGGGAATTCTTTATAGCTGTGCAGGCTTTGTTTGTAAACCAGCATACTACCCGGGCAATTCATAGGTTTTACTGCATAGTCCTGCTCATCAATTTTAGTAAAGTACATATTTTCTTTATAATGATCCCAGTGCCCTGATCTCTCCCATAATTCCCGATTGAGAATAATAGGCGACCTTATCTCCTGATACCCTGCTTTGCGGTGTTCCTCGCGCCAAAAGTTTTCCAGTTCATTTCGCAAGGCCATGCCTTTAGGAAGAAAAAATGGGAACCCCGGACCTTCATCCATGACAACAAATAACCCCAGTTCTTTGCCCAGCCGACGATGGTCGCGTTTTTTTGCTTCTTCCAGCTTATTTAAGTAATCATCTAACATTGCCTTTTTAGGAAATGAAGTGGCATAAATTCTTTGCAGCATAGGATTGTTTTCACTGCCCCGCCAATAGGCACCAGCCAAACTCATAAGTTTTAAGGACTTTATACTTCCGGTAGATGGAACATGCGGTCCTGCACATAAATCAAAAAAGTCGCCATGTTCATAAACGCTTATAATGGCATCTTCCGGTAAATCTTTAATCAGCTCCACTTTGTAATTCTCATTATGCCCTTGAAAAAACTTGATAGCATCCTCGCGGCTCATTATTTTCTTTACCATGGGGTAATCAGCCTTAATAATTTTATCTATCTCTTTTTCAATTAGCTCAAAATCTTCAGGTGTAAAAATATGCTCACTGTCAAAATCATAATAAAAACCTTTGTCAATCGCCGGTCCTATTGCCAGCTTAGTATCAGGCCAAAGTCTTTTGACCGCGTGAGCCATAATATGAGCAGATGAATGCCGATATACACTCCTGCCTAAATCATCATCGAAGCCTAATATTTCTAAAGAACCATCCATAGTAACAGGTTCGTTCCAATCAGCTAACTTATGGTCAAAAACTGCGGTTACCGCATTACGTGCCAGCTTAGGACTAATATCCTGAGCTACCTGCATTATATTAGTACCATCCGGATATTCTCTCTGGCTTCCGTCTTTCAAATTGATTAATACCATCTATAAAACCTCCTCTATATGGAATCAAATTAGTGGAAATAACAACAAAATTGCCACTTGCACCAAACCAATAACAAAACCCAATACACCGCCTAGAAGCTCAATAAAGGTCAGCTCATTGGAAGTAACTGCACGAATCATTTTCTCCAGTTCATCTAAATCAAAAGCATTTATCTTTTCTTCGACAATTTGATTAACTTTTATCTCTTCATTTAGGTATTCACTGCCGGCCTCAATAGTTTGTTTGATAATATTTGCGGCTTCCTGACGTAATACCTTTTCTAATACATCACCTATTAAATTGCTGACTCTTCCCGGTACTATACGGGGAAGCAAGTCACTAAGCCGGTCTTTTAATATTTGACCAATTTTATTGGTAAGAACCTCCCTTATCTCTGGTGTATTTATTCTATCAAATAATTCCTCCATTGACAGGAGTTGTTCTTCAACTAACTGACCTACACTAATTGCTATCTGCGTCTGCCTTTTGGGTAAAACTCCCTGTAAAGAAAAAAAACCCAGCTTTACAGGTTGTTTAGGCCAAAAAAGTAGTTTGATAGCCACTACATTAGTTATATAACCAATAAATGCACTTATTAAAGGCAATGCCAATAACTGATAGTTCATTTTATCACCTTTTAAAATATACTCAAAAAAAATGATAAAGGCAAACAATCAAATTATAAATCCATAAAAAATTCCGGGGATTTAATACCCGGATTCTTAAAGAATATATTATTATTGCCGCAACTCTTTTTCAGACAAAACCTTGCAGCGATCACAGCCTTCACAAATACTGATTTTCTCTTTAAATACTCTTTTTATCATCTCAACGGACTCACTGGCGGGCATACTTTTTGAATTATGGAGCACGATATGACGCGGTGCAATAGTAATAAGAATGCTTATAAGAACATCGTCCAGATTAATATCATTTAACAACATATCATCAAGATAATAATTTAAATAATTTTCTTCTATTTCTACCCCTTCTCCATCCCATATATAAAAAACTCCAGTGCTGCCCATCATTAAGTTGACTTCAAACACTTTAGGAATCTGGGTATCAACAAAATAACGCAGTAAATTTACAAAATCGTTATATTCCTTCTCATTACGCAGTTCCTCACGTGCCAGCTCAACCGCAAATCTAATTTCACGATTATATTCCTTAATACAAAAATTCACGAATCCTTCTATAACAAGGTTATCGTGAGTATTAATATGGTCAAATAATTTGTGCGCCATGCGGTTTTTGCGACCGAAATTTATTAATAAATTAAGGCTTTCATTTTCATTGCATTTTTTTAAAAAACTGCTGGCTTTTGAAAAAATAATATTTCTATCTTCTGAGGTTACACTGCGGCAGCTTTTATTTATTTCCTTCCAAAGCAACTTAGATTGCCAGTCTTTAACTATATGTTCTGCCAGCACTTCTGACATCTGGTGTTTAAAAATATGAATTATATCTTCATGCCTAAATAAACTATCGGTTTTCTCCCCTTTTAAGACCAGTGAAATAAAGTCAACGTTTAAATTCCTATCAGTTTCAACGTTTGAATAAAAATGATACCCTTTTGACCTTATCCAGCGCAGTCTATCTTCAAAATCGGTTAGAAAACCATTATCATCGTGGGCCGTAGCTATCTTAAATTCATATATCATATAATCGGCCTCCATATCAAAAAGTTAGTTTATTATATGTTTGGCCGATTTTCATTATTCAATTCAAAAGAAAAGATAAATATATACTAAAATATCCTAATTTTTAAGTGTTTTACCAAGTTAATAGCTTAATTATTAAAAAATTACAATAAAAAAGCGAGGCTATGAACCTTGCTATACTATTTAATATGGTGGGTCGTATTGGATTTGAACCAACGACTTCTTCCGTGTCAGGGAAGCACTCTCCCGCTGAGTTAACGACCCAATCTATATAAGAGTATATATAAATCTCCTCGCAAAATCAATAGCACCTTGTTATTTCAGTTTTTTCTTTTCATCCAAGTAAGCGGACAAGCCTGCAAATGCGATACTTCTCATGAGTTAATTAAGCGAGTAAATAAGGAATAAAGAATAAATCCCCACAATAGAATTATAAAAATGAATTGTAAAAAGGGGGGATAAATATGCCCAGAATTTTCGGCTTTTATGAAATACCTGACAAAGCCAGAATTTTTTTGATAGGTCTGGTAGCATTAGTGATCTTGGTGAGCAGTGTGGTCTATGTTCAGGCTTACGGTAAACAGAAGCCAATTTATGAAGTTGCAACGGACAAGAAAATTGTTGCTTTGACTTTTGATATAAGTTGGGGAAATAAAACTCCCATGCCGGTAATAGAAATTCTTAAGGAAAATGACGTAAAGTGCACTTTCTTTCTGTCGGGACCGTGGGTAAAACAATATCCTGAAATTGCCAAGCAAATAAAATCTGATGGTCATGAAATTGGCAGTCATGGATATCGGCATATTAATCTTAGTAATTTAAGTAAAACCGAAATAAAAGAAGAAGTAGCTAAAGCGCATAAGAACATAAAAGAAGTGACCGGTGTTGATGCCAATCTAATTCGCACACCTAACGGTGATTATAATGATCAGGTTATCGAAGGAGTTAACGAAGTAAATTATCAAGCTATTCAATGGAGTGTTGATTCCCTGGATTGGATGAATCCTGGCGTTACAACTATAATAGACCGAGTCAGTCAACGTTCTCACCCTGGTGCAATAATTTTGATGCATGCCTCAGATACCTGTAAGCAAACCGCCGAAGCACTCCCAGCAGTCATCAAGAATTTAAAAGAGCAGGGATATGAATTTGTTTTTGTCTCTGAATTACTCAAAGAGGTGCCGAAAAGTAAGTAAGTCAGTTTACAATAATATCAAATCATATATGGTTAAATACTGAGAGATATGGCCTGATTAGCTATATCTCTCTTAAACTTTATGTTACCAAGGTGCTTTTTCATAAAAAAACCCGGGTAAAATACCCGGGCATTAAATGTTTAAAACTACTCCAATTTATCTAACATTTCCATTATCATATCAAAAAAGTAACTTACGTCTTCTTTATCGTTCATCCCTGCTTTAAAACCTACTTCAGGGAATCTGCCTCCACTGGTTATTTTTACATTAACCATGTACATAGCCCGGTCTATTTCATCATCAAGTGCTTCCAGGTCTATATCATCCCACTCATTTTCAGGATCATTCTCTTCATCCTTAAATAATTTCGAATACAACTGTGAATCAGCTTCTTCATTATTATCAATAATCTGAGATACTATCCATAAAATATCGGCTGGACCCAGGTCTAATTCTTCTCCCAGGTTCATTATTTCATTGGCTACCGGTGTTATTCTTAATAAATCTGATAAGTTGACTGGGTCACCTTTTCCCCATCTCTTTTTCATAGTATCACCTCCGCAACTATTTGCTACAAAACTCTTTCTTTAGCTTTTCATTTCTGAATTGTTGTGAGCAATATAGAAATAATCTTAGTTCACAATAAATTGTACTCTTCTTGATTTAATTATATGTGAATTAGCTATCAAAAACATATTTATCAGCAAATATTTGTTATGTTTGCCCCCAAAATCAACGTTTTTCAGGGCAGTTAGATTTTAGAGTATAACATGTAACTCAATATTTAGCAATAATTATTCTGTCCTCATTAGTGTCTGGTAATCCAATGCTTTCCCGGTTTTACCCTAATAACTTACCGGTTAACCTTGTATCATCTTGTTTAACCGCTCCTGTTTTAACCTGACAATATCAGGTTCCACCATCTTTTTCAACTGGGAAAGATTTTCACGGATAAATTCCTCCAGGAGAACTGATGAAACTTCCTTATCATGTCTACCTAACCTAATACCAAGACACTGATTACTCTGTAAGTAATAGTTGAATTCTGCTTTAATAGTTTTGCCGTTATAGTCCAAAACTGCATCACCGCCAGCTTTGTTACGATCAGTAAGTCGAAAATTTTCCACGGATAATAGTTTCATCCCCAACCCCTCCAAATACATTAGCTAATCTAATAATACTCTATAGTGCCCGCTGCTAAAACACACAATTACTTTAATTAATAATAAATTTTTCTATAAATGGCTTAAATAGAGTAGAATATTGTTTATTGATTTATAATTGCCGCATTTTTTTAAGAAGCATTATTCTTTATAGGGGGGTAAAGTGTTCTATGTTTTTCAAACTGTCAGATCCTTTAAAAGGAACTTTATACGTCTTTATCTCTGCATTTATGTATGCCACATTACCCATATTTACTAAATTCGCTTATCTAAATGGCATGGAGCCTGCTTCTGCTATTTTTTATCGTTATTTATTTGCTTTCATTATCCTGTTTTTTTATCTGGCAGTATGGAAAAAAGGACCGATCATAAGCACTTCCCCGCTGGTAATAGGGCAAGGGCTAATGCTTATTACCGCCAGCTTATTTTATTTTTATGCTTTGCAAACTCTGTCTGCCAGTATTGGCAGTATCATTTTCTTTACCCATCCAATATTAGTTGCTTTGCTGGCCATATTCATTTATCGTGAGCGTTTGAGCATCAAACATTGGGTAGGGTTGTTATTAGCTTTGATCGGCATAATATTAATCTCAGGAATATTTCAAGACTCGCTTAACCTGTCATCGACTGGCCTAGTTTTAGGTGTTGCAGCCAGTATTTGTTACGCCTTATTTGTTTTATTAAGCCAGATTAATGTTGCTCAAACATCACCTGTATCATTAGCAGCTACCTTTTCATTAATCGGGGTAATAATTGTCCCTGTAGTGTTTTTCCGTGACTTTAACTTTCTCACCTCATTAACTATAAATCAGGCTTTTATCTGTTTAGGTATGGCATTGTTCAATACCGTCTTATCTATTTCGTTTCTCTTGAAAGGAGTGCAAAAGATAGGCGCAGCTCGTTCAGCACTGATAAGTACCTTGGAACCAGTTATAAGCGTAATGTTAGCTATGCTTTTATTGCAGGAAATCTTTTCACCTTTGGAAGCAGCGGGGGCAGTCTTTGTATTGATAAGCATATTCCTTGCCGTTTCATCACATAGTAATGTTGCCGATTCAGTAAATACTCGGGAACACTTAAAATCCAAGCATTAATAATCAATAGTATTTTGCGCAAATATAAAAGCCACCCGAATAATATCAGGCGGCAGCATTATCTTTACTTTAATTGCTATTTTATATCTTCTGTTTTTTCATCATTTGATTTATCACTATTAATGCTGGGAGTCACATAATATGCCGGGTACTTGCCATTATTTATTTTGGCAACGAACTCACTTCTGCTCATTATGGTTCCGGTTTGTATATCCAAAAATTCTTCATCATCATTTAAATTCTCTGGATTCATCGAATCTATTTTATTATTCATTTCTTTTCCCTCCAAATATTTTGTTGTATTATAGTTTGCTTCCTGGCAATTATTATATGCAATTGATAAATATCAGCTTTTTCATGCTCTATCTTTAAAGATAAACAACCACTGAAGTATCTATAATTAAAAAGTCATAAAATAGAATCAGAAAAAGAAAAATACCGAAAGTTTTAAACCTTCGGTATTTCTATGTTTTTATATGGTGCCCGAGGCCGGGGTCGAACCGGCACGATATTGCTATCGCGGGATTTTAAGTCCCGTGCGTCTGCCTATTCCGCCACCCGGGCATGCCTATAAAGTTATATATGGAGGGCGGGACCGGATTTGAACCGGTGAATGGTGATTTTGCAGACCACAGCGTTAGCCTCTTCGCCACCCGCCCCTATCCCTCTGTTTTTGGGCAAAGCGCTCTTTCGCGCAAGGATTATTATATCAACCTTCAATACATTTTGCAAGTGAATTTAAGGCAAATTAAAAGCGTTACTGCTGGTAACGCTTCATTATTTAAGGATTGCCCTGAGATAATATTATTTGTTCGCTGCGCTCACTTTTTAAAAATGGAGCACTCTTCGAGTACAATGATTATGTGTTCGCTGCGCTCACTTTTTTTAAATGGAGCACTCTTCGAGTACAATGATCTCACGTTCGCTGCGCTCACAAAATAATAATGGAGCACCCTTCGGGCACACGGATTATGTGTTCGCTTTCGCTCACAAAATGATAATGGAGCGGAAGACGAGATTCGAACTCGCGACCCTCGCCTTGGCAAGGCGATGCT
>CAZLVY010000044.1:9119-18650 GCA_964563125.1 uncultured Syntrophomonas sp. | reverse complement strand
CTTACCCCGCCGCGGGGATTTTCAATGTCTCCGTGGTAGCGCGGTATCAGGTGGATATGTACTTTATGGTTAGAGGGAGCCCGGAAGCTCCCTCTAACTGTTTTTTGGTTTTATCTACATCTCGTTGTGAAAACGATTAAACTGATTTTCTTAGAACTCTCTCCATTTTTGTCTACAAAAAATGACTTTACACGGACTTTGTAGGTTACACCGCCAATCAGCGAATTTACAGGCGAAACTAGAATGATGCGATGCCCGGCACATTTGTCAGAGCCCTTTCTAGTGTGTATAGGGATTCTATCGCTTCCTTGCCACATATCAATCTCGTTCCGAACATTAAAGCAGCCCTCTTCATTGTTGAAATCCCTGCCGAATGTTAACTTAATCACTTTAATTTTTGGAGAAACGGCGGTTTGCCCGTTAGAGGGAAAAGAGTTGATCAAAACTAACGGTTTCTCAAATTTGTGAAAGCAATGTTTAGCTCGGGGGGAGCGATGACGGCGACGTAAACCATCTCGACAACAACTATTCATATTCAACCCTCCTCATAATGAAGTCTAAAATATACTATTCAAACAGTATTGCAACTGTCACAAATATCCATGGAAATAAAACAATCAAAAGAGGTGAGATTGCGGACTTTTTTTGATTTTATTATTAACTTACTTATTAAGCTAAGGAATTTATTTAACTATTGATAGATGATTTTATTATTTGCTCTGATTCCCTCTATATTCGGGGAATACTAACTGCGAATTATACTGGTCGCTTCTCCCTTTTTGGGTTATATTCTTTTAAGTAGCTCTATTAGTTAGCGAAGGAGTATTCTTTTTGGACCCGATCACTCTTATTTTAATAATGATGATAATATTTCTGGCCTCGGTAATTATGGGGGTTACCAGTTTTGGTTTTGCCCTGATTGCGGTTCCGCTGTTAAACCTGCTGCTGCCGCTTAAGGTATTAGTGCCGATTTTGATTTTATACGGCGTGATGATTGATATTATTTTGCTGCTGCCCATATATAAGCACCTGAACTTAAAGGGTATGACCTATCTGGTGGGGGCAGGAATTTTGGGTATCCCGATTGGGACCTGGCTGCTGATAATACTTAATGAATCGATTTTAAAGATCGGTGTTGGCATAATAATCATCATTTCTGCCTGGGCGCTTTATTCTGGCTACCGTGTACAAATCAAAAATGAGAAGCTGGGTAACGCTATTGCCGGTTTTACCAGCGGCATTTTAAACGGCAGTTTAACCATGAGCGGGCCGCCGGTTATTTTGTTTTACAGTAATCAGCAGCTTGATAAGCAGACCTTTCGTGCCAATCTGGCCTTTTACTTTCTGCTGACCACTATCATGACGGTTCCGGTGATGTACTGGGGCGGTCTGTTTACCCCGGAGGTAATAAACTATACTGTCACCATGTCCCCTTCCCTGTTAATCGGCGCTGTAGGAGTGCTTATCGGCAGCAAAATGGGAACTGGTATGAGTGGCAATTTATTTACCCGTTTAAGTCTTTTGCTGTTTTTCTTGATGGGCTGTATGTCAATTATCAGTGCCCTGTAAAAAGATATACTTGCCTGGTTTAAATGAGCTTTTACCTATTTATCGAAGAACAAATAAGGAAGGATGTTTATATGCTGTATGTAAGAATAATACTTTCTATTCCCATGCTTATTCTTGGTTTTTATAGGTTGATTGTAATATTTGACCATTTTGATATTTTTAACTTAATTATTACTTTGGTGTTATTAGTGCTCGGGTATTTATTGGCATCTAAGGGAATAAAGGAACTAAGAGCTCAAAAGGCTGGAAAGAGTACAAAGTAAACTGTCTTCCAATGGATAACCAGCGCAATAATTATCGCTGGGGTTTGATTTTGCCTTTAGTCAATATCAATAATGAAAGCGGGCGCTCACCGCACCCGCTTTTGCTTATATATACCCTATGTTTGATTTTAAGCCGTCCAGCCTCCGTCAGCCACCAGGACAGTACCATTTATAAAACTGGAATCATCGGATGCCAGGAACAGGGCTGCTGCTGCTATTTCTGCGGCTTCTCCGAAGCGGGGATTTAATGCCAGAGCAATAGAGGAGCGGGCAGCACCGAATTCATTAGGGGCTGTAATAGTAGAGTTGATATTGGTTTTTACTGCCCCGGGTGCTATAGCATTACAGCGGATACCTTTAACCGCATATTGGAAGCCGACATTCTTGGTTAATCCTATTACTGCATGTTTGCTGGCAGTATAGGCAGCACCCGCCACTTTACCATAAAGACCTCCCACTGAGGCAATATTTATTATAACTCCCTTTTCTTTGGCCAGGAAAATCGGCAAGACCTTTCTGGTCGCTCTCATCACTGAGGTGGTGTTAATGGTAAATATTTTCTCCCACAGCTCATCGGTTATATCGGCCGCCGGGTCGAAGTTGTCCATAATCCCTGCGTTATTAACCAGAATATCCACGGTGCCATAAGTATTAACTGCTGTGTCAATTAAGTCTTCAATATCTTCTTGTTTGGCTACATTGGTTAAAACGGCAATGGCTGTGCCGCCGTCACTTGCTATCTGATCAACAGTTTTTTTAGCACCCTCCAGGTTAAGGTCAGAGACAACGACTTTGGCTCCTTCCTGCGCATATAAAACAGCGATGGCCTTGCCCATGCCAGAGGCAGCTCCGGTAACTACTGCAACTTTGTCTTTTAGTTTCATAATGAAATACCTCCTTTATATTGATTAGTATCTAATATACATGTAAAACTATACCAACTGCAAAATATTGTTTGCACAAACAGTTATGCAGCGCGGGCTCTCCCCCATTTTACTAAAGCTGCTTTTAACTATTTTTTCCCGCTAAAAGTCTAAATCTGATAAAATTTATTTATAGTTAATATATGGTAAAGGGGTTGGTTTTAGATGTCAGAGCGGCAGTACGAAATTCTTAATATGGATGCTACCACCATGGCTGCGGAAATTTCCAGCCGTCGTATTTCTTCTTTGGAAGCTGTGAATACATATATAGACCACATTAACAGGATTAACCCGTCCTTAAATTGTATGGTGGAGGACCGTTTTGCCATGGCTCGCCAGGAAGCTATGGAGGCTGATCGGAAGCTGGAACGGGGTGAAGCGGGCGGGCGCCTTTTCGGGGTGCCGATTACGGTTAAGGAGTCTTTTAATATTGCCGGTATGAAAACTACTGCCGGTCTTCCCTACCGTAAGGATATGGTAATGGACGAAGACGGTGAGGTTATAGCCAAACTGAAAGCAGAAGGGGCTATTTTCCTGGGGAAAACCAATACCCCGGTTCTGTGTTTTTATCAGGAAACCGATAATAAGGTTTACGGCAGCAGTAATAATCCCTGGGATGTTACGAAAACTGTAGGCGGTTCCAGCGGTGGTGAAGGGGCACTGATTGCTGCCGGTGGTTCTGCAGTTGGTATCGGTTCTGATATCGGCGGTTCTATCCGTTTTCCCAGTCACTTTAATGGTGTAATAGGTTTTAAATGCGGTAACCGTCAGGTGTCCCAGGCGGGTACTTTTCCTATTGCTGATTTGCCTTTGCAGGAGAGAATGCTGGGGATAGGGGCTATAGCTAAATCAGTGCAGGACGCCCGGTTAATAAATGAAATTATTGCCGTATCCACTCCTGCCGAAGTTTCTTTAGAGGACTTTTCGGTAACTATGCCTTTGGATAATTTGTTTTACCCGGTAAATAGAGCTACCAGTAAATGTTTAGCAGAGGTGAAAAATTATCTTGCCCTGCAAAAGCAAATAAAGGTGGTTGATGAACCGCCGCCATATTATACTGATGCAGCCCAGCTATGGCAGCTTATTATGTCAATGAGTGCGGAAGATGTAGCGGCTCTGGCTTTTGGCCAGCGTCCGGTAAAAGTGGTCAGGGAGTATCTGAAGGAGATCCTCTTTAAATCTTCTGATTTGCATCGTTTTATTACCTGGGCCTTAATCGGTGCTGCCATGTTTGCTCCCAAGCCGAATAAAATAGCCGAGATAGAAGCAATTATCAGCTCCGGTGACCAAACTGTCTATCATTATCTGGACAAGCGCTTACTGGTCCTGCCGGTTTATCACACTGCCGCCACCAAACACGGCAAAGTTATACAGGAGCTTTTTTCCATCAAGAGAACATTTCTGCGCTATATACCTTTTGTAGCCTATCCTAATACCTGGGGACTGCCTTCGTTGACTGTCCCGGTGGCAGAAGATGAACAGTGTCTCCCCATTGCTATCCAGATAATAAGCCGGGTCGGCAATGAAGAAGCAATATTTAAATTGGGTGAAATCTTGGAAAAACACTTCCGCGGTTATAGAAGGGCGCCAATTGCGTAAAGGGTGCAGCCTTTTACCTAATTTGATCGCCCCTGATGTAGGGGAGTGGGGTTTATTATGGTGCCAGGCTTTGCCCGGCAGTTAAGGTGCGGGCGCATACCCCTCCGGGGCACAGGTAATATGCGCCCCTACAGGGCAAAAGGGGCTATCCCTGATGTTCAGGGATAGCCTCTTGATTAGTATGGATAATAGAATATTTATTTGGCTGCGGACAGTGGATGACTGGCCGGCAGGAATAGTACTGCTTTTTCTTTGGCTAAGCTTTCGGGCCATACAGTTACCAAAGTACCATCAAAGTACTGATTGATAAATGCACGGGCTTTAAAGTTTTGTCCAGTGTGTTTATTGCCTAACCAGGGGTCAGTCCAAGGTTCTTCAGGAGTGGAGAATTTTGCTCCTGTTCCCATAAGACTGTCTTCTGGAGCAATGTCAGCAGCTCTAATGGCATCAGCAACTGACTGGGCTGTGAATTCTCCGGATGCTTCGATAGCTGCCGGTACGATTTCATTGAAGAAAAGCATGGTCTGAGCAAATTGGCGATATTCAACATGATGATAAGGAGGTACGCCAAATTTTGCTGTCCAACGAGTTACAAACTCTTCCAACAGGGCTGCATTCTCGGCAGAGAAACCAGCTGGATTAGCATTAACAGGTACAGGGTCAACGGTCAACATGAAGTCAGCATCTGCTCCTACGCCATCAACAAATGCCTGTACACTATGGCCGCCACTGTGGGTAATCAGAATAGGCACTTTGAATCCGAGTTCTTTGGCCTGTCTGTTAAACATAATACCGTCATTTACATAACCGGTTAACAGCAGTACATCAGGGTTGGCTGCTTTAACTTTCATTATGATACTGGATAAGTCAACTGATTTAGCTGAATAGGCTTCATCTACTGCTACATTAAGATTGTATTTTTCAGCAGTTGCTCTATTGCCATCTGCTACGGCAGTTCCGTAAGGTCCATCTTCATGGACTATAGCAACAGTTAAATCTTTGGCTGATTTGCCGAGTTTTTCCTGTATCTGAGCATCATTGCCCATGATAAACTCAACTGATTCAGCTCCCCAGGCAGATGCATTAGCTTCATTTCTGAATGTCCATTGGTAGCCTTTTTGGAGCAGGTCATCAGCAGCACCGGACATTTCCCACAGTACTACTTTGTTTCTTTCTGCTACTTCACTGATTGCTGCTGCAATAGCGGAGGAATATGATCCCATTAGAACTGGTACACCTTTGCTGGTTATTAATCTCTCAGCTTCTGATGCGCCTGTAGCCGGGTCACTTTGTGAATCGGCAAAATCGAAGGTTATAGGATACTTACCCATAACTCCGCCATTTTCATTGATCATTTCAACGGCCATCTGAATACCATCATATTCAGCTTGTCCTAAAGGTGCCTGAGCGCCTGACACTGGTTCAACTACACCAACATGAATTTTAATGTCGCCTGCGGCTTTGTCGCCTTCTGCTGCTGGCTGTTTTTCACATCCAACTACTGAAATCATCATGAATACTACCAGTAATACAACTCCAATAAATTTCTTCAAGATTCTTACCTCCTCTTTCCGTTAGGCTATACCCAGGTAAACTTGACGTACATAGTCATTGTTTAACATGGACTTACTATCCTCGTGTAGTGCAATCCGCCCCCCTTCCAATAAATATCCTCTGGATGCAATTTTTAGCGATTGTTCAACAAACTGTTCTACAAAGAAAACAGTAATGCCACGCTGTTGGAGTTTCTGAATTAAATCAAAAACTTGTTCAACTATAATAGGCGCTAGTCCTAATGATGGTTCATCCAGCATCAGCATTTTGGGCTGCGCCATTATACCCCGCGCTATTGCGCACATTTGTTGTTCGCCGCCGCTTAAGGTAGCAGCTAATTGTTTTCTGCGTTCGGCTAACTTGGGCAGGGTTTCATATATCCATTCCAGAGTTTCTTTTTTCCCTTCTTCTTTCCAGGCAGCTATCTCCAGGTTTTCTTCGATAGTCATTTTACCGAACAGTTTTCTTCCTTCCGGAATCAGGACTACTCCTTTTTTGGGACGATCCCAGGGATTAATTTTCAAGAGGTCTTCTCCCCTGAAAGTAATACTGCCGGATTTGGGAGCTACCAGACCGCAGATAGTTTTCATCAAAGTAGTTTTGCCGGCTCCGTTGGGGCCTAAAAGGGTTACTACTTCCCCATCTGCAACTTCTATATCAACATCCCAGATAACCTGAGTATCACCATATGATACATTGAGTTTTTCAATCTTAAGCATTTTTAGCCCCCCTTCCCAGATAGGCTTCAATTACAGTGGGATTTTCAGCTATTTCTTTCGGCAAGCCTTCGGCAATTTTTTGTCCATGATCTAAAACGATTATACGGTCGCTGATATTCATTATTACTCTCATAACATGTTCTACTATAACAATGGTCTTGGTCTTCTTCAGTTCCCGGATCAAGTCCATCATGTCGTCCATTTCCTTGGGCTTAAGTCCGGTCATTACTTCATCCAGCAATAATATCTCGGGATTGGTTGCCAGAGCTTTGCCCAACTCCAGACGTTTACGTTCCAGAGTAGTTAAATCGGCTCCCAATACTTCAGCCTTTTTTTCCAGGCTTACGATTTTTAAGACTTCATCAACCTTAGCCCGCGCCTCCGATACCTTGTCTGCTTTGGGTAGACATGCCACCAGAATATTATCGGCTATAGTCAGCCCGCCAAAGGGCCTGGCTACCTGAAAGGTTCTGGTTATTCCCTTATGACAGATTTGATCCGGGGTCATGCCGTCGATCCTCTGACCATGATAGGAGATGGCACCGCTGTCTATAGGATAAAAGCCGGTGATCAGATTGAATAAGGTTGATTTTCCTGCTCCATTAGGGCCGATGATACCTAATATTTCTCCTTTGTTAACCTCGAAAGAAACTTCATTGGTAGCCTGCAGCCCGCCGAAACGTTTAGAAACATTGTCGACTGTTAAAATTTTCTCAGCCATCTACAGCACCCCCTCTGAACCCTGGTTTAACCCAGCAGCTTTTTTCGCTTTTTTAGCATTTATTATAGCCGGAAGACTGGCTATTCCTTTCGGCAGATAGATGATACAAACAATCAATAGTACTCCGTACAGGAACAGATGCAGACCTGGCAGCTGTGCCCCCAGGGTCATACGCAGCACTTCTGTCAGAGGGATCAGGATAAAGGCACCGATGGTGGGTCCGAAAAGGGTGCCGCTGCCACCGATTACAACTACTAATGCCATGTTCAGTGATAAAGTAAAACCAGCTATTGAATAAGGATCAATGTAGCGGAAGTATTGCACATAGAAAGTTCCGCCTATTGCCACCATAAATGCACTGATACAAGCAGCGATGATTAAATTCTTGTTTACTGAAATGCCCAGGGCTGCTGCGGCGTCTTCATCTTCACGGATAGCTTCCAAATAGTATCTGGTTCTTTCCATTTTCCAGGTGATCAAAATAGCCGCCAGCCAGAAGGCCAGAATTACCAGGTAATATGACTCCTTGCCGTCAAACTGGAACATCGGCAGTGAAGTTGGTATATAAGGAAGCGATAACCCCAGTGAACCTCCGGTGTATTCTCTGCCATATACCAGAAGATTATGGACGATTTCTGCTACCGCAATACTGGCCAGGGTAAAATACGGTCCCTTGAGGCCGAATCTAAAACTGGGATAGGCTATTAAAAGCATTACTAATACTGCCACTACCCCGCCGGCCAACATGCCAATCCATGGAGTAAGGTTAAATTCTCTAAACAGCAGCAGACTGGTATAGGCTCCAACTGCCACAAAGGCTGCATGTCCCAGTGATAGCCTGCCGGCATAGCCGCACATCAGATTCCAGCCGGTACCTATGAAAGCATAAAACAGTGTTAATATTAAAATGTGTTTTACAAATACCATCAGCGGTAAAAAATATACCAACAACAAAACTGCTGTCAAAATTCCCATAATCAAAAGCGATTTGTTTTGCTTCATTCTCGATTTCACTCCCTTTCTTTATACTCTGGCACCTTTGCCCATAATTCCCTCCGGTTTTACGAACAGGATAACCAGGAAGATTAATAAGGAGAATACCTGTGCTAATTCGGCACTGGCCATAACTCCGGCAAAAGATTCGACTAAACCTATTATTAGGCCGCCAATCAAAGCTCCGGTGAAACTGCCCAGGCCTCCTAAAACTACTATGATAAATGCCATGGTATTAAAATATAAGCCTACCGTAGGATAAACATAGAAGGTGGGAGTAATAATAACTCCGGCCAAAGCAACTAGGCCAATGCCGGATGCAAAGGTCAGAGTATAAATTTTGTCTACATTAATACCCATTAAAGTTGCGGCATCGGTATCCTGTGATACTGCTCTTATATGAGAGCCGATTTTAGTTTTCATAAGAATATAGTAAAGAACCAGAGCTACAACCACACAAACTACAAATGCCCAGGTTCTGCCTGCACTTAACAAGACTCCGGCAAATTCATAGCTTTTACCGGTCAGGTTAGTATCAATAGCTCTAAAATCTGATTTCCAAAGCATCAAGGCCAGATTCTGCAATACAAATCCCAGACCTGCAGTTGCTATTATGGTATTAACTTCTGTTTCTGCTGTACCGAGTAGTGGTTTAATCATTACCCTGAATATGAAGACACCTATTAATACAAAGGCGGGGAAAATGATTAATGTTGCTAAATAAGGATTTACACCGCCTAAGGTGTATAGAAAAAAGGTTCCATACATGCCCATCATCAGGAAATCACCATGAGCCAGGTTTACTATTTTGATTACTCCGAAGATTAGGTTTAAGCCTACACTTAACAGAGCGTATATTCCTCCCAGCAATAAGCCACTGGCAACAATCTGTAGAAACATTTCCATTCCTTTTTCACTTCCAATCTTTAAGGTTTTAACTTACTTCACTGTTATTACTGACTTGAGAGTTTTGCATAATAAAATTTTCTATAATTATCATGTAACTTTTTAACTGTCATCCTGAGCGTTAGCGAAGGATCTACTGCACTTATTAGACTCTTCGCTATTGCTCAGAGTGACAGTTATTGAATTGTGCAAAATCCTCACTTCATAAAGTCTTAAAATTGGTTTTGCTTCTTCAGCGATTAATAATGTTATTGCTGATTACCATCCGCTGTATTTCGCTGGTC
>CAZLVY010000044.1:0-9019 GCA_964563125.1 uncultured Syntrophomonas sp. | reverse complement strand
TCTTCAGCGATTAATAATGTTATTGCTGATTACCATCCGCTGTATTTCGCTGGTCCCCTCATATAATTCGGTAATTTTGGCATCTCTCATCATGCGTTCTACCGGATATTCGCGGGTATAGCCATAACCTCCGTGAATTTGTACTGCCTGATTAGTGACCCAGTTAGCAGTTTCGGAAGCTTTTAGTTTAGCCATAGCGGCTTCAAGAGAATAAGACTGTCCCTGGCTTTTCTTCCAGGCAGCCCGGTGGGTCAGCAGCCGGGCGGCATCAATTTCCACGGCCATGTCAGCCAGCTTAAAAGCAATGGCTTGTTGATCAGCGATAGGTTTTCCGAATTGGACTCTGGTTTTGGCATACTCCAGAGCTTTTTCCATGGCTCCCTGAGCAATTCCCACTGCCTGGGCAGCAATGCCTATGCGTCCGCCATCCAGTGTCTGCATGGCAATTTTGAAACCTTGTCCTACTGCTCCTAACAGATTTTCGGCAGGAATGTGGCAATCTTCAAATATAAGATCACAGTTTTGGGTGCCGCGCAGGCCCATTTTGAGTTCGAATTTCCCGAAATTAAAACCGGGGGTGCCTTTTTCGATTATAAAAGCGCTGAATGCTTTGCTGCCTGATTCTTTCGGTCCGGTACGGGCAAAAACAATATAGATATCAGCAGCAGCACCATTGGTTATAAATATTTTGCGTCCGTTTAAAATATATTGGTTTCCCTTTAGTTCTGCTTTGGTTGTCATTGCTAATGCATCTGAGCCGGCATTTGGTTCGGTCAAAGCAAATGCACCGTGTTTTTCACCAGTTGCTAAAGGAATAAGAAATTTCTCTTTTTGTTCATCGGTTCCAAACATTCTGATGGGAAAAGAACATAAACTTACGTGAGTAGATAAAGTATCGGCTGCCGAAGGATCAATACGCGCTATTTCCTCAATGGCTACAGCGTAGGAAATCATGCCCATATCGGCTCCTCCCCATTTTTCTTCAAAAGGGATTCCCATTAAACCTAAATCAGCCATGCCTTTAAATGTGCCGGGGTCATAATATTCTTTTTCATCGCGGTCAACCACTCCGGGACCTAAAACGTTTTCAGCAAAATTACGCACTGATTGGCGCAGCATTTCCTGATCACTCGTAAATGAGAACTCCATTTATAACCTCCTCCTTTTAAGTTAAGGAATTTATTTACCTTCAAAAACCGGCTTTCTCTTTTCCAGGAATGCTCCCATGCCTTCTTTTTGATCTTTGGTAGCAAAGCAGATACCGAATAATCCAGCTTCTACAGCTGTTGCTATATCGTTATTTATCTGCAGACTCTGGTTAATTTGTAATTTGGCATAACGAACTGCTAAAGGTGCATTGGAAGCTATTACCTGAGCCATTTTTATTGCTTCATCCATCAGGGTTTCGGGGGGGTATACTTCATCAACCAGACCAATACGATGAGCTTCGGCGGCTTTAATTCTTTGCCCGGTTAACACTAATTGTTTAGCCTTACCTGCTCCCACCAATCTGGTTAATCTTTGGGTACCGCCATATCCGGGTGTTATACCCAGTGATACTTCCGGCTGCCCCAGTTGAGCTTTTTCAGAAGCCAACCTGATATCACAGGCCATAGCCAGTTCACAGCCTCCACCCAGAGCGAAACCATTTATAGCAGCTATAACCGGTTTTTCAGTAGTTTCTATAAGTCTAAAGACACGGTGACCTAGCAGGCCCCAATTCCGGCCCTGTACAGCATCCAGGGGATATTGCGCCTCAATGTCAGCACCGGCCACAAATGCCCGGTCGCCACTGCCGGTAATAATCATAACCTCCAGACTCTCATTATCGGCAAAGCTCTTGACTGCCGCTTCAATTTCCAATAATGTTTGCTCGTTTAAGGCATTCAGGACTTTAGGGCGGTTGATGGTTAAAACCTGTACCTTCTGCTGGCTTTCTAAAATAATGTTTTCAAATTCCATTTTCTTATCCCTCCTGCAGTTAACTTTTAACTTCTTTTCTTGCAAATAACATGCCATCTTTTTCAAACATAGTGCTTGCTTATTTAAGGCGGAAAAAAATACAGCTCTCTTTAAGGGTGCATAGCACTATGTAAACTCCGCTGTACTTTTGAAAAAATATGTTTTTATTAAGTTAGCCAAATGGCATGGCATTAAATTCTGACCCATAATTGTAACGATTGATTCTTTTTTGTTTCAAATCTGTAATCCGTCTTCAATTTACTTCCTCATTAATATGAATGCCATATTGTTTTGATTTGCGCCAGATAGTCGCCTGACTGACCCCTAGAGCTGCCGCCGCTTTGCGGGTAGTAGTATGATTTTTTAGTGTATCTGCTATAATTTTGCTTTCATATTTTTGTAAGGCGTCTTTAAGTGAGCTGTGATGTTCTAATTCTTCGCCATTGTTTTTTGGGGTGGCTATTTGCACTTCCTGTTGGGGTCCCAGTCTGATATCGGTAATAAAAGCACCGGGAGATGTAACAAAGGCCTGCTCCAAGGCATTGCGCAGTTCGCGGATGTTGCCCGGCCAATCATAATTAATTAATCCTTGAATCAATTCCGGATTAATTTGTCGGTCCAATTTATATTTCTTATTCAGCATACTGATGAAATAGTCAACAAATACTGGTATCTCTTCTCTTCGGTCCCTTAAAGGCGGTATGCGAACCTGAACAACATTTAGTCGGTAATAGAGATCTTCCCGGAACTGCCGTTCTGAAACCATCTTCCACAAATCGCGGTTGGTAGCAGTTACCAGGCGTACATCAATCGGAATTGGGGCTGATCCGCCGATACGTTGTATCTCGTTTTCCTGAATTACCCTAAGCAGCTTGGCCTGCAGATAAAAGGGCAGTTCCCCGATTTCATCCAGGAAAAGGGTGCCTCCATCGGCCAATTGAAATATTCCCATTTTGCCATGCTTGTTAGCACCGGTAAAAGAACCTGCTTCATATCCAAACAGCTCTGATTCCAGCAGATTATCGGGAATAGCAGCACAGTTGACACAAATATAGGGAAGGTTGCTGCGCATGCTGTTGCGATGAATTTCACGGGCAACTATCTCTTTGCCTACTCCTGATTCACCGTTTATAAGGACCGTAGAATCCACTCGGGCAATTCTTTGAATCAAATCTGCTATCTCAGCCATTTGCGTGGATGCCACAATATAGTCACCAGTACTGTCAATCTGGAATTTCAGCAGTTCTTTTTGATAATGCTGTCTTAATCCTTCCGCCTGTTTCACTTCTTGTTTTAAGCGGTTAAGTTCGGTTATGTCACGACCATTAGTTACAACTCCAATAAATTGGCCTTTCTCAGAAAAAATGGGATTGCCGGTAACCAGAACAGTCTTGCCGGTTTTTAATGTCTGAGTAAAGGTTTGGGGTTTCTTGGTCTCAATAACATCAATAGTAGCAGCGCGGTCAAAGTACCCCCTGCTAAACAAATCATAAATATTGTGACCTACGATTTCTTCATACTTAAAACCGGTAATACGGCTATAGGCATCATTAATTTTCTTGACATTTCCCTTAGCATCAGTCATAAAAATATAGTCATAAGATCCCTGGATAACCTTGTCTAATTCCTCTTTAAGAGCACTCATTTCCAGTAATTCATCCTGTACTGAATCTACTGCAGTTTCCTCGGTAAATAGCAGGATTCTGCCGGTAAAATCGTCAATTTTGATATTTACTAAATTGCAGTTATGTTTTTCTCCCTTGATACTAAGAGGTTTTTTAAATACGTCTTTTTTGGTTTTAAGTAATTTCAATAAAACTCTATTTTTGCTGAAATCACTCAAATGCCTGCCCCGAACGTCTTGCGGAAGGTCGAAAAGTTTGAGGGCAGCTTCATTAAAGACAAGTATTTGATCTTGCTTGTCTATAAGCAATAAAGCATGCGGTATGGCGCTGAAAATTTTTTCTACTATAGCTTCTATTTTCATTTTCAGCCTCCCGATTCATATTTGCAGGTTAAATTCTGATACTACCCACAGCAATTCTAAATAAATTCTTAAGCTTGACTCAATAATAAGTCAAAATATATAGATTGTACATAGCATAAAATACCTAAATTAGACAATAAAACAAATGATCAGACCTTGGTATAAGGTCTGATCATCAATAAGAGGAGGGGATAGGAGATTTAGGAGCTAAAAGGCTGATTAAATATTTTTAACACTAACAACCGTAAATTTGTTTATATTCTGCCCTGAGTATATCCCTGAACTCCGGAGCAGCAATATTTATTAAGGCCTTAGCGCGTTCCCGGTTGGTTTTCCATTTTAAATGAGCTGCACCATATTCAGTTACTATATAGTCAACATCATAACGGCTGGTAGTAACTGCCTGTCCCGTTGCCAATGCAGCAACAATACGGGATACTGTGCCTTTAGCTGCCGTTGCCGGCAAAGCAATAATGGCACGTCCACCTGCAGAATTGTTGGCTCCCCGCACAAAATCTACTTGTCCGCCAACTCCGCTAAACTGGGTGCCACCTATAGTATCCGCTGCCACCTGCCCTAATAAATCAACTGATAATGCTGAATTAATTGCTACCATGTTATCATTTTTAGCTACATTTAAAGGCTTATTGGTTACATCTACTGTTTGACCTTGAATCATAGGATTACCATCTAACCATCTATAAAAATTGGCGGTACCCATAGCAAAAGAGATCACAATTTTGCCGGGATTGTAATTTTTACGCGAGCAGTTGATCACGCCGCTTTCAACCAGCTTCATTACTCCGTCAGAAATCATTTCCGAATGGATACCTAAGTCTTTTTTATCCTCTAAAAAGTGCAGTATTGCATCGGGTACAGCACCAATTCCCAACTGCAGGCAGTCTCCGTCTTTAATCAAATCAGCTATATTCTGCCCGATGGTTCTTTCCACTGGTCCTATTACCGGTGGTGTAAGCTCTATCAGTGGGATATCAACCTCAACAAAATAATCGATGTCCATTACACTGACCAACGAGTATTCACCAGTCCTGGGCATATTGGGGTTGACTTCGGCTATGACAGTTTTAGCACTTTGAATAAGCTGCTTGGTATAATCAACTGATATGCCCAGACTTGCATAACCATTTTCGTCCGGGGGAGATACTGTTACCATGGCAACATCAATGGGAAATTCCCCGCTTCTGAATAAGATCGGTACTTCATGCAGAAAAATAGAAGTATAATCAGCTCTTCCCTCTTTTACTGCTTGTCTGCTGGGTTTGCCAACAAAAAAGGCATTGTGGCGAAAGTTTTTCTCGTATTCCGGCCTGCAATATAATGCTTTGCCCATTGCCACTTCATGAACTATCTCAACACTTTCCAGTTCATCTGCCCTGTCCACCAGGGCTTGTACTATTAATTGGGGTTCACCACATGCATGTCCCAACACAATACGGTCTCCGGACTTAACTATTTTGACCGCTTGTTCAGCTGTAGTTGTTCGACTTTGGTAATATTCCTGCCACTTCATTTTCCGAGTCTCCCTCCTGTATATATTATTAATTATCTGCTTTTACAGTTGGTATTTTTGGATATCAATTGTTATTAGTTTATTCAGTTGTTTGCTTGTTGTTATTTAACTATGCAAATTCTGTACCAATAGAAATAAATACACACTGCCTGTAATTGTGTGGCAGTTTAATTGACCATACTTACACTAATAGCGCTTTTCTATTAGCGCTTTTCTATCAATTAGAACTTGTGATTTATTTATTTTTTCCCATAATATTGCTGTGCAAAAATAAAAGCTGTTGACACACTTCTGTGTCAACAGCTTTACTTAAATTACGCTTTTAAGGTTAAAACCTATTTGCCAAACTATAAAGTGGCAAATGGCTTTTTGTTACTCAGTCGGTACTTGCTCAGCTGGTACTGGTGCTTCCTCTTCTGCTACTGGCTCGGTTGGTACTAATTCCGCCATTACTTCGTTCATAGTTTTAAATTCTTCTATTTTAGGTACAGTAATGGCAACTCCATAGTCATACATCTGGTAAGCAGCCTTTTGGATCATTTTCATCTGCATAGCTTGAGCCGGAGTTCCCAGTTCTTCGTCGGCAGGTATATCCATGTTCATATCCATTGTCATATCAAGTGTCATAGTAGTCGGTAAAAAGGTTTCTTTATCAAATACCATGTCATAGGAGATATCGGCTTTAAAGTTTTTGAATAACTCTTGCATCATCGTTTCTAATTCTGCTGTTTCTGCTCCTTGAATGTCCATTGGAAGCATTCCTCCGACTTGACCTAAAACATCATTTAAATATTTTCCCAATGCTTCCTGTCCCAAGGTAATATGGATAACGCCATAAGCTTGGCCGTCAATTATCTGGTCATCAGCAACAGTAATTTCAGCGCCAAATTCCCTCATTTGCATAACTGATTTGACCGGGTCCTGACTGCCGCTTTGTTCCATAAGTTTATTGAGATCGAGCCCTTCCATTTCCAGTTTGATCCAACCTTCCTGGCCGGGCATAGTCATGAAAAAGCCTTCTTCATTCATAACCATTTCGCTTTTAAGTAAATCAGCAGGAATTTCTTCCTCGGTTCCGGTTATTTCATCTACTTGCATGGCGGTGGTCAAATAGGCTATCATCGGCACTTGCTGCATTGAAGCATCGACAGTACCGGACATAGTCATATGTTCAGTTTTTCCGTCCATAGTCATATCCATTTTCATGGAAGTATCAGCTTTCATTTTGTAAGTGTTGCTGACAACCATGGCCTCAGATACTTTTTCCAGTAATTCTTCAGCAGCGGTTAAGCTTACTGCAGCTGGTGCAACGGAAATCTCGTATTTAGCAGCGTCCCAGTTAACCTGGACACCAAAGCTTTCCAGTACAAATCTTAACGGCACCATTACGACTTCATTATCCTTCTGGGGTGCTAAAGGCATAGCTTTCTTGACTCCGTTAAAGTCTGCTTCGGTACTGTTAAGCGCAAGTAACATAATATCGTTATCTTTAACAATTTTTATTTGCTCATTTTCAACAGTTGCTTCTGCGGTAAGAGTTTTTTCAATAAACTCAAGCGGTATCATGGTAGTTCCGTTTTCCACACTCATTACTCCGGTATAGGGTACATCATTGATCTTAAGGGTATATTCCGGTGATGCTGCTGCTGCCGGAGCAACCAGCATACCAACTAATAAAACAGTTAAAACTATAGCAATTGATTTGCGCAAATTTATTACCTCCTAATATTTATAAACAACAACCGGTAAAAATTCACACCTCCTCTTAGTGGCGATTCAGTCCCATCTTAATAATACGCATCATTCTTTAGAAACTTTCGCCCAGGTATCCCTTAGCGAAACAATACGATTAAAAACCATTTTCTCCGGCTTCGATAGGACCATATCCTGGCAAAAATAACCTTGCCTCAGGAATTGATAGCTCATTCCTGTCTCTAATTCTACGAGTCCTGACTCCGCTTTACAATTGGGCAAAATTTGGCAGGAGTCAGGGTTTAGCTTAGTTTTATAATCTCCTGCTTCATCATCATCAGGATTTTCACTCAAAAATAAATTTTCATATAAACGCACTTCCACATCCAGGGCATGAGGTGCTGATACCCAATGGGCCGTCCCTTTGACCTTGCGCCCGCTGGCCGGACTGCCGCTTTTGGACTCCGGATCATAACTGCAAATAAGCTCTATAACTTCTCCGGCTTCATCTTTAATAACCTGTTCGCATTTTATAATATAAGCACTTTTTAACCTTATTTCACCGCCCGGGGTTAAACGGAAAAACTTCTTAGGCGGATTTTCCATAAAGTCTTCCTGTTCAATAAATATTTCCCGGGAAAAAGGCATTTTTCTTTTACCCATTGCTTCATTTTCCGGATTGTTGTCAGTCTCCAGATATTCCACCTGACCTTCGGGATAGTTTTCAATTACTATTTTCAAGGGACGCAAAACGGTCATTACCCTGAGAGCATTGGCATTTAATTCTTCACGGATACAATGCTCCAAAAATGCAATATCAACGGTGCTGTTACGCTTGGCAACGCCGATGCGCTCACAAAAGTCACGAATGGCTGAAGGAGTATAACCCCGGCGCCGCAAGCCACTGATAGTAGGCATACGGGGGTCGTCCCAACCGTCTACAAATCCGCCTTCCACTAACTCACGCAGTTTTCTTTTGCTCATTACTGTATAAGTCAGGTTTAAGCGGGCAAATTCTATTTGCTGCGGGCGGCTTTCGGCTTCACCTGAATAATCAACATTTTCAACACACCAGTCATATAAAGGCCGGTGATCAGCAAACTCCAGCGTACAAACCGAATGAGTAATGTTTTCCAAAGCATCTGATAAGGGATGGGCATAATCGTACATGGGATATACACACCATTTATCACCGGTTCTATGATGTGTGGCGCGCAGTATTCTATATATGACCGGGTCACGCATATTCATATTAGGTGAACTCATATCTATCTTGGCTCTTAACACGCAAAATCCGTCGGCAAATTCTCCGGCCCGCATGCGGGTAAACAAATCCAGGTTTTCTTCAACCGAACGGTTACGGTAAGGGCTCTCACGCCCGGCTTCAGTAAGTGTCCCGCGATATTCGCGGATCTGTTCCGCATTTAGTTCACATACATATGCTTTACCGGCTTTTATAAGGCTTACTGCATACTGATAAAGCTGTTCAAAGTAATCAGAAGCATAAAAAAGTCGATCATCCCAGTCAAAACCGAGCCATCTCACATCATTCATGATGGAATCGACGTATTCTACTTCTTCTTTGCTGGGGTTAGTATCATCAAAGCGCAAATTGCACAGACCATTATTAGCCAGTGCCAGACCAAAATTGAGGCAAATAGACTTGGCATGTCCTATGTGCAGATAACCATTAGGCTCAGGCGGAAATCTGGTGTGCACCTTGCCATTATTCTTGTTTTCTTCTAAATCCCGAGTGATTACGTTTTGAATAAAATTTACTGGTAATGCTGAGTCATCGCTAGACATTTTTATTTTTACTCCTTTATCAAATTAATTATCGCAAACCC
>CAZLVY010000043.1:0-18690 GCA_964563125.1 uncultured Syntrophomonas sp. | reverse complement strand
TAACCTTTTGTTTTGCTGCATAAGCTTTAGGTCAAGTCAACTGCGAAAGTTGAATATATAAGTAAATAGACATTGTGGGGTGACGATTTGAAAGATAAGAATCAGTACTATCTTCCCTTGGGATTAATAATTATTACGGTAATTATTGGGGGCATAATTTATGCTGCACAGGGAGTGACATATAGCGCGCTTTTAATTCCATTTATGGGTGCAGGAGGCGCTCTGGGATTAATAATGGGTGACAAATATGAGAAAAGACGCAAACAATGACTTACCTGCTTGATTTCAGGTTAATTATTTGGTTATAAAGTGAGGGTAGTTATAATGGAACTTAATCCGCTACATATTAAGGAATTAATCAGATTGATTAATAAGGGGCCGTTTTTCCAAAATCTATCTATGGTTGTTGAGGATATGGACATAGGCTACTGTGTAGTAAAAATAGATATTAAGAACAAACATCTATCTCCTTATGCTGCCATTCAGGGGGGGGTATATGCTTCTATTATTGATACGGCAGCTTACTGGGCGCCATATCCAGAATTGCCTGAAGATGTGGGACTTATTACTATGGATGTAAATGTTAATAATATGGCTTCAGTCAAAGAAGGGGTGATAATCGCCCGAGGTGAAAGAATTAAAATAGGTAGAACTATATGCCTATCACAAGTTCTGGTTACTGATGAAAAAGAAAAAATTCTGGCTCAAGGTACTTCCAAACTATTAATAACCAAAGGATTGCAGACGATCCCGCATATGACTGGCTATTCATCTGCCTCCATGCCCACAAAATTTTTGTAATAATATAAGAAAATAGCAATATTATTTTGGGAGAAGAGCTTGAGTCATCCAACTAATTATCTGAACTTGCTGCTTGAAAAGTTTTATTATCTCTGGAAAAAGTCAGTGTAGTAACTACGGATTTTCATATGAGTAAGGCAGGAATTTTAGCGAAGATGTGGAATGCCTTAGCTGAAATGATTCAATTTAGGGAAAGGAGAGCACTGCAATGGCGCATGATATTGATTATGTGATTTATGGAAACGAAATGCAGTATGTGGAAATTGAACTGGATCCTGGGGAGAGTGTAGTTGCTGAAGCCGGAGGCATGATGTATATGGAAGCAGGCATTCAAATGGAAACCATTTTTGGGGATGGCTCTGATAAAGGGACCGGCGCTGGACTAACAGGCAAACTTTTTTCCGCGGGTAAACGCTTGTTAACCGGAGAAAGCCTATTTATGACGGTTTTCACCAACCAGGGTCAGGGCAAGAAGAAGGTTTCCTTTGCCGCACCATATCCCGGCAAGATTATCGCCCTTGACCTTAAACAGTTTCACGGCAAGGTCATCTGCCAGAAAGACGCTTTCCTATGCGCGGCAAAAGGGGTATCTGTCGGTATTGATTTCAAACGTAAATTAGGGGTCGGTTTCTTTGGCGGGGAAGGATTTATCATGCAGAAGCTGGAAGGGGACGGTTGGGCTTTCGTCCATGCAGGGGGCACTATATATCAAAAGGAATTAAGTGCAGGAGAAGTTCTGCGGGTTGATACAGGTTGTCTGGTTGCTCTGACTAAAACAGTAAAATATGATATCGAAATGGTTAAAGGTATAAAGTCTGTCTTTTTCGGAGGAGAGGGTTTGTTTTTCGCTACTCTGAGTGGACCAGGGACGGTTTGGCTGCAGTCGCTTCCGTTTAGCCGTCTTGCTGACCGTATTATGAGTCAGGCCGGACCTGGGCGAAAAGAGGAAGGGTCTATATTAGGTAGCATAGGAAACATGATTGATGGGGATTAAAAAGTAGTATAAGAATATAAATTCACCTTTTGCGCATTGCAATAGGTGAATTTTTGCATTAATTACTCTTACTATAGTGATAGTAAGAAATTAAATATATAAGTGTTAAGATGGCGATACAAAACCCTAAAAAATTATAAGGGTTTACCTGCACATCTGGTCCAAAAACAGAACCGAGCAATATAAAACAGGCTGCCAGTAAGACACTAATTGATAATGTAAGACGAGATGCTTTATCTGAAATAAAAATTATTCTTTCATCATAAGGATTCAATCCCTTGGCTTGCAATTCCCTAAGCTTCCGCGCTTTAAGACAGCGGACTGCTGTTACCCCTATCGTAGCACCGATTAAACCGCTGCCAAAACCAGTATCACCATTCAGTATCAACCATACGCCTGTTCCAAAAAGAATAAGAATTGTTACTATGAAGGCTGGTTTGCTATTAAAAGTATTCATTTTCCAATCACTCCTTCCTCTTCAAAAATAAAGACTTCTTCAATACTCAAGCTAAAGCTTTTTGCCAGCAAATAGGCTAAAGAAAGAGATGGGTTATATTTGCCTTTTTCCAAGGAGATTATTGTTTGTCTTGATACTCCAACCATTACTGCCAAATCTTCTTGGGTTTGATTCCTTTCTTCCCTCAATTGGCGTAAGCGATTTTTCAATTCCATCACCACCTAATAAAGTAAAGCATGCTTTACAATAATTATAATAGAATCATAAAAAATGTCAAGCTAACTTTACATTTTTAAGAAAATAAAATATGAGGCGTGAAATTTATATTAAGAACAGACAAAAACGACAAAGTATTTAGACAATTATTTACCACAGTAGCCACAATATATAAGCACTAATTTATTTTGGTAATATTGTCAAACAATGTAACAATTCTACTAGAAGGTTAATAAACTGTATTAGAAAAGCTATTAACCAAATGAAAAAAGCGGATTGCTGTATTTGGGGAAAGGCTTTTTTAGTAAAAAAACAGGAGGAATGAAAATGACTCGTTACAACGAAGATGGATGCAGAGAGTGCCGTCCTTATCCCCGTCCCAAAATTAATCAAACCATTCTAAGCTGTGGAAATGGAAGCGGCCTGATTATTCCTGCTCATAGCGAGAATAATTCTCAGTTGTTTAATCCCTATGTTATTGCCAGTGTAGCAATAGATACCTCAGAGTTGAAAAAAGCTACTGTGAAAGTTGACTTTTCCAGCATTATAAAGTTCAGAGAAAACGACGAGGATGATCTGCGCTTAACTTTCCAATTGAGTAAAACTTATGTAGGAGGTTGCAAGATCCCGCTGGCTACCTGGAATTTCGAAAGAGACTTTGATGATAATGATGAGTTTGAAACCGTAGACTCTTTTGGGTTTACCTGGTGTGAATGCGACGCCTGCCCGGGATGTGCATACTATACAGTAGAACTGACCAATGTTGAAAGCGAAGGCGTAGATTGTACTGCCATAACTAATCCATCCATAAATGCACTGGCAGTAGGTCCTCTGGCTTACGACTACGACGAATACTAGTTTAGTTAACCGAAAGAACCCGGGATTTTCCCGGGTTCGAGGGTTAATGATAATGTACGTCCATATTTTCAACACCAATAGGCAACATTCTTTGAAGAATGCTATATAAAGGATAGGGAGGTGAATGTATGGCTACTATCACTTTGTTGCCCAAAATGAATACTTTTATTGCTGAATGGTATCAAGATGCTAATTTTGGACATTATGATTCATTATATGTCAGCCGCTATTTGCAGGCAGGTGATAGATACAGGTCCCTGCTATTTTTTGATTTGAGATCTATTCCTGCAACCAGCACCATTGTTAAGGCAGAATTATTACTTTATATGTATCGCAATGAGGTTGAAGATTGGATTGATGTTACTGCCCACCGATTATTAAACAATTGGTGCCAGTGCGAGGTCACCTGGAATAATTGCCCGGCATTTGGTGATTGTGCTGACGGGCGAATGGTTATTTCATCACAGACACCGCTTTGCAGAGTGAAAATGGATATTACCTGTCTGGCTAGCGGTTGGTATGATGGTTCTATTCCTAATAATGGCCTTATACTCATTGGTAATGAATTAATCAATTCATTGGTAGCTTTCAGGAGCAAGAACTGGCCGGATAGTAGTACTTGGCCACAACTGCAGGTTGAGTTTATAGATGGGGTAATGGATATATATGAATGCGAGGAACTGCAGATTCCCTGTTCTGGCGGATGTCGTGTTATTGAATCTCAGGCAATACCACTGGGACCCAAAAAAATGATTACTTTTTTAGTGCAAAATGACAGTTCATCAGTAGTTGAGGTTAAACTCCAACTAGGTAATTGCTGTAATCCTGAAGGAGTATTTTTTGACGATGGGCCATGGATAAAGCTTACCTGCAAGAACAGTACAGAAGAAGCAAAGGCTTTGACCTCTCAGGGTGCTGCAGAGTTTGCCAGAGTCTTAGTTAAAGGGCAGGGAGGAGAAAGAGTAACGGTTTCCCCACGGACTAAAGAAAGATAAATAACCGCACAGATATTAATTAAGGAAATTTTTGAAGGCGTATTGCCGGAGGAAGTTTCCTTTTTTATTGGTTGTTAAACTAGACACATTTAAACAAACACAATAAATCGTGTAGAATATAGGTAGGATAAGAAAAGGAGTGGTTAATTTGATACCACAAAATATATTTATAATTATTCCGCTGGTAGTTGGATTTTTCTTTTTAGTGGTAGCCCTTTTTCAATGGTTATGGAATATGACGATGCCAGACGTCTTTAATTTAAAGTAAATTACTTACTGGCAGGCGTTTCGTCTCATGCTTATTGCAGGGTTACTTTTTGGTGGAGCTATATTCACAAAATAAGTTTACGTAAAAGGGCAAAACACATTTACTTTATTACAGGTGGGTATTAATGATAGTATTACAATTGCACAAGATTGCCAAGTCTTTTGGGGGGCAGGATTTATTCAAAGATATTTCGCTTAGCATAAATGAGGGAGAACGACTGGCGCTTATCGGCAGTAATGGAAGTGGCAAAACAACTTTACTAAGGTGCATTACTGGTCAGATTCAACCGGATGCCGGTGAGATTACAAAAAAAGCTGATATAACTACAGGTTATCTGGAACAGATGAGCGAGCAGGCACCCGATACGCTAGTCTGGGATGCGGTAATGGAAAGTTTTACTGCTATACTGCAAATTCGCCAGAGACTTTTGGACATGGAAAAACAAATGGCCGCTTGGAGCGGAGAAAAGCTACAAAAACTGATGGATGAATATGCCAAGGTTACTGCCATTTATGAACAGGCAGATGGATATCAGTGTGAAAGTTTGGCTAAAAAAGTTTTATTGGGAATAGGGTTTAAAGAAGCAGACTTCCATAAGCCGCTCTCCAATTTTAGCGGCGGTGAAAAAACCCGACTTCATTTGGCACGGTTATTAGCGCTGAGTCCGGAGGTGCTTCTGTTAGACGAGCCTACCAACCATTTGGATATGCCATCAGTGGAATGGCTGGAAAGCTATTTAATTAACTATCCGGGTACCATACTGATAGTTTCCCATGACCGCATGTTTTTAGATAAGGTTGCTACTCGCGTAGCAGAAATTAGAGGGGGAAGGCTCCAAAGTTTTGTCGGCAACTATTCTGCCTATGTGGAGAAAAGACAAGCTGCAGATATAGCTTTGCAGCGCGCCTACGAACAACAGCAGGAGAAGATCGAAGTTACTGAAGCTTTCATACGCCGATATCAAGCGGGCATTAAATCCAAACAGGCCCGCGGCCGTCAGTCCCAACTGGACCGATTGGAAAAACTGGCAGCGCCAGAACAAATTCAAACCTGGAGCAGCAAACCAATTAAGCTGAAAAGAGATAGCGGACAAGAAGTTTTGCATATCGAAGCTGTCAGCAAGTATTTCTCGTGTGAGGCAATTTTAGATAAGATTGATTTACAGATTAGAAAAGGCGAAAAACTGGCTTTAATCGGTGCCAATGGCAGCGGAAAAACTACCTTGCTCAAGATAATTGCAGGTGATTTACCATCAGATGGAGGCTTAATAAGAAAAGGAAGCCAGGTTGATATCGGCTATTTTTCTCAGGAACATGAAAATCTCAAACATGATGGTACGGTCTTAAATGAAATAATAGATAATTTTGCTTTGACTTTAGGCGAAGCCCGTCTTTATTTAGGAAGTATGCTTTTTAGCGGTGATGATGTCTTTAAAAAAATCGGCGATTTAAGCGGCGGAGAACAGGCACGACTTACTTTATTAAAACTGATTTTATCGGGTGCTAATTTTCTGGTATTGGACGAACCTACCAATCATTTGGATATAGATAGCCGCCAGGCAACTGCCGAGATGCTCAAAGAATATCCCGGTACTATTTTGTTTGTTTCCCATGACCGTTATTTCATTGATTATGTTGCTGACCAGACACTGGTTTTATGCGCAGGAAAGATAACTCGCTATTGGGGTAATTACAGTTATTATACGGAAAAAAAGCTGCTTCTTGAGTTGCCGCTTGAGCAGCGGAAGCAAGCCAAGCAAAATAAGCTGTCCATTGAGCAGGAATTGCGCCTCAAGCAAAAAGAACGCGAGAAAAACCGCCGGCAGCTAATGCGGGCTATTAGCAGTTTAGAGGAAGATATTACGGTTATGGAAGAACAGCAACAATACATGGAAAAGGTCTTATCAGAGCAAGAAACCTACCAGGATGAGCAAAGTTCTATAGATTTACCCAAACAGTATCAAATAATATTAGAAAAATTGGAAGAAGCTATTCAGGAGTGGGGAAAATTAAATCAGCAGCTTTTACTTCTGGAGGACGAATAGATATTTTGAATGTCAAGGATATTTTTACCTGCAATAATGCTTAACCTTTTAAATTAAACAGGCATATTTTAATCTAGTTAACAGGCAAGGAAGTGTATAATCGTGATAGTGAAAACTGCCCGTGATATTGATGATAGCGGTGGCAAATTATTGCCTGTATGCTCTATTTGCCAACAGGTACCGACAGCAGGTATTATTGGTGGCATGAAAATAAAAAGGTGGTTTCTCTGTCAGTCCTGCGAAATGGAAATAGTAAATCTTAATTTAGAAACAGCCCATTATGTGGAAATAATGAATAAAATTAAAGCGGTCATGAAATAAGGTGTCCCATAATTTTTACCGTAGCAGAGTTATAAGTTAGAATAAATAATAAAAATGTAAATCTAAATAATGTATAAAATAATTGTTTATGAAGAGGGTATAAATTTGGGCAGGACACCTATTTATGAAGTCGTAAAAAACTATTGTCAGGAAAATAACTGCCGCTTTCATATGCCTGGCCATATAGGTGGACAAGGTTTGATTGCAGAATTACAGTCTGTAGCCAGATTGGATGTAACGGAAGTGCCCGGGCTTGATGACCTACATTTACCCCGGGGAGCTATTTTAGAAGCGCGGCAATTATTAGCAAAGGCTTATGATGCTAGAAACAGTCTTTTTTTGGTTAATGGAGCAACTTCAGGCATTCATACTCTGTTTTTAAGCTTAAATTCGTCTGCATCTGTTTTAGTGCCACGCAATGCGCATAATTCTTTTTATGGAGGACTGGTTTTATCTGGCGCCTGGCCGATATATTTCCTTCCACAGATAGAAACCAATCTTGGCATCGCTCTTTCCGTACTGACGCAAGAAATTATAAAGCAGTTAAAAAATCATCCGCAGGTAGAGGCAGTATTTATTACCAGTCCCAGTTATTATGGTACAACCTGTGACATCGAAGCAATAGCGCGGATTACCAGAGAGAGCGGAAAGCTGCTTTATATAGATGAAGCTCATGGCGGGCATTTTCCATTTCACTCCGAGTATCCTGCTGCGGCTCTTAAAAGTGGTGCTGATGCAGTAGTTAATGGCTTACATAAAAACTTGCCGGTGCTGAATCAAGGGGCGGTATTGCACGGCGGGGCACAGGCCCCCTGGGGGAGAATTGAGGCAGCATTCAATCTTATTACTACTACCAGTCCCTCTTATCCTATTTTAGCGTCACTGGATCTGGCGCGGGAATTGATGATGACCAGAGGGCAATATCTGCTTGAGCAAGCTTTACTTTTATCCAGGCATTATAAAAGTAAGATAAATACAATTAAAGGGTTAAAATGTCTTGACGAAGAATTACTTAGTTTCCCTGGTGTTACAGGAGTGGATCCCCTTAAAGTATTAATTAATGTTGAAGGGCTTAAACTAAACGGGTTTAAGCTCGGCTGTTTATTACGCTCAGAGTATAATATTCAAATTGAGTTAGCAGAGGAGAAAATTATTTTAGCTATGATGTCACTTTTTCACCAGGCAGAAGACTGGGAAAAGCTTTATCAAGCTTTACAGTCAGTAGCAGCGAAATATCTAGCATCTCCTGCACCGGCTGTCGCAATTAAACTTCCTCCCTGGCCCAAGGTCATTTTATCTCCCCGTCAGGCTTTTTTTGCTCCCAAACGAATGGTTAAGTTTAGCGAATGTCAGGGGCAGATAGCAGGAGAAATAGTGGCGGTATATCCACCCGGAATTCCCTGCCTTTTGCCAGGTGAAGCTATCACCCCGCAAACCTTTGATTATTTGCAGTATATTAAAGTAGGTAAAGCAAGGTTGCAGGGACTTAAGGATCCGGAGTTGAATTATATAACGGTAATCGATGTTTAAACTAAGTTTAGCAGAGAAAGGAAAGCGAATTCAAAAATGGCAAAAGGAATTTTTATTAGTCTGGAAGGAATTGATGGTAGCGGCAAGTCTACCTTAAAAGAATATATTTTAAAACAATTGCAGTCTGAGTATCGGATGGTAAGTGTCCGCGAACCAGGCGGGACATTTATTTCAGAAAAAATTCGCGAACTACTTTTAGATGTAAAAAATGAAGGTATTGTTTCCAAAACTGAAGCCATTTTATATGCCGCTGCCCGTTCTCAATTAGTAGAAGAAGTAATAAAACCAGCCTTACTAAATGGCAACATAGTAATTGCCGATCGTTTTATGGATTCCACTATAGCGTATCAAGGTTTCGGCCGCGGCCTGGATATAATATTTTTGCAGGAGCTTAATTTTTTGTGTACAGGAGGCTTGAAGCCCGATATAACCTTGGTTTTAGACATTGACCCACGGGAAGGGCAAAAGCGGAAGAAGACTGATATACCTGATAGGTTAGAAAAAGAAGGCATCGCTTTTCAACAAAAAGTAAGAAAAGGGTACTTGCAAATGGCAGGTGAGGAAACCGAGCGCATCAAAGTAATAGCGGCGGATAAAGAAGTAGAAGCTGTGGAAAGGGAGGCTATGGAATATATTAGAGATTTAATAACCAACAGGTGGGGGATATAATGAGTTATCTTAGCAGTGTGGCAGGACAGGAGCAAGCCGTTAAATTACTGAACAAAAGTCTGGAGACAGGTACGATAAGCCATGCCTATCTTTTTATAGGTGCGGCAGGGGTTGGTAAAATGCATACGGCGAAAGCCTTTGCCCAGAGCATTATAAGCCAGAGTGATAAAGATGCCCATCTGTTTTTTAGAGACAATATGCACCCGGATTTGTTAATAATTGAAAAAAGAGCCGACAAAACCGTTATAATTAAAGAGCAAATTACAGGTGAAATAGAACCGTGGTTAGCACTTAAACCTTACCGTGCACAACGGCGGGTAATAATTATCCGGGATGCGCATTTGATGAGAAATGAAGTAGCTAATTCGTTATTAAAAATACTGGAGGAACCACCCAAGTATGCCATAATAATATTAGTCTCTGATGAGAACCGTATTTTAGAGACAATCTTATCTCGTTGTCAGTTGATTCGCTTTTACGGCATAAATGAACAGACTATTGAGAAACTATTGCTGGATCGAGGTGTGGAAGCAGAAAGAGCTTATAGGGCATCGCGTTTGGCAAGTGGTAACATAAGTGCAGCATTACGGTATGCTAGTGAGGATAATTTCTCGGATAGGTGGGATATTGCCCAGAATATTGTTACAGATTTAGCCACCGGAGAATTAATCGGGGTTTACGATTCGGCTGAAAAAATGGAATTAGATCCTGACTTAATCAGCAGTATGTTGGAAACAGTATTAAGGGATGTTTATATTTATCAGTTAACGGGTCAGGAACAATTATTGGTCATACCTGTAAATATTGAAATAACCGCAGCGGTTAAACCGGTTAATGAAGCAAAGATAAAAAAAGCAATTAACCAGATTAATAATCTGCGCGAGCTTTATCGCAGTAATGTTAATGCACTTTCTATAAACCTCAATATATGTTGGGCGATATGGGAAGCTTTGCAAGACTAGCATAATAATTTAAGTTCTACCTATTGGGTGGAAATAGAGGAGGTCATTAGATTGGCGTGGGTAGCAGGTATTAGATTTAAACCAGCCGGAAAAATATATTACTTTGATAGTGAAAATATTGATTTAGTCCCTGGTGATGAAGTAGTAGTAGAGACAATTCGAGGAATTGAGTACGGAATTGTGGCCTTAGGGAAAAAAGAAGTAGGCGAAGATAAACTGGTAATGCCCTTGAAAAAAGTGCTGCGCAGGGCTAGTGCAGCAGATCAAAAGATTTATCGGGCTAATAAGGAAAAAGAAAAAGAGGCCTTGGAAATATGTTCTCAAAAGATAAGGGAACACCAACTGCCTATGCGACTAATAGATGTTGAATATACATTTGATATGGGCAAAATTATTTTCTATTTTACCGCTGAAGGGCGAGTTGATTTTCGTGAATTAGTCAAAGATTTGGCAGCAATATTTAAAACCAGGATTGAGTTACGCCAAATTGGCGTGCGGGATGAAGCAAAAATGCTGGGAGGAATTGCTGCCTGTGGGCGGGTCCTCTGTTGCAATGGTTTCTTAGGTGAGTTCGAACCAGTATCTATTCGTATGGCTAAGGAACAAAATTTGTCGCTTAATCCCACTAAAATATCAGGTATCTGTGGGCGCTTGATGTGCTGTCTTAAATTCGAGTCAGAGCTATATGAGCCCAGGGGAGCAAAGGGGTGCAAAAATGGAGAAAACGTTACAAGAATTGAAGATGATTATTCGGGAACTGACGATTGAAGTTGGTGAATTAAAAGAAAGAGTAACTATTTTAGAAAGAGCAAAGGTCCGGGAAGAAGAGCAACAATTAGAATATCCCTCCATACTTTTGCGGGCGGAAGGTTACGAAAACTTGGGCAGTATTTATAAAGAAGGTTATCATATTTGTTCTATGGCTTATGGTATGCCGAGACAGGATGAGTGCCTCTTTTGTATAGCCTTTATGAGCAGGGAGTAACCTAGTGTCGAAACTAACAAATATTTTCAATCCTGAAACTGAGAGCTTAGACGACTTATTAATTGGCGGAATGCGTTTAATTCAACCTCTCAGAGGTTATCGCTTTTCTATTGATGCGGTCCTATTAGCATATTTCCCCCAATTGATTGGAGTTAAAGAAGCGGTTGATTTAGGTACAGGTCATGCTATAATTCCTCATCTTCTATCATATCGCAAACCCGACCTTAAAATAATCGGTGTGGAAATTCAGGCAGAAATGCTAAGCAGAGCAGAGCGTAGCGTTAAATATAATAGTTTACAACAACGGATCAGAATTATAAAAGGAGATATAAAAAATATTAGCGAGGTTTTGCATCCTTCATTTGCAGATATTGTCACCTGTAATCCGCCCTTTTGGAAAAAAGGAAGCGGACATTTGAGCCAAAACCTTGAGAAGGCAGTTGCCCGGCATGAAATTTTAGTTGACCTTGAACAAATAATTGCTGCGGCAAGATATATTCTTATCCCAGGAGGTAAACTTTGTATAATCTACACTTGTGATAGATTACAAGAAGTCCTGCAACTTTTTTCAACCCAGAGAATAGCCGCAAACAGAATTCGCTTTATCCATTCATGTTTAGATGAAAAAGCTAAATTATTTTTGCTCGAGGGAGAAAAAGATGGAAACAGGCTTCCGAAAATTTTGCCACCGTTAATTATTTATACTGAACAAGGGAAATACAGTCAGGAGATTACGCAGATGTATAATTTAATTGATGGGGAAGACAGGAGTTGATTATAAATGGCAGTACTTTTTGTTTGTGGCACACCAATAGGTAATTTGGAAGATGTAAGTATCAGATTACTAAAAACTTTGCGTCAAGTTGACTTAATTGCCTGTGAGGATACCCGCCATACTATTAAATTACTAAATCGTTACAAAATTAAAAAAAGGCTGGTCAGCTATCATGAACATAGCACACAGGAAAAAGAAGACTTTTTAATAGAGCAGCTATTGACAGGGAAAAGCATAGCTTTGGTTACCGATGCCGGGATGCCTAGCATTTCCGACCCCGGAGAATTGTTAGTGAAGAGAGCAATTATTGAAAATATTAGAATCGAAGTTATTCCAGGTCCGTCAGCCTTAATTGCCGCACTGTCCATTTCAGGATTGGATAGTACTTCATTTATTTTTGCCGGTTTCCTGCCGGTGCGCTCAGGGAAGAGAAGGCAAAGTTTACAGCAGTATTTAACTGAGACCAGAACCGTTATTTTGTATGAAGCACCACATCGCTTATTGGCAACTTTAGTTGATATAGAAGCGGTATTAGGTTTTGACCGTAAGTTGGTAATAGTACGTGAACTGACAAAAAAATTTGAGGAAGTAAAGCGAGGCCGGGCTGAAGAACTAAAAGAGTATTTTGGCGTAAATCCCCCCAGAGGAGAAATCTGTTTATTAATAGCGGGGGTAGAAAAGAGTAATGAACCACCTGACATCCAAGTAATAACAGAGGAAGTAAAAGAGCTTATGCGGTCGGGTATGGATAAAAAAGAGGCCTTAAAAAATAAGGCCCGGGAATATCAAATCAAAAAAGCGATCTTGTATAAATACTTTGTCGAAAATGATAACTAACCAACTTGTTTGCTTAATTGAGTTAGACAGCTTTTGCAGATGTTTTTACCCTTGTAATTTACTACATCCTCCGCATTACTACAGAAAATACAAGCTGGTTCATATTTTTTTAAAATTATTTTTTCGCTGTCTACATAGATTTCCAGAGCGTCTTTTTCTTCGATACCCATGGTTCTTCTAAGTTCAATGGGAATAACTATGCGGCCTAATTCGTCAACTTTCCTTACTACTCCTGTTGATTTCAACATTTACGGTAAATCCTCCTTGTTAATTTAATCCATGGCAAATATACCAAAGATGGTAGAATTAGTCAAGTATATTTCAACATTTATGGACAAAAAAACATATAAAAGGCTTTAATGTATAAATTTTGCATTCAACTAATTAAAGATGAAGAGGTACTGATAGGTGCTTATAACATGAGCATATGAAGGGATTTTTGTGGTAAACTATACAACATATACCGCAGAATAAATGAATCCGACTGTTAATAAGAAAATGGAACAGCTTAGTTTAAAAATTTGTGGAGGGACCAATCATGCGGAAAAATAAAAACTTTTATATTACTACACCTATATATTATCCCAGCGACAATCTTCATATTGGCCATGCATATACGACGGTAGCTGCAGACTGTATAGCAAGATTTAAAAGAATGCAGGGATATGAGGTTTTTTACCTGACAGGTACTGATGAACATGGGCAAAAAATAGAAAAAGCAGCGGGGGAAAAGAATATGACACCGCTGGCCTATACAGACGAAATAGTTAGCAATATCCGCCGGCTATGGGATACCCTCTTAATAACCAACACTGATTTTATCAGGACCACTGAAGGTAGACATCAGCAGGTGGTGCAGAAATTATTTCAACAGGTCTATGACCAGGGTGATATTTATATCTCAGAATATGAAGGTTGGTACTGTCTTCCCTGTGAAACTTTCTTTACGGAAAGGCAGTTAGTAGATGGCAAATGTCCTGATTGTGAACGTGAGGTTCAACTATTAAAAGAAGAAAGCTACTTCTTTAAAATGGCTAAATATGCTGACCGTTTGCTGGAACATATTAATAACCATTCTGAATTTATTCAACCCGAATCCAGGCGTAATGAAGTTGTTAATTTTATTAAAGGCGGGCTGGAAGACCTGTGCGTTTCCCGGACTACTTTTAAATGGGGCATTCCTGTTCCTTTTAATGAAAAGCATGTGGTTTATGTATGGTTTGACGCTTTAATTAATTATCTGACAGGGATAGGATACGCTCAGGATGAGGAGCTGTTTTCTAAATACTGGCCGGCAGATGTGCATCTAATGGCCAAAGATATTTTACGCTTCCATGCTATCATTTGGCCTATTATGCTGATGGCGGTAAATTTACCTTTACCAAAAAAAGTATTTGCCCATGGTTGGATTATGTTAGATGGGGGCAAAATGTCAAAGTCGAAAGGCAATGTTATAGACCCTCAAATATTAGTAGAGAAATATGGTGTAGATGCTATTCGCTATTATTTAGTCAAAGAAATGAGCTATGGTCAGGATGGCATGTATTCCGAGGAAATGCTGGTTAACCGTATAAATTCAGATTTGGCCAATGATTTAGGTAATCTGATCAGCCGAACGGCGGCGATGATAATCAAGTACTTTGCCGGAAAAGTACCAGAGCCGTTGCAGGCAGAGCCTGTAGATGAGGAATTAAAACAAGCTGCGGCACAAGCTTATCAAGAAGCTACATCCAAGCTAGATAAATTGGATTTTTCCTCTTACTTAATCAGCAGCTTAAAATTAATCTCCCGCGCTAACAAATATATTGATGAAACTGAACCATGGCGTTTGGCAAAAGAGGCTAAACAAAAAGACCGTTTAGGGACAGTTTTATATAATCTGGTTGAATGTATAAGGATTGCAATAGTTCTAATGGCTCCCACTATGCCTCAGTTACCTTCGCGGGCAAATGAACAGCTAAACATTTTTGTAAATCCGCAGGAAATTGAATGGGAGGCTGCCGGCGAGTGGGGTATTAGCCCGGTAGGAGCTCAGGTTATTAAAAGGGAAGTGCTTTTTCCCCGAATAGATTTAAAACAGATGGAGGAGAAAATAATGGATGCAAAAATGGAAGAAAATAAAGAACAATTAAATGATAATTTACAACCAGTTACTGAAGTTGAACCGGTAAAGGAAAAAGAATATGTGACCATTGAAGAATTTGCTCGCCTTGATTTAAGAGTGGCGCAGATTATTGCTTGCGAAAAGATGGAAAAGGCTGACAAGCTATTGATTATGAGAGTAAAGGTAGGAGAAGAAGAGCGTACAGTTGTAGCAGGCATTGCCCGCCACTATGAACCCGAACAGCTGATTGGCAAAAAGGTAGTAATTGTAGCCAACCTAAAACCGACAAAGCTTAGAGGAACACTGTCTGAAGGCATGATTCTGGCTGCCTCAGATGCGGATAACGTAGAGGTATTGATGATACAGAGTGATATTAGTGCCGGAAACCGGGTAAAGTAATTACCACAAAACAGGAGGAGACCACATGTTAGTTGATACCCATGCCCATTTGCAGGATGAAGCTTATCAGGATGTTAAGGCGGTCTTAAAAAGGGCAGCAGATAACGGAGTAGAAAAAGTAGTTTGTATAGGTTATGACTATGAATCCTCGGTTACAGCTTTAAACCTGGCCCGAAAATATAAGGAAGTATACGCCGTTATAGGAGTACATCCGCATGATTCGAAAGAGCTTGATGACAATTTATTGGCCAAACTGTATGATTTGGGGTGCCAACCGAAAGTAGTGGCAATTGGTGAAATAGGTTTGGATTTTTATCGTAATTTATCACCTCAGGAAGTTCAGCAAAAAGCTTTTCTAGCGCAGCTTAAACTTGCCAGAGAATTAAATAAACCGGTAGTGATACATGACCGGGATGCTCACCAGGAGGTTTTGGACACCTTAAAAGCGGAAAGAGGTGGCGTAAATGGGGGCATAATGCATTGTTATTCCGGGCACATGCCATTAGCAGTAGAATTAATGAAGCTCGGGTTACATATTTCTTTTGCTGGGCCGGTAACTTTTAAGAATGCGAAAAAGACTCATGAAGTAGCGGCTAAGATGCCTTTAGACAGATTACTAGTGGAGACAGATTGCCCCTATTTAACCCCCGAACCATATCGGGGAAAAACCAACGAACCTGCAAATGTTTTATTGGTAGCAGAAAAAATTGCCAAGTTACGGCAAAAGACTATCGAGGAAATAGCTTATCAGACCACTTTAAATGCTCACAGGGTTTTCCGCATAAAACAATAACACAGCATTTTCCATATAATTCCTTAATAACAAACTTTTTTTTTGAATATGAATAATATGCAATAGAGGAAAGTATTTTTAAAAAAGTTTAAATGTTATATTAGCAGGTCATACTTACATTAAATGGTAGCAGTTTGACATTTTGCTAACCATTTGTTTAAAATGTAGAGGATCTTCCATAACAAATTTTTTGGTATGGAAAAAGAAAGGAATGAAAAAAATGCTTGTGTGGTCTAAGAAGAGGACTTACCTGTTAGCTGGACTAATCAGCATAGGGTTACTCCTGGGAAGCCAATTCTTTGCCTTACAAAAGCCAGTTACCATCCTGGTAGATGGTGAAAAAATCGAGACACGCGCTTATTTTGCGCGAACAGTAGCAGATGTTTTAGAGAAAAACCAAATAAATTTAGAGGAGAAAGATAAAGTACAACCGGCACTAACCAGTGTGCTGGAAAAGGACGCGCAAATAATTGTGACCAGGGCTTTTAAAGTTAAAATAATTGCTGATGGTCAGACCAGAGAGGTTATTTCCACTCCGATAACTATCAAAGAAGCTATCAAGCTGGCAGGTTTTGAGTTGGGCAGAGAAGATGTTGTTAAAACCGTTCTTACCGAAAAAACCAAACCTGATCAGGAAATTGAAGTTATAAGAGTATCTTCGGAACAAATTCAGGTTGAGGAGTCAGTTGAATTTGGGATAGAAAAAACTATTGATGACACTCTGGAAAAGGGTCTTACCCGTACTGTTCAAGCTGGAAAAAATGGTTTAGCTCAAAATACAGTTAAAATTGTTTATCATAATGGGCAAGAAGTTAAACGCGAAGTAATTGACAGTAAAGTCATTTCAGAACCAGTAAATCGGGTAATAGCTATGGGTAATATTACTAATGTTTCCCGTAGCGGCAATAGTCTCAATTTTAGAGAAGCCCGATACATGGTTGCTTCTGCCTATACTTATACCGGCAACCGCACTGCTACCGGTAAACAACCGGCCGTAGGTCTGGTAGCTGTTGATCCTGGAGTAATTCCACTAGGCACCCGACTTTATGTGGAAGGTTATGGATATGCTCAGGCAGCAGATACAGGCGGCTCTATTAGAGGAGACAGACTCGATTTATTTATGGAAGATCGTGCTCAGTGTCTTAGCTGGGGACGAAGGACAGTCAAAGTATATGTACTCGATTAGGCTTTAAGGTAAATGCCTTCTGTTTTGACAGAAGGCATTTTTTTATTTTAACCAAATTTTCCCTCGGTTTAAATAGCTATAAAGACAAAAAACTATAGCAAGGTGAATTTAAAGGAGGTGATAAAAAATGTGGAGAAAAATAACTATCTTTTTAATCCTTACTCTGGTATTAAGTATTTTACTGGTTGGATGTCAGCAAGCGGCTAGAAGACCGGCAGAACAAAATAATAATCAGAATCAAACAAGCAATGAAATGACTGAAAATGAAAGAAGAGTTTTGGCCGGACGTTTATCTAATTTAGCTGAAGAAGTAGAAGGGGTAAGCAAAGCATCTGTTGTAGTATCAAGTATTGCTATTACACCAAATGACACTACCAATAATCCTGCTACAAATGTCGCGCCTAATATGCCCAATACAGCGCCGCGCTCTACCGTACCTAGTAATCCAGCAACAGACAGCATAACCAATCCCGGCTCGACAACTGGTACGAATGCCAATAATAACAATATGACTACGAATCCTGGCACCGTGGGAATGAATACGCCTGAAAGTTTAGCTCCTGGTTCCAAATTAATTACAAACACAGATACAACTATCACCAATCAAAATGGCTTAGTAGTTATGGCAGGGTTGACCTTGGAAAGTAACTTAATGAATAATGATGAAAAAATGAAAACTATTAAACAGACAGTTGCTAATCGCTTGCGAGGAGCAGACCCTAGAATTACACAAGTATTAGTAACCAGTGACCCTGGCTTAATAAGCAGGATAAATGATGTAGCAGCAGGACTAATTGAAGGTAGGCCTATCCGAAGCTTCGAAACTGATATTAAAAAACTGGGTAAAGAACTACAACAGGAAATGCCTGCTTTTTAATTAAGCTTAACCCGAATGTTTAATTCGGGTTTTTCTTTGTCCTGTGTTTGTTCAAGAATATAGGGATTATTATAGTATAATAGTTTTAAAACAGGCAAAGAGGTAAAACAATGAATAAACCGGCAACTATTACGGGATTGCATAAATTAATGCAACAAAATGACATTAAGCCAAAAAAGAGATGGGGACAAAACTTTTTAGTAGATGGTAATATTCTAAAAAAAATAGCTGATCACGCAAATTCTAATCAGAGTGGATATGTTGTAGAGATAGGACCTGGTTTAGGAGCTTTAACTCAAGAGCTAGCTATTAATAATATAGGCGTTCTGGCAATTGATATAGATAAATCCCTTGAGCCTGTATTAAAGCAGGTATTGTGTTCCTATGAGAATGTAAAGTTACTTTTTCAAGACATACTGGTAACTGATATTGAATCTGAATTAAAAAGAGCTTTTAAATTAAATGAGGTGCCACCGTATATAGTTTGCGCCAATATACCTTATAACATTACTACCCTAATTATTTTTAAACTGCTGGAAAAATGCACCCATCTGCAAGCTGCTATTTTAATGATGCAAAAAGAAGTAGCAGGAAGAATATTGGCTGCTCCGGGAGGAAA